>CAYYWP010000010.1:29790-48263 GCA_964475125.1 uncultured Binatia bacterium (SeqCode) | reverse complement strand
GCGGCGTACAGGTCGGCAACGATGGCATCGACCTCGGCCGCCGCGGCGAGGCCGCTGTCGACCACCGATGTGGCAATGCTTTCCATGGTGATCGGAGCGATCAGATTGACCTCGCCGTCCAACGCGACGGGCTGGACGATGTGGACCCCGAGCGATGCCATGCCGGCGGCGCGCAACAGCAGCGGCAGCTTGCGGCCCAGCAACGGATCGGCGCCGCGGCGTTGGGCGGCCTGGGTGTAGAGATCGACATAGCGGTCGAACGCCGGCAGGTGTGGCCAACTGAAGTGGCCGGCGAAGTCGACGTCCTCGACGGCGAGCATCCCGCCGGGGCGCAGCAGGTCGCGCATGGTGGCGATGGCTGGCGCCGGGTCGGGCAGGTGGCTGAGGAGAAAACGAGCGTAGACGAGGTCGAATTCGGCGCCGAAGCCGCTCGCCGCCGTCGCGACGTCGCCCAGCTCGAAGGTGAGTTGGGGCACGGCGTCGGCCTCGGCGCGCGCCAGCGCCAGGGTGGCGGCGTCGCGATCGATGCCGACGACGCGGCCGGCGGCGCCGACCAGGCCGGCGAGCTCGACGGCGACGTCGCCACCGCCGCAGCCGACATCCAGGCAGCGCCAGCCCGGGCGTACGCCGATGCGCTCGAGCAGGGCCAGGGTGGTCGGTCGCATGACGCGCGACAGCACGCGCAGGCGCTCACGGCCGGCGCCGCCGCCGCGGATGATGTAGGGATCGCTCGGCACGGTCGCGGGCCTCAGCGACCCGCTGCGCGCCCGCGCACGCCGGCATCGGGGGCGCCGGCGCACACGATGTCGAGCAACCCAAGCAAGATGCGGTGCGTGAGCCCCCACACCAGGTAATCTCCGTAGCGGAAGGCGGGGTAGTGCAAGGCCTCGCCGTCGAGCCGGCGCGTGTAGGTGGCGTGTGCTTCCGAGTCGAAAAAGAACCCGAGCGGTGCCCACAGCGCGCCGCCGACCTCGCGCGGGTTGGGCCGCAGCGTCACCGGGCGTTGCAAGGCAAAGACGACGGGCGAGATGAGCAGATCGAGCGGCCGGCGCGCCGCCACGGCGCGCAGGTCATCGAGGCGACCGACGACTTCGGCATCGCGGGTCAGCTCGACGCCGATTTCCTCCTCCGTCTCGCGTACCGCCGTGGCGACGGCGTCGCGATCCTCCGGGTGGCGGCGCCCGCCGGGAAACGCCACGTGGCCAGACCATGGATCGCCGTCGCGCGTGGCGCGCTGAATGAGCAGAATCTCGACCCCGGCCTGCACTTCCCACAACACCACCGCCACCGCGGCGCGCGCCGCCTTCGCCTCATCGATCAGCGCCGGCTGATAGGCCGCCAGCCGCTGGCGAATGTGAGCCAGATCCATCGCTCTCTCGCTCTCTGACTGCTTGACGGACCGTACCGAATTCTGGTTCGAGTTGGTACTCATGCTGACGCCAGGGAACGACCTGCGCGTTCCCGCGCGCGCCCAGCAGCGGCGCGCTCAGACGGCCCGCGCGCTGCTCGACGCGGCCCAGCGCGTGCTCGCCGCCAAGGGCTTTCACGGCGCCACCATCGCCGACATCGCCCGCACCGCCGGCGTCGCCGTGGGCACCTTCTATCTCTACTATCCCACCAAGGAAGCGCTCTTCACCGCCCTGGTCGAGGACGCGGCCGGGCGCCTGCAGACCGATCTCGATGCCGTGCGCGTGGCGGTGAGCGACCCGATCGCGCAGTCGCGCGCGCGGGTCGCGACATTCTTCCGTTTCGCCCAAGAGCACCGAGCCCTCTTCCGCATCATCTTCAGCGACGGCGCGGCCGTGCACGATGTCGTCCGCCGCAGCCAGGCGCGCTTCGTCGACGACCTGTGCGACAGCCTGGTGCACGCCATGGCCCACGGGGCCTTTCGCCGCGGCGATGCGGGCATCTGGGCGCAGGCGCTGGTCGGTATGGCCGCCTACGTGGTCTCCTGGTGGATCGAGCAGGACACCGTGGCGATCGAGGCGGTGGTCGCCTCGCTCAGCGATCTGGTCCTGCACGGCACGCTGGCGCCGGGGACTCATCCGCCCCTGGCACCGACGACGTAGACGCCGCCCGCTCACTGTCGGAGGCGGCGCACCGTCACCGCCCCCTCGGAGGGCCGTGGATGGGATGCTCGTCGCACGCCCGGCGCCGACGGCGTGGCGCCCTCCAGGCGGACCCGTTCGCGAACATGCGCGGCCTTGTACAGGCGGTCGCTTTTTGCCAAAGGGAGAATCGTTCCACCTGGCGCTCTCGACTGTGACCAATCGACGGTCTGCACGAAGGAGACAGGACATGGCCAGACTTGAGATGCCCACCCCTGGGAACACTGGGGTCAGCATCCCGTCGAGCGAGGAATTTGCGGCGACGCTGCGGCCGCTCACGCAAGCCTCGAGCCTTCCACCTGCGTGTTACGTCTCGCACGAGTTCTTTGACCGAGAGGTCGAGCGGATTTTCATGAAAGAGTGGTTGTGTGTGGGGCGGGTTGATCAGGTGGCGAAGCCGGGTGACTACTTTACGATCACGCTCCTGGGAGAGCCGCTGGTGGTGACGCGCGACGAGCAGGAAGCGATCCGCGTACTGTCGACTGTCTGTCGGCATCGCGGCGCCGAGGTCGTGGAAGGACAGGGAAACCGCAAGAGTTTTCAGTGCCGCTATCACCTATGGACCTATTCCCTGCGCGGTGAGCTCATCGGGGCACCCGAGATGCGGGAGGCGGAGGATTTCGACTGCAGTCACGTGCGCTTGCCCGCGCTCCGGGTGGAAACATGGGAAGGTTATATCTTCGTCAATTTTGATCCACACGCCCAGCCCTTGGGGCCGAGGCTCGCGGCCGTGTCGGAAAGAATCAAGAACTACAAGGCCGGTGAAATGCGGACGTTCGTGCGCGCCGAGTATGACTGCCAGTGGAACTGGAAGCTCATGATGGACAACTTCATGGAGTTCTACCACGTCATGGGCCTGCATAAGGGCGTGCACGATCCCATGCCCGCCCACCTGTCCGACGCTGAGGACTACAACGGCGCGTACGAACACTCCTGGGGAATCATCCCCGAACCAGACGGCACCTTCCTCAACGTCACTGGCAAGCATTCGCCCTTGCCGACGATTGATGGGCTGACACCTGCCGAGCGGCAGATGGGACAGTTCTTCCTGATCTATCCATCCCTCCTCTTTTTCCTCACGCCCGATGCGATGGGCTATTATCGGGTGCTCCCGCTTGGACCGGATCGCATCAACCTGCGCATTCATCTCTGCGTGCCGCCCTCGACGGTGTCGGCATTCAATTTCGAGCCGCGTCTGCAGGTCGCGACGGATTGCCTGATCGGCATCAACGACCAGGACATGTGGGCGTGTCGATCGATGCAGCGCGGCTTTGCCTCTCGCATGGCTGCGCCGGGGCGGTTCTCCAAATGGGATAAACCGTGCCACCAGATCGCCCGATACGTGATCGAGCACGTGCGCGGCGGATAGTCCCGATCAGCTCTGATGTGACGATACCCGGCGATGGCGTTGCGGCCACGCATTGTGGGGCGCCGGCTGGATAGTTAAGCGACGCGACGCTGTGGCCTCACGGCGGATGAGCTTGCGAAGAGCCCTGGAAGACGGCGCGCCGCCGCCGTGCTCGCCACGAGCCTCCCGGCGCCGCGCCGTCGGCCCCTCCACCGGCCGCCCTCTCCCGCCGGTGCGCGGGAGAGGGCATGCGGTGCGCCTTACTTGCCGTTGCCGGCGCCCTGGATGAACTGCCAGACGCGCGCCGGGGTGAGCGGCGTTTCGAGCAGGTGCCGGTGCACGCCGAGCGGCTTGACGGCGTCCTCGACGGCGCTGACCACGGCGTTGAGCGGCCCGCCGACGCCCGACTCGCCGGCGCCCTTGGCGCCGAGCGGATTGAAGGGCGAGGGCGTAATGACGTGGCCGATCTCGAACGCCGGCACGTCGACTGCGGTCGGACAGGTGTAGTCCATGAACGTGCCGGTGAGCAGCTGCCCGGCGGAATCGTAGACGAGGTTCTCGTACAGCACGCCGCCCAGACCCTGCACCAGCCCGCCGTGCATGTTGGCGTCGACCATCAGCGGGTTGATCATCGTGCCGGTGTCGTGGATGCCCAGCATCCGGTCGACCGTGACCTTGCCCGTCTGGACATCGACCTCGACGACGGCGATGAAGGCGCCGTTCGGCCAGGTCGGATAGAGGTTCGGCTGCGTCTCCACCTTGGGCTGATGGTCGATGTTCTGGTGGCGGAAGTAGCGCGTGGCCTCGAGCCCGGGCTCGACCTGGCAGGCCTGGCGCCCGAAGCAGTCGGTGTAGATCGTCTCCGCCACCTTGGCGAGGGTGATCGAACGCGTCGGCGCGCCGCGCACGCGGGCGCTGTTCTCAGTCAGCTCGACGTCGGCCGCCTGCACCTCGAGCATGCGCGCCGACACATCGATGAGCTTGGCGCGGATGTCCTTGGCGGCGATCTGAGCCGCCGAGCCACCCATGATGATGCTGCGCCCGCTGTAGTTTCCCAGACCCCAGGGGGAGACCTCGGTGTCGCCCTGCACGACGCGCACGCGGTCGATGGTCACGCCGACCTGATCGGCAACGATCTGGGCGATGCTGGTCTCGTTGCCGCTGCCCGGCGAAGTGACGCCGGTGAGCACGGTCACCTCGGCCTCGGCGTTCATGCGCACCGTGCAGCCGTCGTAGGCCGAGAGCATCGTCGAGCGCGGCATGCAGCCGCCCTCCGGCGTCAGCTCGTAACTCAGCCCGATGCCCACGCAGCGGCCCTGGCGCCGCGCCTCGTCGCGCCGGCGCACCAACTCGTCCCACTTCGCCAGCTCCAGGCAGCGGCGCAGCACCTCGGGGTAGTTGCCGCTGTCGAGCATGGCGCCGGAGGGCTGGCGGTGCGGAAAGCGATCCGGCTGAATGAAGTTCTTGAAGCGCACGGCGGCGTGGTCCATGCCGAGCTCGTCGGCCACCAGGTCCATGATGCGCTCCATGACGAAGGTCGCGGCTTCCTTGCCGTAGCCGCGGTAGGCGTTCCACGGACACTTGTTGGTGACCACCGAATGCAGGCGGACGTGGCAGTCGGGCACCTCGTACACGGTCGGCAGGCAGAAGGCGGTGACGTTCGACATGCCCCAGCCGCACAGCGCGCTCGGCGCGCCGATGTCGGCGAGGATGTGCACGCTCACCGCGGTGACCGTGCCGTCCTTCTTGTAGCCGGCTTCGAACTTGATGCGCTCCTGGCGCGCGTGGCCGCCGACCGCCAGGCTCTCGGTACGCTCCTCGACCCAGCGCACCGGGCGCACCAGCTTGCGCGCCAGGTAGCAGATCAGCGGCTCTTCTTGGAACGTCGGCAGTTTGAGCCCGAAGGCGCCGCCGACGTTGGGCTGGATGACGCGCAGATCCGTCTCGCGCATGCGCAGCGTCTTGGCGAGGAAGCAGCGCATCGGATGCGGGCTCTGCGTGCACGCCCACATCGTGGTCATGTTGGTGTACGGATCGTGCGTGGCGAGGTAGGCGCGCGGCTCGATCGCCGCGCCGGTGTAGCGATGCGTCTGCAGCGTCCCCTTGACGATGCCGTCCGCTTCGCGCAGGCGGGCATCGGGCTGGCCCATGACGTGATCGCGCGAGATCAGCACGTTGTCGCCCCAGCTCTCCTCGACCAAGGTACTGCCCGGCTTGAGGGCCTCGTCGACGTCGGTCACCGCCGGCAGCACCTCGTAGTCGACCTCGACCAGCGCGGCGGCCCTGGCCGCCGTGTAGCGATCCTCCGCGACGACCGCCGCCACCGGCTCGCCGACGTAGCGCACCTTCTTGATCGCCAGCGCGTAGGTCTCGATCTGCTTGGCGAACATCGCGGTGGTGTCGTAGGCGGGCGGGATCGGATCGGTGTTGGCGAGGATCTCGGGGCCGGTGACGACGCAGACGACACCGGGCACGGCCTCGGCCGCCTTGGTGTCGATGCCGCGGATGCGCGCGTGGGCATGGGGGGTACGCACCACCGCCAAGTGCGCCATGTTCGGCAGCGTCACGTCCGCCACGAACGTGCCCTTGCCGGCCGCCAGCTGTCGATTGGTGAGCCCGAGTACTCCCTGTCCAACGTACGTCATCGCCAACGCTCCTTAAGCCGGTTGAGAAAGCGCGCGCTCACCCTTCGACGGGCTCAGGGTGAGCGGAGGTGCTTGGGCCGCAATGATCCCGCTCACCCTCCGGGGGGCTCAGGACGAGCCCTAACCGCCGGTCGAAAAACGCGTTCCGCCCACCCTTCGGCGGGTTCAGGGTGCGCGGAACGCTTTGTGGCGCAAGGAGTTCCCGCTCTCCTGAGCGCGTCGAAGGATGCGTCCGTCGAAGCATGAGCGCAGCCTTCTTCGGCTCGTCGAAGGAGGAGCGGAACAGATTCTTCAACGGGTTGTTCACGTCGGTTTCCCTGCGCCGGCAGCGCCTCAGCGCTTCTCGTTGAAGCCGTTGAAGTGCCAACTCGCCAGGCGCCAGACCCCGTCGCTCTCGCGAATGTAGATGTCGGTCGCATCGCCGGTCCAATCGCTGCGCACGCCGTCGATCGTCTGCCGCTGCACATGCTTGAGCAGCACCCAGCCGGTATCGCCGACCTGGCGGATCTGCACGTCCCAGACGCGGTACTCGATCACCTGCAGGTGATCGGCGAAGGCGCGGAACTCCTGCTTCGTCGCCCGCGCCGACCCGTCGTCGTTCACCACCGTGCCCAGGGCATGCTCCGAGACGCCGGCGAAGTACTCCTCCCAGCGGTTCTCGGCGAACAGGCGATTCATGCGCTCGACAGTGCGCTCCAGTGACTCCGCCATCGCTTACTCCTGACTCCTCGCCATGCGGGATTCCGCCGCACCTCGGGTCATGATTCGACGCCGGCGGCGCTGCGTGTCGCAGTGGCATCGCGCCGTACCCAGCCCCACCCGGCGGCCACAGGCGCCGCGGCCACGGCTTGTCGCGTGTTCACGCTGCATGAGACCGTCAGGCGGCTTGCGCGGCGCGCGCCTGCTGCAGCGCCGTCCACACCTTGTGCGGCGTCACCGGCGTCTCGTCGAGAACGATCCCCGAACCGGGAAGGGCGTTCTCGACCGCGGCGCACACGGCGCTGAGCACGGCCGCCACGCCCGATTCGCCGGCCCCCTTGGTGCCCTGATCGGTAAACGGTGACGGCGTGGTGTGATGCGAGATCTCGAAGCTGGGCAGGTCGGTGGCCGTCGGCAGCGTGTAGTCCATCAAGGTCGCGGTCTGGAACTGCCCGCTCTCGTCGTACACCAGGCGTTCGAAGACGGCGCCGCCGAGCCCCTGCGCCAGCCCGCCGTGGATGTTCGCTTCGACCAAGCCGGGGTTGATCACCGTGCCGCAATCGTGCGTGAACACGACCCGCCGCAGTTTGACCACCCCCGTATCGGGGTCGACCTCGACCTCGACCCCGCAGGCCGCGTACGGCCAGGTCGGATACATGCTGAAGTGGCCGTTCTGGCGCTCGGGCTGGTGATAGAGGTTGCCGACGCGGCTGTAGCGCGTCGACTCGAGCCCGGGCTCGACCCCTTCGGCCGCGGGGCCGTAGGTGTGGCGGTAGATCTCGCCGGCGACGTCGGCGATCGGCACCGAGCGCTGCGGCGCGCCGCGCAGCCGGATGCTGCCCGCCTCGGCATCGAGATCCGCCGGCCTGACTTCGAGCATCTTGGCGGCGACGTTGAACAGCTTCTCGCGCAGGTCCTTGGCCGCCAGCACCGCCGCGGCGCCGCCCATCATGACGCTGCGCGAGCTGAAGTTGCCGAGGCCGTAGGGGCAGAGGTCGGTGTCGCCCTGCATCACGGTGATCTGGTCGAGCTCGACGCCGAGCTCATCGGCGACCATCTGCGCGATCGCCGTCTCGTTGCCCGAGCCCGGTGAGGTGACGCCGGTGAGGACCGTCACCCGCCCCTCGGGGCTCATGCGCACGGTGGTGCCGTCGTAGCCCTGGATGGCCCGCGAGCGCGGCACCGCGCCGCCTTCGGGCGTAAGCTCGAAACCGATGCCGAGCCCGAGGAGCTTGCCCTCCTTGCGCGCCTGAGCCTGGCGGGCGGGGAAGTCGGCGTAGCCCACCTCGGCCAGCATCTTGTTGAACACCGTGCCGTAGTCGCCGCTGTCCAGCACCGCGCCGGAGACCTGCTTGAAGGGAAAGGCGGAGGGCGGCAGGAAGTTCTTCAGGCGCACCACGGCGGGGTCGAGCCCGGTGGCCGCGGCGACCTTGTCCATGATGCGATCCAACAGATAGGCGGCGGCCTCCTTGCCGAAAGCGCGATAGCCGTTCCACGGTCCCTTGTTGGTCACCACCGAGTGCAGATCGACCTGGCAATCGTCGATGCGGTACGGCCCGGGGATGCAGAAGGCGGTGACGAACGACATCGCCCAGCCGCACAACCCCGTCGGCGCGCCGACGTCGGCGACGACGCGCGCCTTCAGCGCCGTCACGGTGCCGTCCTGGCGATAACCGGCGGTGTAGAAGAGCGTCTCCTCGCGCCCGTGTCCACCGGCAGCCAGGTGCTCGGTGCGCTCCTCGATCCATTTGATCGGCCGCTCCAGGCGGCGCGACAGGTAGGCGACCAGAATCTCTTCCGGAAACGGCGGCACCTTCGCGCCGAAGCCGCCGCCGACGTTGGGCTGGATGACGCGCACGCTGGTGTCGGCCATCGACAAGGCGGTGGCGATGAAGCCGCGCAGGGGGTGCGGACTCTGCGTCGACGACCACACCGTCAGGCGGCCGAAGAACGAGTCGTAGGCGGCGGCGTAGGCACGCGGTTCGATCGGCACCGCAGCGTAGCGGTGCGCCTTGACGCTGCCCTCGATGACGCCGTCGGCGGCGCGCAGCGCGGCGTCCGCATCGCCGCGGGTGAAGGTCTTGCGCAGCAGCTCGTTCGTTCCCCAGGCCGGCTCCACCAGCGGGCTGTTCGGCTCCAGCCCCTGTACCGCGTCGGTCACCGCCGGCAGCGGCTCGTAGTCGACCTCGATGCGATGCAGCGCCTCGTGCGCCGTGTAGCGGTCCTCCGCCACCACCGCCACGACCGGCTCCCCAGCGTAGCGGACGCGATCGCCGGCGAGCGGATAGATGTCCACGGTATTGCCGCCGATCCCGGCCGGATCGTTCGCCCAGGGCACCGGCTTCATCACCGCGCGCAGGTCGGCTCCGGTGAGGACGAGGACGACGCCGGGCAGCGCCTGCGCCGCGCCGGTGTCGATGGAGCGAATGCGGGCGTGGCCGTGCGTGCTGCGCAGGATCGCCATGTGGGCGGCGCCGCGCAGGTCCAGGTCGGCGACGAACGTCCCCTTCCCCGCCGCCAGCATGCGGTTGTTGAGGCCCGGAACCGTTCGACCCACGTATTTCATTGGTTCTCCCTCACGCACTGAGCGTCTGGGCCAGGAAGTCGGCCATGGGATAACGGGTCACGTGGAAGAGATTGTGGCAGCAGTGATTGCCCTCGGGCTCGATCTGCTTCACCACGCGGGCGGCGCGGCGCGCCTCGCGCAGCAAACGCTCCGCCTGATTGAGTGGAATGAGATCGTCTTTGGCGCCGTGCTGGACGTAGAGGGCGCACTCGATCCGCTCCGCCCACCCGGTGAGGTCGATGCAGCGCAGGTACTCCTTGCCGGCCTCCTCCGTCGGTTGCCCGGCGCAGTAGCGGAAGGCTTCGCGGGTCAGGAAGTGCATCGCGTCCCAATACGACTCCAGCTCGTACAGCGCGCCCCAGCACACGCAGCTCTTCAGCCGCCGATCGCCGGCGGCGCTCTTGGCGGCGTAGTGGCCGCCGAGGCTGCGCCCGAGCACGCCGAGGCGCTGCGCGTCGATCTCCGGGCGGGTCTCCAGGTAGTCGATCACCGCCGAGGTGAAGCGCTCGAAGTCGCCGCGGATCGGGGTCTGGAAATACATCTCGCCCTGGCCGGGGCCGTCGAAGGCGAAGGTCGCGAGGCCGCGCGCCAGACACATGTTCTCGAACAGGAAGCTCTCCTCCTTGGTGCTCTCCAGCCCGCCGATCAGGAGGGCGCAGGGCGGCCGCCGCACGCCGGCCGGCAGCCGCAGGTAGCCCGGGATGGTGAACTGCTCGAAACGGATCTCCACCCGTTCGCCCGGCGGCCAGAAGAGCGGCGCGGCGCGGTCATACAGCGTCACCTTCTTGCGCTGCCCGGCCTCGCGCAGCTCCGGCTGGGCGTGCGCGTACACCTGGGCGTAGTGGTAGTGCATGCTGGCGCGCCAGAACAGCTCCCCGGCCGAGACGCGACTCCCCTGCGCCAGCGCCTGCTCGGCCAACCGCTCGTAGCGCGCGCCGAGATCGGCGAAGACGGGGTACCAATCGTCCCAGGTGTCGCAGCGCGCCAACACCTCTTTGATGTCCGGCCAGTGCAGGCCGTCGCCGAGCATCCGACCCTCGCTGGCGCGCATCACTTCGGCGATCACATCCTTCGACATCCGTAAGGACCCCCTCGCGCCCGCGCCGGGCGCCGCAGATACGCTCCCCTTAGCGCAACGCCGCCGAGCCGGGAAGATGGATTCGCACGCTCCGGTGGACCGGGGCAGGATAGGCAGATCTCATGCTGATGTGCCAGCGGCAGCCAGCGACTGGGGAGCGCACCGGGCTTGCGGGCAGTTCGCGACAGCCGCCTTCCGGGGTGCACCTGCGAGGCTCGATCGCGGCCTCGTGGCAGAGTGTCATTGACACCAAGGAGGTCGAGTGACAGGGTGCCCGCCCGAGGTGGATTGCAATGCCCCGATCAATGGCGTCCTCGGCCAAACGCCCACGAATCAGCGTGGATGTCGTACCGGATGTGCGCCGTCGACTACGATTGGCGGCAGCGCGGCGCGACATGAGCGTTCGACAATACGTGGTGGAAGCGATCGAGGAGCGCCTGCGTGACGATCTCGGGGATGAGGGTGAGTGGCTGCTAGCTCTGCACGCCAAGGCGGACCCCCTGCTCGCTGACTTGTGGGACAATCGCAGGGACGCCGCCTATGATCGCCTGCGGTCGCGGTGACGTCGTTCTCGTCAACTTCGTTTTCTCGGACGAGTCGGGGCGCAAAGTGCGTCCGGCGCTGGTGATCAGCGCACCGGCCTACCAGCGCGCACGAGGAGAGGTCATCGTCGCCGCGATCACGAGCAACGTACGGCGACGCTTGTTTGCGGACCATGTGCTGGCTGACTGGAAGGCCGCAGGGCTCCTCTTCCCGTCGCTTGCGACGGCCATCGTTCGAACGGTGAGGCGAACGATGATCGATCGGAAGCTGGGCTCGCTCACCAGTGCGGATTTGCAGGCGGTCGAGCGGCACCTACGGCGCGCACTCGGATTCTGAAGGCGTGAGCCCGGCCCGACCGTGCCTGGTGGCATCGTGTCGTTGACATCCACGGAGATGCAGTCAGCCCAGCAGACTGAATCGCCGGGAAGAGGTCATGCAGGCGGCGCAGCCGCCGTCCGTGGCGTTCCATGCGGTCTCGTGTTTCCGTGCTGCGCTCGCGCTTGCTACGCTTTGCCCGATGGCACAAGCACCTCACCCCGCGTTCAACCTCGACGTGCTGCTCTACCGCGAAGACGGCCAGTGGCTCGCACACTGCCTGCAACTCGACCTGGTCGAAGCCGGCTCTACCCCCGAGCAAGCGGAAACAGCGCCCGCTGACGTTATCCGCGCCCACATCGAGTACGCACTCGCGGATGACGACATGCAACACCTGTTTCACCCCGCGCCGCCTGAGTACTGCCACCAATTCTGGGCCGCGGATCCGCAAGGCGTTCGCGAGTTCCCCCTCACGGTGCCGTCTACCGGCCAGCCCGGGCCCGCTTCCGTCACCGTCCAGCGGGCGACGTTGCGCGCAGCCGCGTGAAGTACCGGGAAGCGCTGACGCGCATTGCGACGCTTCGGTGTGATCGAAGACCCGCGCCGCGGCAAGGGCTCCGGGCGCCTGTGGGTTCGGGAGGTAGCGCCCGGCTCGGACAAAGGGCCACGCACCACGGTAAAGTGCCACGGCGAGGGCAAGGACATCGCGACCGGCACACTGCGCGCGGCGCTGCGCCGACTCGGCACCGACCCAGCCGATTTCTTCGCCTGACCCGAACCGCGTCAACACACCGGTGCCGTCCTCGCCGAGGGTGCTAACGCGCAGACATCGACGCCGTCTCGGTACTTCGCCGGGCAGCGGCTCGGGGCGCGCGGCGTGCGGTTACTATGCCTGTAGACGTGCACCGACTGGTCACGGCGTCTAACGTGCATCGAGCACGATTGCCGAGAACCCGGCGGGATCGTCGTGTTGAGCGTGGCGGTGGACTGCTCGAGGGTGCCCTGCAGCGGCGGCGACTGCAGCGTCTGCGCTCCGAGTGTTTCGTTGTAGATCTGAACGGTCACCCGGCGCCGGAGGCCGCTGCCTCAACCATCGTCTATCTAGACCTAACCAATATGATCGAGACGGACCGCCTCAGCTCAATGACAGCCACCCACCTCATCGCCACTTAGTCACCGACGCATGCCAGAGCCGGCTGCACGGCGAGGCACATGACCAAGGCCGCGGCCGTTACTACCTGATGACTCTTCCGGCCTAGCCGT
Organism: uncultured Binatia bacterium (SeqCode); assembly: GCA_964475125.1. Taxonomy (GTDB): domain Bacteria; phylum Desulfobacterota; class Binatia; order HRBIN30; family CADEER01; genus CAYYWP01. Next base: position 35,698 of record CAYYWP010000010.1, on the reverse strand, counting down.
GCGTTTCGCTGCATTCATCCACTGGCAGTCGATCACGCAGGTAAAGGTCGGCCGACGCTTCAGGCTCTCGCGTGTGTGGTAATCTTACAGTACGAGACAGCGGCGTACGAGCCTTGCGGCGATTTCCACTGACTGCATGGTGTACTACCTACCATGCAATTGGGAGTGTCCATGCAATTGGGATGTAGGCAAGCGCTGTCGGCCGCAGTCGTTGCAGTAGTCCTGCTGGCTAGTCCGGCCGGGGCAGTGACGATCGGGGTCAGCTCGGTTACGGGCGTACCTGGACAGCGTCTCGTGGTCCAGGTTGCGTTGGCAAGCGAGGGCAAAGAGGTGTTGGCAACGGAAAATCGCCTAGATTTCACACGTGCTGCCTTCGTTGCGGCGCGTGGTGACGGCGAACCCGACTGCGCCGTTAATCCCGCCATCGACAAAGGAGCGACTGCGTTCCGCTTCCTCCCTCTGGGTTGTGACCCGGAGACAGAATGCACGAGCGTTCGGGCCTTCGTGCTCTCGTTCACAGATCGCGACCCCATCGACGACGGTGCGGTGCTGTACACCTGTATGGTGCAGATCGCTAACGATGCCGCTGCCGGCACGTATCCACTGACGCTCACCGAGTTGGGCGGCTCGGACGCCGCTGGTGTCTTCCTACGGTGATGAAGATGGACGGATCGGTACGGGTGGTGCCGACTCCAGCCGCGCGCATCAGGGTCGGTGACTCGTGCGCACGAGCGGGAGAGACGGCGCAGTTCAGTGTCACGTTGGACTTGCTGAGCGCTCAGGAAATCGTCGGGATTCAGCTCGATGTCACCTTCGACCTCGCGACGCCGATCGCGGAGGGCTCGAGCGGAGGACCCGCGTGTCGGGTAGATCCGACCATTGGCAAGGAGGCGACGGCTTTCGTCTTCCAGCCAATGGGTTGCATCCCCGAGACGAATTGCACCGGCGTCCGGGCGTTTGTCCTGTCCTTCACCAATCAGGACCCGCTGCCCAACGGTGCCACGCTGTACACCTGCGACGTAAACATTCCCGCCGGGACAGTGCCGGGAACATATCCGCTCGCTGCCAGCATGCAGGACGCCAGCGGCCCACGCGGCGCACCCGCGGCGGCGCTGGCCAGCGACGGACAGCTCGTTGTGAAACAGCCACCCGCGTGCCCGGGCGATAGTAACGGTGATTTGGTGGTCGGCATCGCCGAGCTGATAATCGGCGTCAACTTGCTCATCACTGACGCCACGGCCGACACTTGCGCGGCCTTCGATACGGACGGCAGCGGGAAACTGACGATCGCGGAACTGATCCAGGGAGTGAACAGTGCGCTCACCGGCTGCTCGGATGCGGCGGCTAATGGTGAGCTTGGGCTCGAGCCCTAACGGCCCCTTGTGAAAGACCGCGCTCACCCTTCGACGGGCTCAGGATGAGCGGAGAGTGCTTGTGTCGCAAGGGGTTTCACTCGCCCCGATCGGAGTTACTCCGGGGCACCGGCCTCTTCGGCATCGGCGGCCCTCTGACGCCGGCGCGCCGCCGCGCCGCCGCTCTCGGCGATGAAGACGCTGACCAGGACGATGGCGCCGCCGAGCAATTGCAGCGGGCCGAGGTGTCGATCCAACACCACGGCATCGATGGCGGTGGCGACGACGGGAATCAACAGGATGAGAAAGGTCGCCGCCGAGGCGCTGATGCGTTCGATGCCGCGGAACCAGACGAAGTAGGCGAGGCCCGTAGCCACCAGCCCCATGTACAGCAAGCCGCCGAGATGCGTCGGCGTGAAGCTCGGCAGGGGCCCCTCGAAGGCCAAGGCGAAGGGGATCATCGTCAGACCGCCGAGCGCCAGCTGCCAGCCGGTGAACGCGAGCAGGGGCATCGGGCGAGCCCAGCGTTGCGTGTAGACCGTCCCCAGGCCGTTGATGAAGGGATGCAGGAGAACGGCCAGGAGTCCGAGCGCATCCAGCCGGACATCGGGTGTGAGGATCAGCAGGGCGACCCCGACCACGCCGGCGCCCGCGGCGAGCACCTTGCGAGGCATCGGCCGCTCACCGAGCACCAGCCAGGCGAGCAGCACGACCACGAGCGGCTGGGTGGACGTCATCGTCCCGGCGACGCCGCCAGGCAGCCGATAGGCGCCGACGAAGAGCAAGGTAAACGAGGCGGAGATGTTCAAGAAGCTGAGCGCGAAGGCCCGCCACCACCAGATGCCGGACGGCCAGTGGCGCTGAATGGCGAGGAAGAGCAGGCCGACGGGTAAGGCACGCAGCGCCGCGAGCAACAGCGGGCGGTCCGGTGGCAGGTACTCGGTGGTGACCAGATAGGTGGTGCTCCAGGCGAGCGGCGCGATCGCCGTGATCAGGCTGTCGCGCAGGCGCGAGTTCGTATCCATGCTCTCGTCGCGGCGCGAGGAGTCGTCTCAGTCGCGGCGCTCAGGCGAAAACCACCGATGAACACCGAGCCGCCGCCCCACTCCACCGATGCACACGGAGTCACCCGCACCGTGACGCCCCGCATTCCACTCGCCGGCGGGGACCTGGGAATATCGGTGTTGATCGGCGGCGCGGTGGGTGGGGTCGGTGTTCATCTGTGGCTCATCTTTCGGATCTCGGGCTTAGATCGAGCCGGTACCCGAGCGCAACTCGTATCGCACCCGCCGGTTACACCGGTTGCCTCGCCGAGGCCAGGAGTGAGAGACTGCGGCACCGCCGTGCCTCTACCGGAACCCGCTAAAGGAGCCCTCATATGACCGCGCCTCCATCCACCGCGTCGGCGCCGCACCTGACCTTCCCAGCCAGCGATTTCGCTGCCGCGCGGCGGCCGCCGAATCAAGCCTCGTTGTTGCCGACCTACTGCTACACCTCAGCGGAGTTTTTTCGCCTCGAGGTCGAGCGCATCTTCACCAAAGACTGGCTCTGCCTCGGACGCGTCGATCAGGTGGCCAATCCGGGCGACTATTTCAGCCTCGAGCTGCTCGGCGAGCCGCTGGTGGTGACGCGCGACGCCAGCGGCGAGATCCACGCCCTGTCGCGGGTGTGCCAGCACCGCGGCATGCTGGTCGTCGAGGGCGACGGCAACGCGCGCGCCTTCGAGTGCCCGTATCACGGCTGGACGTATTCGCTGGCGGGCGGGCTGATCGGCGCGCCGGAAATGCAGCGTTCGCTCGGCTTCGACCGCCGCCGGTGCGGCCTGCCCGCCCTGCGCGTGGAAACCTGGGAGGGCTTCATCTTCGCCAACTTCGATCCCGAGGCCGCGCCGCTCGGCCCCCGGCTGGCCGGTCTCGCGGCGTTGTTGGCGCACTACCGCATCGCCGAGATGCGCAGCGTCCCCGCGCTGGTCTACGATTGCGCCTGGAACTGGAAGCTGATGGCCGAGAACTTCATGGAGAACTACCACGTGCAGGGGCTGCACAAGGACACCGTCAACCCCGTCCTGCCGGCGCGCAACGACATCACCGAGGATCTCGACGGGCAGTACGCCGTGGTGCACCTGCCGGCGGACGAACAACTCAACGTCAGCATCTCCGGCGATCAGGGCTTCAGCGAGACGCCGCCCTTTCCGATCATCCCGACCCTCACCCCGGAGGAGCGCCGCAAGATCATCCTCATGCTCGTCTACCCGGCCCACCTCTTCTTCGTCATGTCGGACAGCATGATCTACTATCAGGTGTTTCCCTTGGCGGCCGATCGCCTGACCTTGCGCATCAACCTCTGCGTACCGCCGGAGACCTTGGCGCGGGCTGACTTCGCGGACAATCTCAAACAAGTCATGCAGGGCATCGAGCAGTTCAACGCCCAGGACATGTGGGCCTGCGAGCGCACCCAGCGCGGCATGACGTCGCGCTTCGCCGTCTCCGGACGGCTGTGCTGGCTGGAGAAAGTCGTGTGGCAGTTGAGCCGCTATGTCATGCGGCACACCCTCGGCCTCGAACCCACGGCCTGAGCTCCGGCGAGGAGGAACGTCGTTATGCGAACCATCCACATCCCGGCGGCCGACGGCGCCGCGTTCGTCGTGCGCCGCGACGAAGTGATCCAGGTCGTACAGGTCGAAGGACACCAGATCGGCGACTTCATCTGCTTCAACCGCCACAACTTGCGCGAGAAGCTCTCCACCGGCGAGACCTTCACCTTCAACACGGTCGGCGGCCCGGCCTCGATGTTTCTGCGCGTCGGCAGTCGCTTCTGGTCGAACGCGCACACGCCGATGTTCGAGATCATCGAGGACCAGGCGAACGGCGTGCACGACTTTTTCTATGCCCCATGCAGCAGCGCGCTGTACGCCGCGTTGATCGGCGATCCGGCCCATCGCAACTGTCGCGACAACCTCGCCAAGGCCGTGCAACCGTACGGCTTGGACTACCTCGACATCCCCGATCCGGTGAACCTGTTCCAGAGCACACGGCCGCGCGCCGACGGCAGCATCGACTACCAACCCGCGGCGGGCGAGAAGGGACAGTACATCGCCCTGCGCGCGCTGATGGATTGCTTGGTGGCGCTCACGGCCTGCGCCTGGGATGTCCTGACCGACGGCACGTCGGCCAACAGCTGCACGCCGCTCGAGGTCCGCTTCGCATGAGCGGCCTCGCCTGCGGCACCTTTTTGATCGAGAGCCTCGGCGCCACCCTGGCGGAGATCTGCGAGACCGCGCGCACCGCCGAGGCCGCCGGCTTCGACGGCCTCTTTTTCGGTGAGAACCACTTCCCCGAAGAGGGCGTGCCGGAGGCGCTGCAGGGCGCGTGGGGCCTGACCTCCGCGCCGCTGACGCTCGCCATGGCCCTGGCCGCGTGCACGACGCGCATGCGCATCGGCACCGCCGTGCTGGCGTTGCCGCTGCATCACCCGGTCGAGGTGGCCAAGGAAGCGACCGCGATCGACGTCCTGTCCGGCGGCCGCTTCGTGCTCGGCGTCGGCGCCGGCATGGAGTCGAACGGATACCGCGAGTACGCCATGCCGTTCGCCAACCGGATCTCGATGCTGGAGGAAGGCATCGAGGTCATGCGCCGCGCCTGGCGGCAGGAGGCCTTCAGCTTTTCCGGCCGGCGCTACCGCTTCGACGACGCGGCGCTCAACATCCGTCCGCCGCGCGGCGAGATCCCGGTGTGGATGGGGGTGAAGACCGAGCGCGGCGTGCGCCGGGCCGGCCGACTCGGCGTGCCGATCCTGCTCGACGGCGCGATTACCTTCGAGGAGACCAAGGACCTGGTGCGCACCTACCGGGAGGCGTGCGCCGCCGCCGGCACAGAGCCCTACGTGGCGCTCATGCGCGACGTCTGCCTCGGCGAAACCGCCGCCGACGCGCGGCGCGCCTACGAAGAGGCGGTGGTGGCGCGCATCCGCCTGTACTGGCAGGTCGACTATTTGAGCCCGCGCTATGACCCGTGGATCACGGCGATCCGCACGCTCGAGGAGGTGACCTGGGCGCGCGCGACGGAGAACCGGATCATCGCCGGCGACCCGGCCGCGTGCGTCGACGAGATCCGGCGTTGGCGGCGCGAGGCGGGCGTCGATTATCTGATCGTCGAGTTCCTCCTCCCGTCCGGCGGCCGCGCGCGCGTGCTGGACGACATCCGCCGCTTCGGCACCGCCGTCCTGCCGCACCTGGGAGGTTGAGCCACCGATGCGCCGGCGCTCACGAGCTGTAGCCACGGGACCTGTGCCCGCCGGCGACGCCGCGCGTCGCCGGGCGGCGGGGGGTGTGGCGCCGGGTAACCGCCGGTGCCAGACAGCGGACGGCGGCGTACGCTTGCCACGCCCCACCCCGCCGGGCAGCGCGCTGCGCTGCCGGCGGGCACAGGTCCCGCGGCTACGGCTCGTAGCGGACGCCCGGTGGCTCCATGCGCCAACCCAACTGACTCGTGGGAGCCTCTCGCAGTCGAAACCGCGATGACATTGCGCAAGCCGACGGCCGATGATCTCCGCCGCCT
>CAYYWP010000010.1:0-29780 GCA_964475125.1 uncultured Binatia bacterium (SeqCode) | reverse complement strand
AATCTCTTCGCGCTCGATGCGGCGGAGGCGGCGGATTACCTGGCGCTGCTGCCGTTGCTGTTCTCCGGACTCGAGGCGCTGGCCGCGGAACCGCGGGCGGCGGCCACGGACGCCGCTGGGCGCGACCCGGGCGCTCGGCCGGCCGCGGCGGACGACCCGCTCAACGCCATCGTGCGCCGCTGCCGCATCAGGGGAGCGCCGACCGGCGCGCTCGCCGGCAAGCGGATCGGGGTGAAGGACAACATCGCCATCGCCGGCATCCCGATGACCTGCGGCTCGCGCCTGCTCGAGGGCTACGTCCCCGCGCGCGACGCCACCGTCGTCCAGCGCGTGCTCGACGCCGGCGCCGAGATCGTCGCCGTGCTCAACATGGACAACATGGCGTTCGCCGCCGCCGGCGACACCAGCGCCTATGGGCCGACACTCAACCCGCACGATCGCACCCGTCTGGCCGGGGGCTCCTCGGGCGGCTCGGCGGCGGCGCTCTACTATGACGACATCGACCTGACGCTGGGCGGCGATCAAGGCGGCTCCATTCGCGTGCCGTCGTCGTGGTGCGGTACGGTCGGCCTCAAGCCGACGCACGGACTGGTGCCGTACACCGGCGCGGTCGGCATCGACGCCACCATCGATCACGCCGGACCGATGGCGCGCACGGTTGCCGGCGTCGCCCTGCTGCTCGAGGTCATCGCCGGCAAGGATCCCTTCGACCCCCGTCAGGGCGCGGTGCCGGCAGCGCAGTACTCGACGGCGCTCGGCCGGGGCGTGACCGGCCTGCGGATCGGCGTGTTGCGCGAAGGCTTTGGCCTCGATCTCGCCGAGGCGGACGTCGACGCGGCGGTGCTGGCGGCGATCGATCGCCTGGCGGCGGCCGGCGCGCGCGTCGGCGAGGTCTCGGTGCCGGCGCACCGGCACGCCGGGCCGATCTTCTCCGCCATCGTCGCCGAGGGCATGACGGCGCTGCTGGCCGGCAACGGCGTCGGCCACCACTGGAAGGGGTGGTACGACGAGCCCCTCGCCGCTACCCTCGGCGAGCGCCGGCGCAGCCGCGGCGCCGATCTGCCGCCGCCGCTCAAGCTCACGCTGCTGCTCGGCGCGTGGATCCAGGAGCAGCACCCCGGACAGCTCTACCCGCGGGCCCAGAACCGCCGCCGCGATCTCGTCGCCGCCTACGACCGCGCCCTGGCCGAGGTCGATGTCCTGGCGCTTCCCACCACGCCGGTGAAAGCCTACCGCAACGACCCGAGCCGCAGTCGGCGCGAGCGCGTGATCATGGGCTGGAACATGCAGGGCAACACCTCGCCGTTCGATGTCACCGGTCATCCGGCGATCAGCGTACCGTGTGGCTGGGCCGCGGGCCTGCCGGTCGGCCTCATGCTGGTCGGCCGGCACTTCGATGAAGCTACCCTGCTGCGGGTTGCGGCGGCGGTGGAGGGCGAGGCAATCTCACCCGGCGGCGCCGGCAGGGCGCCGGTAGAGGAGGGGTAATGGCAGGAGCAAAGTACATCGGCGCGCGCGTGCAGCGTCTCGAAGATCCGAAGTTCATCCGCGGTCGGGCGCGCTACGTCGGCGATCTGCAGCGGGTGAACATGGTGCACCTGTGTTTCGTGCGCAGCCGCCACGCGCACGCGCGCATCCGCGGCATCGACCTGTCGCGGGCGCGCTCGGCCCCCGGCGTGGTGGGTATTTGGACGGGAGCGGATACCCGCGAGCGGCTCGGGCTGATGACGCCACTGATCAATTCCGAGCTGGCCACGACCTTCAAGATCAGCCCCATGCCGCCGATGGCGTTCGACAAGGTGCGTCTGGTGGGCGACGTGGTGGCCGTCGTCGCCGCCGAGGACCGCTACCTGGCGGAAGACGCGGTCGATCTCATCGACGTCGACTACGAACCGCTCGAGGCCGTGGTCGACGCCGAAGAGGCGATGCGCCCTGGCGCCCCGCTGGTCTGGGACGAGTGGGGCGACAACATCATGGACGTCGGGCGCAACCAAACGGGCGACGTCGATGCCGCCTTCGCCCGCGCCGCGGTGGTCGTGCGCCAACGCTTCCGCACCGGCCGGCACCAGGCCACGCCCCTGGAAGGGCGCGGCTGTCTGGCCGAGCCCGATGACGCGCTGGGCGATCTGACGCTGTGGACCTCCACCCAGGTGCCGCACGTGGTACGCACCCAGGTCGCCAATGCCTTGGGCTTTCCCGATCACCGCCTGACGGTGATCGCGCCCGACGTCGGCGGCGGCTTCGGACTCAAGGCGCACGTCTTCCGCGAGGAGATTCTGACCTGCTGGGTCGCGCTGCAGCTCGGCCGGCCGGTGCGCTGGCTGGAGGATCGGACGGAGGCGTTCACGGCCTCGTTCCAGGCCAAGGAAGAGATCGTCGACGCCGAGCTGGCGGTCGACGCCCAGGGCACCATCCTCGGGCTCAAGGCGCGCGTCGTCGGCAATGCCGGCGCCTACTCGGCCTGCCCGTGGCCGGGAACCTACGAGCCGATGCAGTTGGCGACGCTGATTCCCGGCCCGTACGACGTCCGCGCCTACCGCTTCGAGGCCTACACCGTGGTGACCAACAAGCCGCCGCTCTCACCGTTCCGCGGCGTCGGCGGCGAGATCGCGGCGATGGCCACCGATCATCTGATCGCGCTGGCGGCCCGCCAGCTCGGCAAGGACCCCGCCGAGCTCTTCCGCCGCAACATCTTGCGCAAGGATCAGTTGCCGTACGTCTCCGCCGCCGGTCAGGAGTACGACGCCGGCGACTACGCGGCCTGCCTCGAGAGGGCGCTCACCCACATCGAGTACGAGCGGCTCAGGCGCGAGCACGCCGAGTTGCGCCGCCGGGGCTGCTACCGCGGCGTCGGCATCTGCTCGTACACCGAGCAGACCGGTTACGGCTCGCGCTTCCTGATGTCGATCGCGGTCAATGCCTCCTCGTACGAGTCGGCCCACCTGCGCATGGATCCGGGCGGACAGTTGACCGTAATGATGGGGACGCACTCCCACGGCCAAGGCCAGCACACCGCCTTCGCGCAAGTGGCGGCGGAGCATTTGGGAATTCCGCTCGCGGACGTCAAGGTCGTCCTGGGCGACACCAGCAAGACCCCCTTTGGCTGGGGCACGTGGGGCAGCCGCTCGACCGTGACCGGCGGCGGCGCGCTGATCAACGCCTGCGGCCGACTGGCAGAGAAGATCAAGCGTGTGGCGGCCCACCTGATGGAGGTCGGCGTGCAGGACATCGAGCTCGAGGGCGGCATCGCCTCGGTGCGGGGGGTGCCGAGCCAGCGCATGACGATCAAGGAGATCGCCCGCGCCGTGGTCTACAACAAGGCCGGGCTGCTGCCCGAAGGCGAGGATGCCGGGCTGGAGGCGACGGCCAGTTACGACCCGCCGAAGCTGAGCTTCTCGAACGCCACCCACGCCGCCGAGGTCGAGGTGGATCGCGACACCGGCCTGGTGCGGATTCTGAAGTACGTCGTGGTCGAGGACTGCGGCACGATGATCAACCCGATGATCGTGGACGGACAGATCCAGGGCGGGGTGGCGCAGGGCATCGGCGGTGCCTTGTTCGAGGAGATCCCGTACGACGACAGCGGCCAGCCGCTGGCGACCAGTTTCATGGACTACCTGCTGCCGACCTCGTGCGACGTGCCGCACATGATCGTCGACCACCTCGAGACCCCTTCGACGATGGTGCCCGGCGGCTTCAAGGGCATGGGCGAAGGCGGCACGATCGGCGCCCCGGGCGCGATCGTCAACGCCATCTCGGACGCGCTCGGCGGCGTCGCCATCGGCCAGGTGCCGCTGACCCCCGAGCGCGTGCGCGAGCTGGCCCGGGCGGCGACCTGACGCGATGTCCATTTCGCCGCCGCCCAGACCGCAGTCAGCCGCCGATTCCACAGCGGTCGGCCAGGCGCCCGCCGCGGGGCACCACAGGTCCAGCACCAGCCGTACGCCCCGGGTTCCCTGCGCACCAGCCGACCAGACCGGGGTCAGCCGCCGATTCCGCAGCGGTCGGCCAGGCGCCCGCCTCGGGGCACCGCGGGCCCAACGCGAGCCGTACGCCCCAGGTTCCCTGCGCACCCGCCGCCCAGACCGCGGTCAGCCGCCGATTCCGCAGCGGTCGGCCAGGCGCCCGCCTCGGGGCACCACAGGTCCAGCACCAGCCGTACGCCCCGGGTTTCCTTCGCACCCACCGCGCAAACCGGGGCAACCGCTCGGCCGGACCCTCGCGAACGCTCGTGGCTCCCAACGCCGTCGGCTAGCATTCGGTGTGGTGACATAGAGAACAACTGACGCCCACGGCCCGCAGAGGAGGACCGAACCATGGCGCAGCCAGAACAGGTGACACTGATCGAGAACGGCATCGTCGTCACCATGGACCCGGCGCGCACGATCATCGACGGCGGAAGCGTGGTGATCGAGGGCGCGCGCATCGCCGCGGTGGGACCGAGCGCGGAGCTGCGCGGCCGTTACCCGAGCGCGCAGCGCATCGATGCGACGGGCATGCTCGTCTTGCCCGGGCTGGTCAATGCGCACACGCACATCGGCCTGCACCTGGTGCGCGGGCTGGGTGACGACATCGATCTGCTCGAGGCGCACACCAAGATCTACCGGCCGCTCGGCTGGGATCCGCAGGTGAGCTTCGCCACCGAGTACGCCTATCAGGGCTCACGGCTCGCCTGCCTGGAGCTCATCAAGTCCGGGACCACCTGCATCATCGATCAGAATCCCGCCGCCGACGGGGTGGCGCGCGCGGTGGAGGAGTCGGGCATCCGCGGCGTCGTCTCGCCGGCGTTCATGGACACCTGGCTCGGCGGCAAGGACCGACCCCAGCTCGCCGATCGGGCGCAGCTGGGCCGCACCGGCGAACGCTTCGTCGAGCAGTGGCACCACCGCGGCGACGGGCGCCTGCAGGCCTGGCTCGGCCCCGTGCACGAGATGTTCTGTTCGGCCGAGCTGTTCAAGGACATGATCCGGCTGGCCGAGAAGCTCGACGTCGGCCTCACCGTCCATCTCGCCGAGACCCGCACCGAGGTCGAAGCGGCCAAGGCCCACTACGGCAAGCGCTCCATCGAGTTCGCCTACGACCTCGGGCTGCTCGGGCCGCGCACGGTCGTCGGGCACGCCTGCTGGCTGTCCGAGCACGACATCGTCCTGCTGGCGAAGTCTGGCGCCCACGTCGCCCACACGCCGGTTTGCGAGATGAAGCTCTCCTCCGGGGTCGAACCGGCGCCGCGCCTGCTCGAGGCCGGCGTCAACGTCGCCCTCGGCACCGACGCGGCCGGACAGTGCAACGGCGCCAACGACATGATCCGCGAGATGAAGTTCGGCGCGCTGCTGCACAAGGTCGTCTATCCGCTCGACCCGCAGGTCGTCCCGGCCGAAGTCGCGCTCGAGATGGCGACCATCAACGGCGCCCGCGCCGCCGGGCTGCAGAACGAGATCGGCTCGCTCGAGGTCGGCAAGCGGGCGGACGTGATCCTCGTCAACCTGCGCCAGCCACACCTGACCCCGATCCTGCGCAAGCCGAAGCTCAACGTGGTCAGCTTGCTCGTCTACAGCGCCGCAGGCGGCGACGTCGACACCACCATCGTCGACGGGCGCGTCCTGATGCGCAACCGGCGAGTGCAGAGCCTCGACGAAGGGCAGGTGTTGAGCGACACCCAGGCCGCCGCCGAGGAGATGATCGAGGCGACCGGCATCGCTGACCTCAGCTACCCGTGGCGCTGGAGCTGTGGCGCCAGCGTGGCAGCGGGCATGCCGGGCGGCCACGCGCCGGCGCATTGAGGCGCAACCTTCAGCAACCAGCATGGCGCAGGACATCAAATAGCAGTGCGGGGCGCGGCGGGTGACGCGCCCTTCGGCGGCAGGAGGAAGACTGATGGCAGGTGCGAAATACATCGGCGCCCGGGTGCGTGCCCGAGCTGGCCCGGGCGGCGACCTGGCGCCATGTCCATTCCGCCGCCGCGCGAACCGGGGTCAGCCGCAGATTCCACAGCGGTCGGCCAGGCACACGCCTCGGGGCACCGCGGGTCCAGCGCGAGCCGTAGCCGCGGGACCTGTGCCCGCCGGCAGCGCCGCGCGCTGCCCGGTGGGGCCGGGGCGCGGCAACGCCACCCCTACGGCCGCGCGCCAACACCGGCGGTCACACTGTACAGCGGCCTGAGGTGACGGAGAGAAGCGCTTCTCGTTCACGGTTTGCAATCCACACAAGGAGGTTCGCGATGCACGAGCGTTGGCAGAAGGGAACACTGAAGGAGCTCCCCCTCTACGAGAAAGGCAAACGCGCCTGGGATGTGATCCGAGAGATGCAGCGCTCGGACTACGTCACCTTCACCGCCGAGAAGGTCGCCGGGCGCCCGTTCGGCTGCAACGGCATCGGCAAGCTCAAGGAAGTCGCCCTGCACCATCCCAACGAGTACACGCGCTACCACGCCAACCCGCAGTTCCAGCAGGACCCGGAGTTCTGGGCCCGCCTGTGGGGCACGCCGGACCTGCCCGACTTCGACGTCAAGAAGCTGGCGGCCGAGACCGAGTACTACGCCAAGACGCTGGAGAAGAACGGCGTCAAGGTCCACTGGGTCGACTTTCCCGACCCGCCGATGAGCCCCTACGGACCGATGATGGGGCAGATCTACCTGGCCTGGGGAATGATCTGGCGCGGCGGCTCGATCATCTCGAAGATGGGCTTCATCCCGACCACCATCGGGCTGACCGAGTACCTGGCGAAGTGGGCGTGGAACGAGCTCAACATTCCCGTCCTCACCGCCATCACCGAGGGCGCGTGCGAGCCGGGCGCCTGCCTGTTCATCGCCCAGGACGTCGTCGTCACCGCCATCTCCTGCGCCTTCACCGAGGCCGGCGTATCGCAGTTCGTCACCGCGCTGGCGCGCACCAGCGGCACGCCCGAGTTTCACAACCTGGTCCTGCGGCCGACGGTCAGCGCCTACTTCGACGCCGACACCGGCGCCTGCGCGCATCCGGACATGAACATCGCGCCGCTCGACGTCGGTAAGGTCTTGATCGCCCCGGCGTCGTTCGACTGGGCGGCGCGGCAGTGGCTCGAGGACAACAACTTCCAGGTCGTCGAGGTGGACCACGAGGAGCACAAGGCGCTCCTCGCCCCGTGCAACCTCATTCCACTCGAGCCGGGCAGGGTCATCATGCACGCCGAGTGCGAACGCACCGTGCGCAAGGTGAAGGAGGCCGGCGTGCAGGTGATCGAGGTACCGGGCAGCGAGATCCTGAAGTCCGGCGGCGGCATTCGCTGCCGCACCATGCAGATCTACCGCGAGCCCGGACCGACGTTGGCCGACATTCGCAAGCGCCGCTGGCGCTGACCGCTCACCGCGGGAAGGGGATGGACCGCCCTCCCCTTCCCGCCTGGTCCCCGCCTCGGCAAGGGAGGATGGTCGCAATGGACGCAAACGAGCTGCAGGGCCGCATCGCTGGAACGATCACCACCGCGGCGAGCGCCGAGTACGAAAAACTGCGCCAGAGCTTGGTGTGGAACGGCAATAAGCCGGCGCGCTACCCGCAGGCGGTCGTCCAGGTCGCCAGCGAGCAGGACGTGGTCGAGTCGGTGCGCTTCGCGCGCGCCAAGGGCCTGCGCGTCGCGGTGCGCGGGCGCGGGCACAGTTGGTGCGGGTTCTCGCTGCGCGACGGCAGCCTGTTGATCGACCTCTCGCGTCTCGATCAGGTCAGCATCGATCGGGAGGCGCGCAGCGCCGCCATCCAGCCGGCGATCCGCAGCCAGGAGATGTCCCGCATGCTCGAGGCGCAAGGCCTGGCCTTTCCGGTCGGCCACTGCCCGACGGTGCCGCTGGGGGGCTTCCTGCTCAACGGCGGCCTGGGCTGGAACTCCAATGCCTGGCGGCCGGGTTGCTTCAACATCCAGGCCGCCAACGTCGTCACCGCCAAGGGCGAGCTGGTGGTCGCCGATGCCGAGCAGAATGCCGAGCTGTTCTGGGCGCTGCGCGGCGCCGGACCGGGCTTCTTCGGCGTCGTCACCAAGCTGTTTCTCAAGCTCTACCCGATGCCGCGGGCGATCACGACCAGCCAGTACTTCTACCCGCTCAGCTGCAGCCAAGCGCTCGGCGCCTGGTTCGGCGGCGTCGTCGGCAGGCTGCCGAAGGAAGTCGAGGTGCTGGTCTTCTTCGCCCCGGCACCGCCCGACATCGCCGCGCAATGCCGGTCGAGCAACGGCTACACCGCCATCTTGAGCGCCACCGCGTTCCTCGACTCGGCCGACGAGGCGGCGCGCACGCTCAGCCTGCTCGACGGCAGCCCCGTCGCGAGCCAGTGCCTGAAGAAGACCCTCAACCAGCCGACCCTGATCAGCGATCTGCTCGACATGGGCGGCGGGTTGTGGCCGGAGAACCATCGCTACGTCGCCGACACGGTATGGTCGAACACGCCGCCGGCGCAGGTGCTGCAACTGTTGAGCGACCATTTCCTGCGCGCCCCGTCGCAGCAGTCGCTCGGCACGGTGTGGTTCTCCACCGGGCCCGACGGGGTCGCCTCGCCACATCCCGACGCCGCCTTCTCGATGACCGCCGGCACCCTGACGCTGTGCTACGCGATCTGGCAACGGCCCGAGGACGACGCGCCGCACGTCGCCTGGCACGGCACGATGATCGAGGACCTCGATCGGTACGCCGTCGGCCACTACGTCGGCGAGTCCGACATCGTGCGCGACCCACGCCGCCACGAACACGCCTACGCCAGTGCCAACTGGCAGCGCCTGCAGGCGCTGCGCCAGAAACACGACCCGGACGGCCTGTTCCTCGGCCCGTATCCCAGGGCGTGAAAGGCGGAGGGGCGAGCATGTCAACGGCTGTACAGAACGCGGAAGAAGCGGTGCGGGCACTCCCGCACCGGCTGGTGGCGGCGATGAACGCGCGCGACCTCGACGCCATCATGTCGGTGTACGTGCCCGATCAGAGCCTGTTCGTCTTCGACACCATGCCGCCGCGCCAGTTCGTCGGCGCGGCGGCGTATCGCCGGGCCTTCGAGGGCCTGCTGGCGACCTACTCGGGGCCGACGACGTATACCGTCGTCGACCTCGACGTCACCGCCGACGAGCAGCTCGGCTTCGCGCACTACGTCGTCAACATGCTCGGCACCACCGCCACCGGCCGCGTCGACGAGATGAATTTCCGCCTCACCAGCTGCGCGCGCAAGATCGACGGCCAGTGGCTCATCGTCCACGAGCACGTCTCCTTCCCGGTCGACCTCGCCACCGGCCAGGCCGACTTCCTCGCGCGGCCGTAACAGTCCGTTGAAAAAGACCGCGCTCATCCTTCGACGGGCTCAGGATGAGCGGGAAGTGCTTGTGCCGAAACGGGCTTGGTAAGCCTTGTCGGAGAAGGCGGTTAGGTTGTTACGCTGTTACGCTGTCAGGGGATCCGAAGCGTGGAGACGCCACCGGACTCCGAATCCCTAACCGCCTAACCGCGTAACCAACCTAACCGCCTTCTCGGCCAAGTCGGGGCCGTTACCGGTTGTGGCAGGAGGCGCAGGCCTCCTCGCCGGCACCGATGACCAGCGGGTCGTTGCTCGGGTCCTCGTCGGCGTAGAGCGCCACGCGCGCCGCGGCGTTGGTCTTGCGGTCTTGCGCGAGGGCGGCGAAACGCCACGTCGCGGTGTCGGGAAGAAAGCTCAGCAGGTTGTACCAATTCTGCGCCTGCTGGAGGTTGCCGGCCTTGGCGTAGAGGTCGCCGAACAGCACCAGCGACCCTTGCAGGTTGTGCGCGGCGAAGCCGGCGTTGCCACAGATCTCCGGCTGCGTGTTGATACAGGCCAAGGTGGCGGGGTCCTCGAGGTAGGTGCGGAACGCGGCGTACGCCTGCTGGAACACCGGATCGCTCGGCGGCAAGGCCTGCAGGATCGGGATGAAGTCGAAGACGTTGAAGAACGCAGTGATCTCGAGGGCTCGTTCCAGCTCGGCGAGCCCCGCGGCGCGCAGCGCCGCATCGTTCTCGAGCAGCCCCTGCGTGTACTTCGACGCCGCCGCGAAGCCGGGCACGCGCGAATCGCCACGCTCGTTCACATCGTCCCACAGCAGCGGCACGGCGCTGGCAAAGGCCACGTTGGCGGCGGCCAGCTCGGCGCGGGCCTCATCGCTCACGTCGTCGAAGCGGACGACCCGCACGCCGAAGCGGTACAGGTGCAGCATGGCGAGCAAGAAGTGCGAGCGCCCATCCAGCGCGTCGCGGCGCACCGCCTTGGCGAGGAGCTGCAGCGCGTCCTGCTGGCGCGACTCGGAGCGGTCGTCGCCGAGGAGCACGTCCCAGAAGGCGGCCTCGCCCAGGGCGGCGGGAATCGACGGCCGCGCGCTCCACACCACCTGGCCGTCGTTGCGGCGAAAGTTGTGGAAGCGCGCCCGCAGCGTCTTCCCGCCGATCGTCAGCTGCGCCTGCAGGAAGCCGACCGGCTCGTCGATCGGCGTCAGGCCGGGACCGCCGACCTCTAGGCGCAGCCCGATCCGCGCGTAGTAGATGGAGCGCACGGTGCCGGTCGGGTCGCTGTAGCGGAAGCCGCGCCCGGTCGCCGACCACTTCGCGCAGTCGAGGTCGACGCGCATGAGCACGTCGGTGAGGGTGGTCGACTGCCGAAACACTTCGACCTCGACCGCCGACTTCGCCGGACAGGTCGGATCGGACAACGCGCTGAGCGCGCGGTCGCGCCGGACCACGACGACGCCGCTATTGCGCGCCGGGTCACCGGTGTTCTCGAAGCGCGCCAGCTTCCCGGCGGTCAGGACCTGAAACCCGGTCGCCGGCACGGGAGCCGCATGGGCGAGCCCGGTGGTAATCACAGCCATCGCGATCGCACCGGTCAGGCGAACCAAGCGAAGGTAAGACCTCGTCATCATGGCTCCTCACTATGGCCGAGTTACCGGTGCGTTGAAAGTGGAAAAGGGGGGCGCAGTGCGCTAGGAGGCGGCATGCAGATGGCGGGGTCGTGTCAGTGCGGCAGGGTGCATTTCCGGGTGCAATCGGAGACGCCCTACCCGTTCATGTACTGCTACTGCACGATCTGCCGGAAGACGTCGGGCGCCGTCACCTGCAACGTCATGGGCCGCCGCGAGACCCTGCGCGTAACCGGCAAGCGCCACCTGCGCTCGTATCACGCCGTCATGCGGCGGGCCGGGAAACGGTCGGTGCGCAGCCCCGGCGAGCGCTGGTTTTGCGCCGACTGCGGCACGCATCTGTACGTGCTCGACAAGCGCTGGCCCTGGGGCGTGTGGCCCAATGCGGCGGCGCTCGACACCCAGTTGCCGACGCCGCCGGAACACGTCCACCTGATGGTACGCTATAAGCCCAACTGGGTGTCGATCTCCGATGCGGGGCCGCACTACCGGGAGTATCCCCCGCTGTCGATCGACGAGTGGCACGAGCGCCACGGCCTGAAACAGGTGAAGAAGAAACCGGCCAAGAAGCGGCGCGCGCGCGCCTGAGGAACGGCGATGTGTGGGATCGTGGGATTTCTCGATAAGACCGGCGACCGTCGGGCACCGGTCGGCCAGGTGCTGCTCAAGATGCTGACCGCGCTCGGGCGCCGCGGGCCGGATTCGGCCGGGGTGGCGCTGTACGGCGACTCGGGAGCCGGCCGACTCGTCCTGCGCATCAAGCTCGGCGGACAGGGCTCGCAGCGCGATCAGGGCGCGCAGGTGTGCGAGCGCGTGCGCGCCGTGGCAGCGGTCGACGACACCTCGATGCAGGGCGAGTATCTGCGCGTGGTGGTCGACTATCACGGCGAGCCCGCCGCGCTGGAGCGGGTCGTCGAAGCCGCCGGCGAGGGTACGGAAGTGGTGAGCATGGGGAGGCGGCTGGAGGTGGTGAAACAGGTCGGCTCGCCCGCCGCCCTGGAGGCGGCCTACGGCATCTCGTCCTTCCTCGGCACGCACGGCATCGGCCACACGCGCATGTCGACCGAAAGCCGCGTCGACCTCAGCCACTCCCAGCCCTTCTGGGCGCACGGCCTGCCCGACGTCGCGGTCGTGCACAACGGCCACATCACCAACTACCACAAGCTGCGGCGCCGCTACGAACAGCAGCACCGTCGCTTCTACACCGAGAACGACTCCGAGATCATCGGCGTCTACCTGGCCGACCAGATGGCGCGCGGCGCCAGCTTTGCCGCGGCGCTGGAATCGTCGCTGCGCGACTTCGACGGCTCGTTCTCCTACCTGGCGGCGACCGCCGACGCCTTCGGCTTCGTCAAGGATCCCTTCGCCTTGAAGCCGCTCCTCATGACGGAAACCCCGACCTATGTCGCGATTGCCACCGAAGAGATCGCCCTCCAAGCGGCCCTCGGCGGGGATTTCCCGGTTTGGGAGCTGGGCGTGAAACAGATCCACACCTGGCCGGTGGAAGAACGGCGCGCGGCGTGATGGCACCGCGCCGCCCGCATGGGCCCCCCGTGTCGCTCGCCCGTGGCAAGCGGAGACACCGAGCTCGCGGTGCGATGCGTGAACTTCCGACCATGACGATCAGGGAGACGGCGTGAAGCCAATCGATTGCGCGGGGAAGAGCACGCGCGAGATCAACCAGGAGATCCGCCGGCTGATTCAAGACGGCGCACGCGAGATCCGCGTGCTGCGCCCCGAGGCGCGGCACAATCTGGGCGTGGCGGTCCTGCAACCGGTCCGGCTCAGTTTCGAGGGCAGCGTGGGCTACTACTGCGCCGGCTTGATCGACGGTCCGACGGTGGAGATCCACGGCAACGCCGGCTGGGGGTTGGGCGAAGGGATGATGTCGGGCACGGTCATCGTCGCCCACAACGCCGGCAACAGCGCGGCGGCATCCATCCGCGGCGGCACCGTGGTGGTGCGGGGCCACGCCGGCGCCCGCGCCGGCATCGCGATGAAGGGCGGTCTGCTGGTCATTCAGGGGAACTGCGGCTACATGGCCGGTTTCATGATGCAGAAGGGGACGATCATCATCTGCGGCGACGCGGCCGAGGCCCTGGGCGACTCGATGTACGAAGGCCGCCTCTTCGTCGGCGGGCACATCGCCGAGCTCGGCAATGATGCGGTGGTCCATGAACCGAGCGCCGAGGAGCGCGAGTTCCTCTCCGCCACCCTGGCGCAGTACGGGATCGCCACCCCCGGCCGGGGTTTTCGAAAGGTCGTCTCCGGACGCCGGCTGTGGCGGTTCGACAAGAAGGAATTCGACACCTGGAGGGAAGCGCTGTGAGCGAGCGCGGCGTGCTGCAACACAGTCGCATCTGGCGCCCCGAGATCATCGAGGACATCCAGACCAAGGCCGAGCTGGGGCGCTACCGTATCCGCGGCTTCAGCGCCTTGCGCCCGCGCCCCCTGCCCTCGCTCGACGACCTCACCTTCCTGCCCTGCACGCTGACGCGCATCCCGCTGGAAGGGTATCGCGAGCGGTGCAACACGCAGACCGTCCTCGGCACGCGCTTCGCCAAGAAGCCGGTCGTGCTCGACATCCCGGTGATGGTGACCGGCATGAGTTACGGCGCGCTCTCGTACAACGCCAAGGTCGCGCTGGCGCGCGCCGCCTCCCAGGCCGCCACCTCCACCACCACCGGCGATGGCGGCATGCTCATGGCCGAGCGCGAGAACTCGCGCGTCCTGATCTACGAAGTCCTGCCCAGCCGCTACGGCATGAATGTCCACCACCTGCGCATGGCCGACGCCGTCGAGCTGACGGTCGGACAGGGCGCCAAGCCCGGGACCGGCGGCCTGCTGCTGGGCTCGAAGGTCTCGGACGAGATCGCCGCCATTCGCGACCTGCCCCAGGGGGTCGATCAGCGCAGCCCATGCCGGCATCCCGACTGGCTGGGGCCGGATGACATGGTGCTCAAGATCGAGGAGCTGCGCGAAGCGACGGATTGGCAGGTGCCGATCTTCGTCAAGATGGGCGCCAGTCGCGTCTACGACGACGTCAAGCTGGCGGCCAAGGCGGGCGCCGACGTCGTGGTGGTGGACGGAATGGAAGGCGGGACCGGAGCGTCGCCCGATCTCCTGCTCGACCACACCGGCGTGCCCACCCTGGCCGCGGTGTGCGAGGCGCGCGCCGCGCTCGAGGACGTCGGCCTCTACGGCGAGGTGCAGCTGATCATCGCCGGCGGCATCCGCAGCGGCCCCGATGCCGCCAAGGCGCTGGCTCTCGGCGCGGATGCCGTCTATGTCGGCACGGCGGCGCTGATCGCGCTCAACTGCAACAAGCCGATTCACCTCGAGGACTATCACGCCCTGGGCACCGAACCCTACGCCTGCCACCACTGCCATACGGGGCGCTGCCCGGTGGGCATTACCACCCAGGATCCGGAGCTGATGAAACGGTTGGATATCGATGAGGCGGCCGAACGGGTCGCCAACTTCTTCCGCGCCATGACCCTGGAGATCCAGATGCTCGCGCGCGCCTGCGGCAAGGCCGACGTGCAC
Organism: uncultured Binatia bacterium (SeqCode); assembly: GCA_964475125.1. GTDB lineage: Bacteria > Desulfobacterota > Binatia > HRBIN30 > CADEER01 > CAYYWP01. The sequence goes on along the minus strand of CAYYWP010000010.1, from coordinate 15,368 downwards.
GACCTGGAACCGGAGGATCTGCGCGCGCTGACCCTGGAAGCCTCGATGATCACCGGCATCCCGCTGGCCGGGACGAACGTCGTGTTCGCCGGCGGCCCGGGGTGGAAGTCCTCGACCCACCGCTAGTCCGCGCACCGGCCATGTCGTTTCTTCTGCGCTGTCCGAATTGCGGGGAGCGGAGCGTCTACGAGTTCCGCTTCGGCGGCGAGTATCACCGGCGGCCGACGGGCGACGTCTCTGCCGGCGAATGGGCCGACTATCTGTACGCGCGCGCCAACCCCGCCGGGCCGCAAAGGGAATGGTGGTATCACCAGCTCGGTTGCCGGAGCTGGTTTTTTGCCGTGCGCGATACGCGCACCAACACGGTGCTGGAGACCTTTGGCACGGACGTATCCTTCGATGACCCCTGAGCGACTCCCTCCGCATGCGGCGCAAGCCATCGATCCGACGCAGCGCCTGACGTTCTCGTTCGCCGGCCGCACCATCACCGCGTGCGCCGGCGATTCCATCGCCGCGGCCCTGCACGCCGCCGGCGTGCGCATTCTCAGCCGCAGCTTCAAGTACCATCGCCCGCGCGGCGCCCTCTGCTTCTCCGGCGCCTGCCCGAACTGCCTGATGAACGTCGATGGCACGCCCAACGTCCGCACCTGCGTCGAGCCGGTGCGCGCCGGCATGCAGGTCGAGCCGCAGAACGCCTGGCCGTCGGTCGAGCGCGACGCGTTGTCGGTGATCGATAAGGCCGACCGCTTGCTGCCGATCGGCTTCTACTACAAGACCTTCATCCGGCCGCGCTTCATCTGGCCGCTCGCCGAACGCGTCATCCGCCACCTGGCGGGGTTGGGTCGGGTCGATCACCGCCGCGAGCCGCCCCATCGGTACGATCATCAGAACCGCCACACCGACGTCACCGTGGTCGGCGGTGGACCGGCCGGCCTCTCGGCGGCGTGCGCGGCGGCGCGTCTGGGCGCCCAGGTCACTCTGGTCGACGATCAGCCGGCGTTGGGCGGACACCTGCGGACGCAGGTGCGGACGTACGCCGGCCTCGGCGAGCACGACGGATTGGCCGGTTTCGAGATCGCCGGCCGGTTGCGAGCCGAGCTCGCCTCGCTGCCGAACGTGGACGTCATCAGCCCCGCGACGGTGTTCGGCTGTTACGAAGGCGGGCTGCTCGGCGTCGTGCAGGGCACGCGACTGATCCACCTGCGCAGCAAGCGCCTGGTCGTGGCGACCGGCGGTGTCGAATACCCGTCGGTCTTTCACAACAACGATCTGCCCGGCGTGATGCTGGGCAGCGGCGCCCAGCGGCTCCTCCATCTGTACCGGCTCACACCGGGACAGCGCGCGCTGGTGGTCTGCAACAACGACTCCGGGCTGACCGTCGCTGCCGACCTCGTCGCCGCCGGGGTCGAGGTGGCCGCGGTGGTGGATTCCCGCGCCGCCATCGCCGACGCTGCCGACACGGCGCGACAGCTCGCGGCGCGCGGGGTTCCGCTGCTCGCCGCGCACGGTATCCAGCGCGCCACCGGCCGCACGCGCGTCGAGGGCGCCGTGATCGCGCCCCTCGACGCCGACGGCAACCTGGCGACCGGTGGCGCGCGCTCGATCGCCTGCGACGTGATCTGCCTGTCGACGGGTTTCGCGCCGGCCGGCGCCTTGCTCGCCCAGAGCGGCGCGCGCCTGGCGTACGATGCCGCGCTCGACGCCCTGGTGCCCCAGCAACTGCCGGCGCACGTCTTCGCCGCCGGTGACGTCCTCGGCATCCGCGACCTGGCGACCATCCTCCTGCAAGGGCGCGTCGCCGGGAGCCAGGCGGCGTTGAGCCTCGATCCGCCCGACGCCGCGGCGGCGCGCGAGCGCTGTCTGACCGAGCAGCGGGAACTGGCGGCGCGCCAGGACGCGTACCGCCAGCAGGCGGTGGCCGCTCCAGGAACGAGCCGGCGGAGCGAGGCGCGCAAGACCTTCGTCTGCCTGTGCGAGGACATCACCGAGAAGGACCTGTGCCGCGGCGTCACCGAGGGTTTCGACGAGATCGAGCTCCTCAAGCGCTACGCCACGGTGACGATGGGGCCGTGCCAAGGCCGCATGTGCGCCCTGCCGTCGATCCGCATCTGCGCCCGCGAGACGGGGCGCAGCCTCGAGCAGCTCGGCACCACCACCGCACGCCCCCCCGTGCAGCCGGTCTCTCTCGGCGCCCTCGCCGGCCGCCGCCATCACCCGGTCAAACACACCCCGATGCATCACCAGCACATCGCCCTGGGGGCGCAGATGATGGACCTGGGGGCGTGGAAGCGGCCGTTCACCTACACCGCCACGGCCGAGGAACATCGCGCCGTGCGCGAGCGCGCCGGCCTGATCGATGTCAGCACCTTGGGCAAGTTGGACGTCAAGGGCCGCGACGCGGCGCGGCTGCTCGACAAGGTGTACACGCATACCTTCTCCACCCTGCGCCCCGGGCGCGTGCGCTACGGCGTCATGTGCGACGACAGCGGCATCATCCTGGACGACGGCACGGTATCGCGTCTGGCCGACGACCATTTCTTCGTCACCACCACCTCGGGCAACATCGATTTCGTCGAGCAGTGGTTGATGTGGTGGGCGGCCGGCACGGACATGTGCGTGCACGTCACCAACGTCACCGCCGGCCTGGCGGCGATGAACCTGGCCGGCCCGCAGGCGCGCGCGATCCTGAGCACGCTGGCGGATCAGGATCTCTCCTCGTCGAGCTTCCCGTACTTGGCCTGCGTGCAGTGCACGGTGGCGGGCGTGCCGGCGCTGCTGCTGCGCATCGGCTTCGTCGGCGAAACCGGTTGGGAGATCCACGTGCCGGCCGAGCACGGGGCGTACGTGTGGGACGCCGTCATGGAAGCCGGCCGGGCCTTCGGGATCGCGCCGTTCGGGGTCGAGACGCAACGCATCCTGCGCCTCGAGAAGAAGCACCTCATCGTCGGCGTCGACACCGACGGGCTCTCCAACCCGCTGGAAGCGGACATGGCGTGGGCGGTCAAATTCGACAAGCCCGACTTCGTCGGCAAGCGCGCGCTCGAGGCCGTGCAACAGCGCGGGCTGCGCCAGCAGTTGGTCGGCTTCGTCGTGCGCGACGGGGTGGTGGTGGACGGTGGAAACGCCGTGGCGGTCGACGGCAAGCCCGTGGGGCGCGTCGCCAGCGCGCGCTTGAGCCCGTACACCGGCACGTGCATCGGCCTGGCATGGGTACCGATCGATATCGCGGCGACCGGTCGGCCGCTGCAGATCCCCGTGCCGGGGGCGATGGCGATCGCCGACCCGGTCCACCTGCCGTTCTACGACCCCGAAGGGCAACGCCTGCGCAGCTAAGTGACCCGCATGTCGACTCCGGTTCCGGCCAAACGCACGGCGCTGCACCACGCCCATCTCGCCTTGGGCGCGGTCATGGTGGAAGAAGGCGGCTGGCAGCTGCCAGCCCGCTATCGACCGCCGGAGGACGAGGTGCGCGCCGTCCGCTCCGCCGTCGGGCTGTGCGACATCAGCCCGCTCGGCAAGCTGGACCTCAAGGGACGGCGGATTTCCACCAGGCTCGAGATCCTCCCCGCCCTGCCGCCGGTCGGACAATCGCAACGGCTCACCGTCGCCGATCACCCGGTGCGCTGCTGCCGCTTGGCCGGCGACCATCTGCTCCTCCTCACTGCCCCCGGCCCGCCCGCGGCGGTCCAGCACGCGGTGGCGCGGATGGCGAGCGCGGACGAGTGCCTGCACCTGACCGACCTCACCTCCACCCTCGCGGCCGTGCAGATCGTCGGTCCGCGCAGCCGCGAGCTGCTGCGCACGCTCACGGCCATCAACCTGTCGCCGGCGCGATTCCCCGACCTCGCCTGCGCGCGCGGCGGGGTGGCCACGGTGCACGCCCTGGTCCTGCGCGCCGACGTCGGCGGCGAGCTGGCGTACGAGGTCTACGCCGGACGGGAGTTTGCCGACTATCTGTGGGAGACCGTGCGCGACGCCGGCGAGGAGTTCGGCGGCGTGCCGTTCGGCACCGCGGCGCAGCGCCGCTTGCACGGCGAGGAATGAGCGATGTGGCAGCTATTCGGTGACCAGCGCATGTGGCGCTCGCATGCGCTCAAGGATCGCTACGAGGTGGTGATCATCGGCGCCGGCGTGCATGGGCTGGCCACCGCCTACTACCTGGGCAAGCTGGGAATGACCGACATCGCCGTGCTCGACCGCGGCTACCTCGGCGGTGGCAACAGCGGCCGCAACACCGCCATCATTCGCTCGAACTACCGCACCTTGGAAGGCATCCCCTTCTACCACGCCAGCGTGCAGCTCTACGAAGGGCTGTCGCAAGAACTCGACTACAACGTCCTCTTCTCCCAGCAGGGGCACCTCACCCTGGCGCACTCGGATACCGCCATCGACGGCCTGCGCGTGCGCGCCGAGGCCAACAAGCTGCTCGGCGTCGACAGCCGCTTGATCGGCCCGGAGGAGATCAAGCGTCTGGTGCCGGCGATCGACATCAGCCCCTCCGCCCATCATCCGATCCAGGCGGCGCTCCTCCACCCGCCCGGCGGCATCATCCGCCACGACGCGGTGGTGTGGGGCTACGCGCGGGGGGCTGACCGGATGGGCATCGAGATCCATCCGCACACCGAGGTGCGCGACATCCGCACCGAGAACGGGCGGGTGGCCGCCGTCGAGACCAGCCGCGGGCTGATCAAGACCGGCACGGTCGTCAACGTCACCTCGGGCTGGTGCTCGACCATCGCCCACATGGTGGGCGTCAACCTGCCGATCGTGTCGCATCCGCTGCAGGCCTGCGTGACCGAGCCGCTGAAGCCGTTTCTCGACAAGGTCATCGTCTCCTCCAACCTGCACGTCTACGTGAACCAGTCCGATCGCGGCGAGCTGGTGATCGGGGCGGAGATCGATCCGTACGCCTCCTACAGCTCGGCCTCGACGCTGCCGACGCTCGAGATGATGGCCGCCCATACGCTGGAGCTGTTTCCCGCTCTGGCGGAGGTGCGGGTGCTGCGCCAATGGACGGGGGTGTGCGACATGAGCCCCGACTTCAGCCCGATCATCGGCGAGGTGCCCGGCGTGCGCGGCTTCCTGGTCGACGTCGGCTGGGGCACTTACGGCTTCAAGGCCGGCCCGGTGGCGGGAAAGAACCTGGCCGAGCTCATCGCCACCGGCAGGACCCCGGACCTGATCAAGCCGTTCGCCTTGTCGCGCTTCCACGACGATCGCCTGCTCGGGGAGAAGGCCGCGGCGGCGGTATCGCATTGAGATCAAGACTAGCTGGACGTTCACCCGGTGTCGGGGGAACGCCGCGCAGAAAGGACGTCAGCGATGACCAGCACACGGGAAGTGGCGAAGCTCGTTCAGCAGCGAGGCATCGAGTTCTTTCTCTGCTCGTTCGTCGAGATGAGCGGGGCGCCGAAGGCGAAGGTGGTGCCGGCGTACCATCTCGACGACATGGCGCGGGGCAGCGCCGGTTTCGCCGGCTTCGCCGCCGGGGACATGGGCCAGGGGCCGCACGATCCCGATCTCGCCGCCATGCCCGACTTCGACAGTCTCACCGTGCTGCCCTGGCGTCCGAATGTCGCCTGGGTGGCGAGCAACATCGAGGTCGAGGGGAAACCGTGGCCCTACTGTCCGCGCACCATCCTGCAGCGGCAGATCAGCAAGGCGCGGTCGAAAGGCTACGTCCTCAAGACCGGCGTCGAGCCGGAGTTCTTCCTCGTGCGGCGCGACGCCGACGGACGCTGTTACCCACACGATGCGCTCGATACCCTCAGCAAGCCTTGCTACGACCTGCGGGCGCTGAACCGCAACCTCGATCTCACCACCACGCTGCTGAAGTACATGCACGAGCTGGGCTGGGATCCGTATGCCAACGATCACGAGGACGCCAACTGTCAGTTCGAGATCAACTGGACGTACGCGGATTGCCTCACCACCGCCGACCGCCACACCTTCTTCCGCTGGATGGTGCGCACGGTGGCCGAGGCCCACGGCTGCATGGCGACGTTCATGCCCAAGCCGTTCTCCCATCTCACCGGCAACGGCGCGCACTTTCACATCAGCCTGTGGGACGCCAAGAAGAACACCAACCTCTTCCACGGCGAGAAGGACGCCAACGGGCTGTCGCAGCTGGCCTACCATTTCATCGGCGGGCTCAAGCGCCATGCCAAAGCCATCGCGGCCGTCACCGCCCCGATCGTCAACTCCTACAAGCGCCTGATCCGCGGCGCGCCGCGCTCCGGCGCCACCTGGGCGCCGGTCTACATCACCTACGGCGGCAGCAACCGCACCCAGATGATCCGCATTCCCGGCCCCGGGCGGATCGAGAACCGCACCATCGACGGCGCCGCCAATCCCTACCTGGCCCCGGCGGTCATGCTGGCGGCCGGCCTGGACGGCATCGACAAGAAGCTGCCGGCCGGGAGGCGCAACGACCGCAACCTCTACGAGGTCCCCGAGGAGGAATTGAAAGCCGCCGGCATCGAGTTCCTACCCACGACGCTGAACGAAGCGCTGGATGAGCTGGAACGCGACGAGGTGGTGATGGACGCCCTCGGACGCGAGTACGCGCAGTACTACATCCGCGTCAAGCGCGAGGAGTGGAAGGCGTACCACAACAGCGTCTCGGCCTGGGAGCTGGACCAGTATCTGGGATTGTATTGACGGGCCTCTGCGACGAGCCGTAGCCGCGGGACCTGGGCCCGCCGGCAGCGCAGGGCTGCCCGGTAGGGTGGGGCGCGGCGCCAGCACCGCAGCGGCAGCGGCCCAGCACCGACGGTGGCCTCGCGGCACGCCGCCACGCCACTCGGCGACGTGCCGCGTCGCCGGCGGGCACAGGTCCCGCGGCTACGGCTCGTCGCAGACGCCAGTTGTGAGCCGGCGCGCCTACCACCAGATCGCCGGTGTGCGGTCCAGCATCTCGTTGCGCTCGGCGCCGACGATGAAGTTCTGCTCCATGCCGGCGCTGCCGACGCCGCTGCGGCTGACGAAGACCTCCACCCCGATCACCATGTCGGCCTCGAAGCGGTCGGCCGCCGTGCACATGGTCGTGCCGATGTAGGGGGTCTCGATGAAGAGGCCGATCGGATGGCCGTAGTGCGGCCACTTCTCCGCCGCCTGGTCCTTCTCGCTGCCCGCCTCGGCCAGTAGCCGATCGCCGAGTTGCGCCACTTCGTAGAAGGACTTCCCGGGGCGGATCGCATCGGTGAGCGCCTGCACGACGCGCACGTTCGTCTCGACTAGCTCGCGCTGCGCGGCGCTGGGGCGGTTGCCGGCCACCGCGGTGCGGCCGGGGTCGAGCCAGTAGCCCTCGCGGATGGGACCGTAGAGCCAGCAGCGCACGAGGTCTCCGGGCTTCGGCGCGGCATCGGTGTGCCCGACGATCGGGTCGCGCACCCAATACTGGATCATGTCGCCGTGGTTGCAGGGCGCCATGTGAATGCCGCCACCGGCGGCGACGACGATGGCGACCGCCGCCGCCGCCGCGTCGCACTCGCGCTCGCACGCCACCAGGCCTTCCATGTAGCGGGTCAGGGCCCGGGTCATGATCTCCGCCGCCTCGCGCATGCAGTCGAGCTCGCGCCGACTCTTGATGCGGCGCACCGTCAGGACGAGCTCATCCTCGAACTCCCACTGGATGCGCGGCGTCAGGGCCTCGAGCTGGCGGGCGTACTTGACCGGCAGCACCTGGCCGCCGACGAAGGCGACGCGTCCGGTGATGCCGCGCGCGTTGAGCGACTCGGCAACCCCCTTGATCGGATCGTGATGCCAGGCGATGCGGTCGGTCGACACCAGGTCCTTGCGCGGCCAGGCCTCGTCGGCCTGCAGCTCCGGGGTCTCGCCCTGCTGCAGGATGACGGCTGAAAACGAGCGGGCATTGAAGACCGGCGTGTCCCAGCCCTGACCGGAGGCCTGAGAGTAGAAGTTGGCGAGATAGAGCACGTCGCCGCAGCGCTCGTAGCCCCCGCCCGAGCGGCTCCAGACGACCGCGGCATCGTAGCCGCGCCGGCGCATCTCGGCGTACACCCGCCGCCAGCGCTCCTCGTACTCCGCGATGGGAAAATACCGCGTCGCGCCCATGTCTCCCCTCCTCGATTGCCACGCCCATTAACACACCGGGCGGAAAGCGGCGAAAAGGCTCGCATCATCGCTGCGGTCTGGCGCACCACGGCTTCCGCGACGAGCCGTAGCCGCGGGACCGTGCCCGCCGGCAGCGCAGCGCGCTGCCCGGTCGGGCGGGGCGCAGCAACAACACGCCGGCGGCCGCAGCCCAGCACCGCCGGTTGCGTGGTGCCAGGCCCCCGCGCCACCCGGCGACGCGCCGCGTCGCCGGCGGGCACAGGTCCCGCGGCTACAGCTCGCAAGCTAGCGCTCGGGCCTTATTAGCGGTAGCCGACGAGCTCGAGCAGGTTGCCGTCGGGATCGAGGAAATAGATGCAGTCGTGATCGCCCCAGTTGATCGGGGCGTGCTGCGGGACCCCGCGTTCGACGAACAGTCGCTGCGCCGCCGCGAGCTCTTCGTGGGGCACTTCGAAGCAGTGGTGGCTCTTGCCGAGCGGGTGTCGAATCTGCTCCGGCGGTCCCGGTGCCCGGTCGGGTTTCAGGAACAGGGCGCAGGCGCCGTCGCCGTAGCGCAATAACACTTGATCGGCGAGCCGCATCTCCACGGTCATGCCGAGGACGCCGGTGTAGAATGCCTCGGCGCGGACGAGATTAGCCACGTCGACCCCGAAGTGATCGAGTCGCTTGAGCTTCATGACCGCCTCGTCAGTCGTGCCGGCTACAGTGAACGTGCACGCCGTCGAGCGAGTACGCTCCTCCTTCGGGGCACGTCGCACGCCCGGCGCCATCGGCCGCCAGAGCGCTCAGGCTCGGCGCTTCGCCCGGATGAGTGACCATCCACATCTGCACTTCACGCTCGATGGTCTGGCGGTTGGTCCGGCAGGCAAAGGCCTTGCTCGAGTCGAGGGTCGTCGCTGCCCGCTGGGCTTCGCGCGGGCCGGCGTGCAGGCGCAGGTAGCCGAGGTAGCCGAGCGCGATCAGCACCAGGACGAGAACGAGGCCCATCGCCCCGAAGCCGCGCTGCGCATCGGGCGAAGGCCCGCCGGAGCCCGGACGGCGACGCCTCACGACCCACCCCGGTTCGCCGCGGCGAGCGGATGCGCGGCCAGGAAACCGAGCACCGCTTCGGCGAATGCCTGCGGCTGCTCGATCGCCGGCAGGTGGCCGCAGGCGGCGATCGACCGCAGCTCGGCGCCGCGAATGCAGGCGCGGTAGTGCGCGCCGTGTGCGCCCGGGATCAGTCGATCCTCGGCGCCCCACAGAATCAGCGTCGGCGCACTGATGCGATCCAAGCGCGGCTCGAGGGCCGGATTGTGAAAATACGGATTCCAGGCGATGCGCGCCGTCGCCTCGGTCGCCTGGTGGAAGGCGATCAGCACCTCGTCGGGCGGCGGCGCGGCGAACTCCGAGTCACCGGCGGCGTGCAGCAGTTGCGCCAGCGGGTGCTGCTGGTTGTAGAACAGGCGCTCGGCAAGCTGTCCGGGCAGCACGCCGAACACTTCGGCGATCGGCGCCTCCGCGATCCACAAGCCGGCGGCGCCGCACAGCACCAGGCTGGCGACGCGATCGGGATAGAGGCTGGCGAGCTCGGCAGCGATCCAGCCCCCCAGCGACGAGCCGACGATGTGCGCTTGCTCGAGCCGCAGGGCGTCGAGCAGGTCGACGTAGTGCAGGGCGACGTCGGTGACGTGGTGGATGTGCTCGAGACCGCCGGTACCGGGGAAGCCTGGGTGGACGGGCACGATGACCTCGTAGCGTTCGGCGAGCTGCTCGAACGGCGGACCCCAGGCCGCCCCCTCGGCCGAGGCGCTGTGCAGGTAGAGCAGCGGCTCGCCGCCACCACCCCGCTGCAGCCCGACCTCGATGCTGCGGACGGTCTGTCGCTCGCTGCGCGCGCTCATCGCCGTCACGCCGCCGCCGCCGCGCCGGCGAAGCGGCGGCGCAGAAAGGGCAGTACCTCGCGCGCGTACAGCTCCATGTTACGGCGCGTCAGGTCGGCCGGCAGGGTGCCGAGCTGCAGCAACGCCAGCACGTTGCCGACCCCGTAGCGCTCGATCAGCGCCGCCATTTTCTGCTGCACCGTGGCGACGCTGCCGACGAGGGCGAAATCGCCGGCTTCGATGTCCTGTCGCGTCCGACAGTTCGCCATGAAGTCGTTGCGCGCCTGCGCCAGGCGCACCATCGAGCGCGCCGTCGTGTAGCCCGGCGGCACGATCAGCACGCCCTCGAGCAGGCGGCGGACGAAGTACCAGAGATGCGGTTCATACTCCGCCCACGCTTGGGCGTCGGTGTCGGACACGTAGACCGGCGTCAGCCAGCCGAGCTGCTCCGGATCCGGTGCGTACCCCTGCCCGGCGCAGGCCTCGCGCAGGCTGTCGAAATTGCGCTCGAAGACGCGCCGGTGGAAGTACGGGATGCCCATGTAGGCGTAGCGATGGCGGGCGCAGAACTCCATCGTCTCGAGGCTGCCGACACCCGGGATCCACACCGGCGGATGGGGCTGCTGGCGCGGCCGCGGCCACGGGTTGACGTAGCGCAGCTGGTAGTGCGCGCCGTGAAACTCGAACGGCCCGGGTCGCGTCCAGGCCTGGATGATCAAGTCGTGCGCCTCGTAGAACTGCTCGCGCGCGTACGTCGGATTGAGCCCGTTGGAGTAGTACTCGGGTCCGCCGCCGACGACCATGCCGGCGATCAGGCGACCGCCGCTGATGACATCGATCATGGCGAATTCCTCCGCCACGCGCGTCGGCGGGTCGTACAGCGGCAGGGCGTTGCCGACGATGGCGATCTTCACCCGCTTCGTCTGACGGGCGAGGATCGCGCCGATCAAGTTGGGCGACGGCATGTTGCCGTAGGCGTTGGCGTGATGCTCGTTGATCACCACGCCGTCGAAGCCCAGCGCTTCGGCGTAACAGAGCTCGTCGAGATAGCGCCCGTACAAATCAGTGCCGCGTTCCGGGTCGTACAAGGCGTTCGGGCAGGTCACCCAGGCGGGCCCGCGGTAGTCGTCGGGCAAGTAGGGCCACGGCATCAGATGGAAGAAGAAGAACTTCATCGTCGCCTCCGTGATTACTGTAGACCGGATCGCGCGCGGCCGCCATGCGTTGCGAGGCAGGGGGTTACGGGGTTACGCGGTTAGGCGGTTACGGGATCAAAGGTGTGGACGCCAGATCTCCGGATCCCCTAACCGCTAACCGCGTAACTCCTGGAACGCTTGATCTGTGGCCGTAGGGCTCGGGTTCCACTCCGCTCCCCGCCCTACAACGGACCGCTCAGCGGTGGCTGTCCGGATTGTGGGGCGCGGGTTCCACCGCGCGCTCCGCCCTGCGCGCTCGCAGGGCGAGGCCGCCGAGGTTCACGGTGCGGCGATCGTCTCGAGGAAGCGCTGCACGCGCCGCACGCGGTGATTGGAGGTGTCGGCGATCCACATCGAGCCGTCGGTGTCGAAGATCAGCGCCGAGGGCCGGCGCAGCGAGCCGGCGCGGGCCGCGCCGCCATCGCCGGCGAAGCGCCCCAGGCCGTCGCCGACCACCGTGCTGACCATCCCGTCGCCATCGATGCGGCGGATGACGTTGTTGCCGGTGTCGGCGACGTAGAGGTCGCCGTTGGGCGCGAAGACCAGGCCGGTCGGAGCGTTGAAGAGCGCCGCTCTCGCCGGCCCCTGATCGCCCTCGTAGCCGCGCTCGCCCGTGCCGGCAAAGGTGTCGATCGTGCCATCCGCATGCAGCCGGCGCACGACATGGTTCTTGGTCTCGCAGAAATACACATCGCCGTCGGGGCCGAGCTGCAGGCGGGCAGGCCCGGCGAGCTGAGCCGCCGGCCCGGAACCGCCGTCACCGCTGTAGCCCTCCTGCCCGGTGCCGGCGACCGTCGTGATGATGCCCGCGGCGTCGACATAACGCACGACGTGCGCGTCGGCGTCGCTAATGTACAGCCCACCGCGCGCGTCGGGCAGCACGGCGAAGGGAGTGCTCAGCTGTGCTTCCCGCGCCGGCCCCCCATCGCCGGCGTAGCCGGACTCCCTGGTGCCGGCGACCGTCAGGACGCGGTCGTCGACACCGACGCGAAACACGATCGGCGCGTGATCACCGGCGACGAACAGATTGCCGGCGGCGTCGTACTCGACGTCGCTGGCGTGGTGCAGCGGCGTATCGATGGCGAGCGCCCCGTCGGTGGGGAAATCCTCGACCCCATTGCCCATGATCGTCTCGATCGTGCCGTCAGCCTTCAGGCGGCGCAGGCGCAAGTTGTTCCAGTCCAGGATCAGCGGCCGACCGGCGCGGTCGAACAGGACGTCGATGGGGAAGTAGAGCGAGGTCAGCAGTGCCGCGCGTCCGTCGCCGTCGAACTGGGACTTACCGGTGCCGGCGACGGTACAGATGTGGCCCGCCGTCTCGCAGTCCAGGCTGGGCGGATTGGTGGCGGACGGGCTCGGGGAGGCGCTGGCGGTCGGCGTCCGCGATGCGGTCGGGACCAGCGACGGCGTCCCTGGCTGGGTGGCGCTGGGCGTGACCGTCGCGCTCGGCGGTGCCGTCACCGTGACACTCGGCGTCGGCGTGGCAGGGCGCTGCCCATCGCCACCACAGGCGCCGAGCCAGAGCGTGCAGGCGGCGAGAAGCCAACGGCGTCGCACTCGTCCAAGATCCCTGCCTCCGACGCCTGAGTCAAGGCGGATCAATAGCCGTCGAAAAAGTCCGCGCTCATCCTTCGACGGGCTCAGGACCTGTCCTGAGCTTGTCGAAGGATGAGCGGGAAGTGCTTGTTCCGCAACGCGCTGTTAGCGCCGCCGCGCGCGCGCCTTCACCCATGCGGGGTCGAATCCGATGGAGGGCACGCGCCGGCTCCCCGATCCTCGCTAGATCCTTACGGACGCAATCGTTGGCGGGCGAGCTAACCGACTTGCCTGATTGGACTCGAGCAGTGTCCGCGGGTACACTGCTCACATCTGCGCTCCGCGACCTGAGAGGTGAGGGCATGAACGGACGTCTCTGGCTCCTGCCGTTGGTCTTGGCGGCCTGCGCGCCGACCCGCACGATCAACGCCGGCGTCCCCGATCGCGGTCCGGCGGTGACGGTGGCGCCGCTGCCGGCCGACCAGCGCATGACCGTCGGAATCGCCCGCTTCACCAACGAGTCGACCTTCGGCAGCGGGCTGTTCACCGACGCGCAGGGCGATCGGCTCGGCAAGCAGGCCTCGGACATGCTCGCCAACCACTTGATCGAAACCCAGCGCTTCAACGTCGTCGAGCGCCAGGACATCGGCCGGCTGCAGGCCGAGGCCAAGCTCATGGGCCTGAGCGAGACCCAGTTCCAGCAGCACCTGAAAGGCGTCAACGCGCTGATCATGGGCTCGGTGGTCGAGCTGGGTCGCGAGACGACGAGCAAGACCTGGCTGCTCGGCCGCACCAAGGAGCAGCGCGCCCGCGCCCGCGTCGTGCTGCGCCTGGTCGATCCGCGCACCGGCGTCGTGTTCTACACCGCCGAAGGCAGCGGTGACGCGACGATCGAGACGACGTCGACACTCGGCGTCGGCGGCACCGCCGGGTGGGACTCGACGCTCGACGGCAAGGCGATCGATGCGGCGATCGTCAACATGATGAACAACGTCGTGCAGTCGCTGAACGCCTATCAGCCCTCGCAGGCGAGCTCGTAGCGAGGCGCGCCGCGGCCGCACGGCACGGCGCTCATGCCTGACGCGTGCATGTTTCGACGGGTTGGCACACTCGCGAGCCGCAGCTGCGGGACCCGTGCCCGCCGGCGACGCCGCGCGTCGCCGAGTGGCGGGGGGTGTGACGCCAGGCAACCGCCAGTGCCGGGCCGCTGCGACTGGGGTGCCGTTGCCGCGCCCCACTCCACCGGGCAGCGCGATGCGCTGCCGGCGGGCACGGGTCCCGCGGCTGCGGCTCGCAACGCACGCGCAGTGGCCCCTTGCAGCAGCCCGGCGAACCGCGGCCGGGCTCGGGATGAGCGGGAAAGCGGTCGTGCGGCAGCGTGTTTCGCTCGCCCAGCGCCCGTCGAAGGGCAAGCGGAACACGCGGCCGCACGACTCGCCCGCACCATGCGCCGTGCGGCTGTAGCCGGCCTGCTGCTGTTCGCGACCGGCTGCGCCACCACCGCCAGCCCCTATCTGTACGACTGGGGCGATTACGAACGCGGCAACGCCGCCCTGCTGCTCGACCACAACTCCAGCGCCGCGCTGACCTACTACGAGCAGACGCTGAACGAGCTGCAGCAGCGCCAGGGCCGCGTCCCGCCCGGGCTGTTCGCGGACTACGGGTTCCTGCTCTATCTGCGCGGCGACTACGACGGCGCCCAGCACAACTTCGAGCGCGAGAAGCAGCTGTTTCCGGAGGCGGCGCCGCTGATGGACAAGCTGATCGCGCGCGTGCGCGAGCGACAGGGCCTGGCCGGCCCGGCGGCGGCCGGCGTGCCTGCCCCGACACCGCCCTACTCGTCGACCGACAGCCGTCCCCCGGCCGTCGAGCCGTCACCATGAACGGATCGCTGCAGCCCCGCGAGCGGCGGCGCGGTCGGGGGGCGAGAACCGCATCATCGTTCTCGACCGCCCTCTGCCGCCTGTCCAGTCGGCGTCTGGCGATCGCCGCGCTCACGATCGCTCTCGCCGGCTGCGCCGTACAAGAAAGAGACTACTCGGCCCTGATCGCCAGCAACCCGCGCTCGATCCTGGTCGTGCCGGTGTTGAACGAGACCACTACCATCGAGGCGCCGGAGGTGGTCGAGGCCATCATCACCCGGCCGCTCGCCGAGCGCGGCTATTACGTCTTTCCGCTCATCCTCACCGACGCGTTGTTCAAGGACCTCGGCCTGAGCGAGGCCGGTCACGTGCAGGAGCTGCCGCCACAGCGCTTCCACGAGCTCTTCGGCGCCGACGCCGTGTTGTTCGTGGTCGTCACCGACTGGGGCTCCAAGTATCTCATTGTCGATGCGGCGACCGTCGTCGCGCTGGATTTCACCTTGCGCGACACGCGCACCGGCACCGTGCTCTGGACCTCCTCGCAGCGCGTCCAGTACAGCAGCGGGGCCGGCGGTGGCGATCCGATCGGCGCGCTCATCGCCGCTGCCGTCGGCTACGTGCTGAACGAGGCCATCGAGCCAGACTATCGACCGCTCGCCACCCAGGCGGTCCGGCAGGCGTTCTACACACCCGGTCGCGGCCTACCGGCCGGACCGTACAGCCCGCAGCACGGCTCCGACCTCGACCGCTACGCTGCGCCGTAACGCTGGCACCGAGGATCCGCGACGAGCCGTAGCCGCGGGACCTGTGCCCGCCGGCAGCGCAGCGCGCTGCCC
>CAYYWP010000009.1:47195-48606 GCA_964475125.1 uncultured Binatia bacterium (SeqCode) | reverse complement strand
CTCGGGGTTCGAGTTGATCATCACCGACTCGCGCCCGATCTCGCGCGCCGCGTAGGCCGCGTGCACGCAGCAGTAGTCGAACTCGATGCCCTGGCCGATGCGGTTCGGGCCGCCGCCGAGGATGACGATCTTCTTGCGCCGGCTCACCCGGCTTTCATCTTCGTGCTCGTAAGTCGAGTAGAGATACGGCGTATGGGCGACGAACTCCGCCCCGCAAGTGTCGACCGTCTTGTACGCCGGGGCGATCCCGGCGGCGAGCCGTGCCTGGCGAATGTCCTCCTCGGTGCGATCGAGCAGCTGGGCGAGGCGCACGTCGGCAAAGCCCATCGCCTTCGCTCGCCGCAGCGCGTCGGGGGCCACGCTCAGTCGTCCTTCCTCGGCGATGAGCTGGCGAATGTTGTCGAGGAACCAGGGGTCGATCTTCGACAGCGCATACACCTGCGCCGTCGTATACCCTTGCCGGTACGCCTCGCCGAGATACCACAGGCGGCGCGCGTTGGGGACGCGCAGCTTCTCCTCCAGCTCGGCGCCCACCAGGTGCGGCCCGCGCCCCTTGTCGTCAAAGCCGTAGGAATCGATCTCCAGCGAGCGCATGGCTTTCTGTAGCGACTCCTTGAAGGTCCGCCCGATGGCCATCGCCTCCCCGACGGATTTCATCTGCGTCGTCAACACGTCGGGGGTCTGGTGAAACTTCTCGAAGGTGAAGCGGGGAATCTTGGTGACGACGTAATCGATCGTCGGCTCGAAGCTCGCCGGGGTTTCGCGCGTAATGTCGTTGGGGATCTCGTCGAGCGTATAGCCCACCGCCAACTTGGCGGCGATCTTGGCGATCGGAAAGCCGGTGGCCTTGCTGGCCAGCGCCGAGCTGCGCGACACGCGCGGATTCATCTCGATGACCGCGAGGCGGCCGTTGTCGGGGTGCACGGCGAACTGGATGTTCGAGCCGCCGGTGTCGACGCCGATCTCGCGAATGATGGCCAGCGCGGCGTCGCGCAGGACCTGGTATTCCTTGTCGGTCAGCGTCT
Source organism: uncultured Binatia bacterium (SeqCode) (assembly GCA_964475125.1). GTDB lineage: Bacteria > Desulfobacterota > Binatia > HRBIN30 > CADEER01 > CAYYWP01. The sequence goes on along the minus strand of CAYYWP010000009.1, from coordinate 47,581 downwards.
GCGCCGGCGCCACCGTGATGCTGTCGCCGGTGTGCACGCCCATCGGATCGAAGTTCTCGATCGAACAGATGATGACGACGTTGTCACGCCGGTCGCGCATCACCTCGAGCTCGAACTCCTTCCAGCCGGCGATCGATTCCTCGACCAGAATCTCGCTCGTCGGCGAGGCCGCCAGGCCCGCCGCGGCGTAGCGTTCGTACTCGGCGGCGCTGGTCGCGATATTGCCGCCCGAGCCGCCCAGGGTGCGCGACGGGCGGATGATCAGCGGCAGGCCGATGGTGGACACCAGGGCCAGCGCCTCGGCGAGCGTGCGGGCGATGCCGCTGCGCGGCACGGCCAGGCCGATGCGCTGCATGGCGGCCTTGAACAGCTCGCGATCCTCGGCC
>CAYYWP010000009.1:0-47185 GCA_964475125.1 uncultured Binatia bacterium (SeqCode) | reverse complement strand
CTCGATGGTGGCGCCGATCAGCTCCACCCCGTAGCGCGCCAGCACACCACGCTCCGCCAGCTCGATCGCCAGGTTGAGTCCCGTCTGCCCGCCGATGGTCGGCAGCAGGGCGTCGGGGCGTTCGCGGGCGATGATCTGCTCCAGCACCTCCGCGGTCAGCGGCTCGACGTAGGTGTGATCGGCGAACTCCGGGTCGGTCATGATCGTGGCCGGGTTGGAGTTGACCAGCACCACTCGGTAGCCCTCTTCCTTCAGCGCCTTGCAGGCCTGGGTACCGGAGTAATCGAACTCGCAGGCCTGGCCGATGACGATCGGGCCCGAGCCGATCAGCAGAATCGTCGAGAGGTCCGTGCGCTTGGGCATGGCGTCAGCGCGCCGACTCCATCAGATCGACGAAGCGGCGGAAGAGGTAGTTGGCGTCGTGCGGACCGGGTGACGATTCCGGATGGTACTGCACGGAGAACAGCGTCAGCTCGCAGTGCGCGAGTCCCTCGACGGTGCGGTCGTTGAGATTGACGTGCGTCAGCTCTGCCTTGCCGCCGAGTGAGTCGACATCGACGGCGAAGCCGTGATTCTGACTGGTGATCTCCACCTTGCCGGTGGTCAGATCGATCACCGGTTGGTTGCCGCCGTGATGGCCGAACTTCAACTTGTAGGTCCGGCCGCCGAGCGCCAGGCCGAGGATCTGGTGACCGAGACAGATGCCGAACACCGGTCTCTTGCCGACCAGGTCGCGCACGATCTCGGCCGCTCCCGGCACGGCCGCCGGATCGCCAGGGCCGTTGGACAGGAAGATCCCATCCGGATTCATCGCCAGGGCCACGGCTGCGGGGGTACTGGCCGGCACGACGCGCACCCGACACCCGACCTGGACGAGGTTGCGCAGGATGTTGCGCTTGATGCCGTAGTCGTAGGCGACGACCAGAGGACCACTGGTGCCCGACGCCTGAGCGTAGCCGCCGTCGAGCGTCCACTGCCCCTCGCGCCAGTCGTAGGGAACCTGGCAGGTGACGCGCCCGACGAGGTCGCGCCCTTCCATGCGCGGCGCGCGGCGCGCCTGCTCGACCAGCCGGTCGCGATCGACCGACAGCGTCGACAGCGCGCCGTTCATGTTGCCCTGGTCGCGCAGTCGGCGCACCAGGGCGCGGGTGTCGATCCCCTGAATGCCGGGGATCCCGTGTGCCTGCAGGTAGTCGCCGAGCGACTGCGTCGCACGCCAGTTGCTCGGCGTCGCCCAGTACTCCTTGACGATGAACCCTTCGACGTACGGGCGGGCGGACTCGACATCCTCGCGATTGACCCCGACGTTACCGATCTCCGGGTAGGTCATCGCCACGAGCTGGCCGCAGTAGGACGGGTCGGTGAGGATCTCCTGGTAGCCGGTCATCGAGGTGTTGAACACCACCTCGCCGACCGCCTCGGCCTCGGCGCCGAATCCGGTGCCCTCAAAGACCGTGCCGTCGGCCAGGGCGAGCAGCGCCTTCACGACGACGCCCTTCGCTTCGGCCGCCCGGCCGCCAGTTCTGGCGCGCGCCACTTCACGCCGCCGCCCACCAGCGTGGCGCGCGCCGCGCCGGTGAGCGTCCAGCCGCCGAACGGACTGTTGCGCGACTTGGAGTGAAAGCGCCCGGGATCGACCGTCCACGAGGTCTGCGGATCGATGATCGTCACGTCGGCGACGGCTCCGGGCGCCAGGCCGCCGCCTGAAACGCCGAGAATGCGGGCCGGATTGGCGCTCACCGCGCGCACCAAGGTGTCGAGCGGCAGGGCGTGCTCGCGCACCAGTGCCAGGCACAACGCCAGCGCCGTCTCGAGGCCGACGATGCCGTTGGCGGCGCAGTCGAACTCAATGTCCTTCTCGTCGGCGTGGTGGGGGGCGTGATCGGTGGCGATGGCGTCGATGGTGCCGTCGCGCAGCCCGGCGATCACGGCATCGACGTCGCTCGCCAAGCGCAGCGGCGGACTCATCTTGGCGTTGGTGTCGTAGTCCGCCACCGCCGCCTCGGTCAGGGTGAAGTGGTGCGGCGTCACCTCGGCCGTCACCGGCAGGCCGCGCGCCTTGGCGCGGCGCAGGAGATCCACCGTGCCAGCGGTGCTCACGTGAGCGATGTGCAGGCGCCCGCCGGTGCGCTCCAGAAGAGCCAGGTCTCGCGCCACCATGGCCTCTTCGGCGGCCGCCGGGATGCCGCGCAGGCCGAGTCGGAACGCCGTCGGCCCCTCGTGCATGCACCCCTCGCCGGCGAGAGCGAGATCTTCCTCGTGCGCGATCACCGGCAGATCGAACATGCGACTGTACTCGAGCGCCCGCCGCATCAGCCCGCCGTCCATCAGCGGCCGGCCGTCGTCCGAGACCGCGACGATCCCGGCTTCCCGCATCTCCCCGATCTCCGCCAGTCGCTCCCCCTTCAACCCCACCGAGACGGCGCCGATCGGGTAGACGCGAGCCAGATTCGCCGCCGCCGCCCTCTCGACGATGTACTGCGTCACCGCGCCGCTGTCGTTGACCGGGCTGGTATTGGCCATGCAGGCCACGCTGGTGAAGCCACCCGCCACGGCCGCCTGAGTGCCGGTGAGAACGGTTTCCTTGTACTCGTAGCCCGGCTCGCGCAGGTGGGTGTGCATGTCGATCCAACCCGGCGTGACGTAGCAGCCGCTGGCGTCGATCGACTCAACGGCCTCGACCCCGCTCCCAACTGGCAGAATCGCGGCGACGCGGCCGTCCTCGATCAGCACGTCGAAGGGCCCGTGGCGGTCGCTGGCGGGATCGATGAGGGTTCCGCCGGTAATGGCGATCGACGACATCACCCCACCTTGCGCTGGCGCTCGACTGCGGGCTGGGCCGGCGCTGCCTCCGCGCTCGCCATCGCCCGCCCGCGACTGGCGAGCAGAAAGAGCGTCGCCATACGCACCGCCACGCCGTTGGTCACCTGGTCCATGATCAGCGACGCCGTCCCATCGGCAACCTCGCTGGCGATCTCGATGCCGCGATTGATCGGCCCCGGATGCATGACGACGGCGTTCGGCTTCGCGCCGGCCAATGCCGCCCGGGTCAAGCAGAAATAGCGTGCGTACTCCTCGAGGCTGGGCAGATAGTTGCGCCCCTGCCGTTCGCGCTGCAGGCGCAGCGCCATCACCACGTCGGCGTCGCGGATCCCGCTGCGCAGCTGGTGGTGGACCTCGCCCCAGGCGGCGGTTTCGGCCGGTAGCAGCGTGGGCGGGCCGACCAAGCGGATCCGCGCCCCCAAGGCGCGCAGCGCGTGCACATTCGAGCGCGCCACCCGGCTGTGCAGGATGTCGCCGACGATCGCCACGGTCAGATCGTCGAGGCGGCCGACGCGATCGCGAATCGTAAGCAAGTCCAGCAGCGCCTGGGTCGGGTGCTCATGCGTCCCGTCGCCGGCGTTGATCACCGCACAATCGATCCGTTTGGCGAGAAAGTGCGGCGCGCCCGAGGCGGGGTGGCGAATCACCAGGGCGTCGGGGCGCATCGCCTCGACGTTGCGCGCCGTGTCCAACAGGGTCTCGCCCTTGCTGCTGCTGCTGGTCGCGGACGAGATGTTCACGTAGTCGGCACTCAGACGCTTGGCGGCGATCTCGAACGAGGTGCGCGTGCGTGTGCTGGCTTCGTAGAACAGGCCGATGACGGTCTTGCCGCGCAGCGTCGGCACCTTCTTGATGTCGCGCTCCGAGACCTCCTTGAAGGAGGCAGCCGTGTCGATGAGGTAGAGGAGCTCGTCACGCGATAGGCCGTCGAGCCCCAACAGGTGGCGGTGGGTGAACATCGTCAACCCTCCTCTGCGCGCACCAGCGCGACTTCGTCGCGCCCGTCTCGTTCGGTCAGGCGTACCCGTACGGATTCGTTGGCCGAGGTCGGCAGATTCTTGCCGACGTAGTCGGCGCGAATCGGCAGCTCACGGTGGCCACGGTCGACCAGTACGGCGAGCTGCACGCTGCGCGGACGCCCGAAGTCCATCAGCGCATCGAGCGCAGCGCGCACCGTGCGGCCGGTATACAGCACGTCGTCGACCAGGATGACCTCGCGGTCGTCGATCGGAAAGGCGATGTCCGTTCCTCTCAGCGCCGGCTGCTGGCCGGCGCGGCTGAGGTCGTCGCGATACAGCGTGATGTCGATGATCCCGGTGGGCGCGCGGACGCCCTCGATCGCCGCCGCCGTATCCGCCAAGCGCTCGGCGAGCTCGACACCGCGCGAGCGGATGCCGATGAACACCAGCCCTTCGACACCCCTATTGCGCTCGAGGATCTCGTGTGTGACGCGCGCCAGGGCGCGCTTGACCCCCTGGGCGTCCAGCACCAGTCGCTCTCCTGATGGTGGCATGGCAAAAAAAAACCCCCTCGCAGCCGAGGGGGCTTTAGGCGAGAATTCTCGGGACAAAGTGGAACATCGGAATCCTTTCTGGCCTCGCAGGACCAGCTTAAAGGCTCGCCTCTTGTAGCCGCCGACCAGGCGCGAGTCAACATCGTGCGAAGCGACATCGCGCTGGACAGCGCTCGAACCAGACGAGAGATCGACGCGGCACACCGCGTCCGCTTCGAGGCGCGGGATCGATCAGCGCTGCGCGACCACCTCGATCCGGAGGCGTCCTAGGAGCGGAATAAGTGAGGCATGCGCCTCGGGCCCTCCTTCGACGAACTTGATGTGGGTGGCATCGGCTGGCATCTGATCGAAGGTCGGGTCGACGCTGATCCAGGCCTCACCGAGCCACACCTCGTTCCAGGCGTGGTACAGGAAGGCGCCGTCGACGTACACGAGCCCGGCGACGACACGGGCCGGCAAGCCGATCGAGCGGGCGAGTGCGGCGAACAACACGGCGTGCTCGTTGCAGTCACCTGTACCCATCTGCAGCACCTGGACGGCGTTCGGAATCGTCGCCACCGGCCGTTTGTCCAGCCGCTCGAAGACCCAACGGCGCAACCGCAGCGCCGCGGTCCGCGCATCCCGCGTCTCGCCGACGGCCGCACGGGCGGCGGCGCGCACGGTCACGTGATCGCTTTGCAAAAACGCCGTCGCCTCGGTCTCCGCTTTGCGTTCGCTGCTGCGATCAGGCAGGTCGAAGGTGGCGGACGACTCCGGCTCGCGGCGGATCTCGACGACCCCCTCTGACAGGTGCTGTCGTCCATCGACGGGGACCATCAGCCCCTCTACTCCTTGCATCCGGAGACGCAGCGCGGTGCGGGTGCGCGGGTCGATGATCGCCTGCGCCGGGCGGACGGCGACCACCCCGATCAAATCCACCGGCGTGTTGCGCCAGCCGGCCTCCAACGCCTCGGCGGCCGTTTCGCGCACGATGGTCAGGCCCATCGGCCCCTCCTCGCGCACAGCCTGTCCCGCCTCGTCGATCCATACCTCGGACTCGACGCCATGGAGCGATTCGCGCAGGTGCCAGGTATCGAGGTTTCCGGCAGCGGTGGCGAGCGCCTGCCGTCCAATCACCGTCAGTGTCATCGGTCGCTGCGCCAGTGCCGTGGGATCGAAGACCTGCACCGTGGTCGTCGCTCCCGGTTGCAACCTGCTGGCGTGGGCGCGCGCTCGCGCGGTGCTCGGCAGATAGATCGGCTCCGGCAGCGGGATACGTTCCTCGCTGATCTCACTGCCGCTGCTGAGGCGTAACTGTAGGACATTCCCCTCGACGACCCCGTGCACGGAGAAGTCGCCCACGTCGGCGCTCAAGGCGACGGAGAACCGACGCACCGACCAGTCCGGCGCCGCGTCGGCGTCGATGCTGGCGCGAATGGTCTGCACCTGATCCAGGATGGTCAGGCGCATGACCGAAGTTTCCTCGAGGCGGTGTCCGTCTGCTGTTTCGGTCACGCGACCGTGCGCGTAGCCGACTTTGTCGCCCCGCATGTAGATCCCGTGCCATTCATCGGCGCCGGGTTGATCGCTGGAGGCCGCCGCGGGTTCAGGAACGGTACCCGAGTCCGCCGGCGCGACCGTCCGCTGCGTCCGGTACAGCGTTATGAGGAGGACGCCCCAGAGAACGACGATGCCGAAGCGAAGGAAGCGCCACCATGCGGACATGGCTTTCGTGCCTTGCCGCGCGGCGAGCGGCAGACGGTCAGGCAGATCCCGATCCGGCGCCGGGGCGCGCCGGACGGCCGCACTTTCCCGATCCGCAACCGCCACTGCCGCACCCACTCGCTTCGACCAAACTATAGCCGCGTCGAGCCAGGTCGCTGCCCTTAGCCTTGCGGAGCTGGGAGGTCACCACCTGCTCACAGTGCAGGCACCGCTGCAGCTCGCGCGCCGGCGCCGCGGAGGTATCAACCGAGTCGTAGTCGAGCCAGGTCAGCACCTCGCGCGCGCATCCATCGCACCACCCGAGAGCGAAATCGACTTCGGCAAAGTCCGCTTCTGCCATCGTGCGGCAGCCTAGCGCGCGTCGCTGCCTCAAGCCAACCGGCCGGCCAAGGCGCCGCGCTGGCGCAGCGCCTCGTAGAGCACGATCGACACCGCATTGGAGAGGTTCAGGCTGCGCACGTGCGGGCTGAGCATGGGAATCCGATAGAGTTCGGCGCCCAACGCGCCGCGCACCCCCTCGGGCAAGCCGCGCGTTTCGCCGCCGAAGACGAGGTAGAGCAGCGCCGGTATAGCCAGCGGGGCATCGAGGTAGGATTGGTCGGCGCGCGCGGAAAACCCGGCCATCGACCCCGCCTCGCGGGCAGTGAGAAAAGCCGGCCAATTCTCGTGCACGTGGAGATCAACGTGTGGCCAGTAATCGAGGCCGGCGCGCCGGAGGTAGCGGTCATCGAGCGAGAAACCCAGTGGGCGGATGAGGTGTAGGCGCGTGCCGGTGGCGGCACAGAGCCGCGCGATGCTGCCGGTGTTGGGCGGAATCTCCGGCTCCACCAGCACGACGTGCAACGCCGGGAGGTCCTCACCTGCGGCCAATTGGATACCGTCCCTGGGGGCAGGTGAAGACGAAGCCCCCGTCGCCGCGCGTGATGGACCGCGCCAGCTGGTAATACGCCGGCCGCAGGAAGCGCGCCGACTCGCGACCGCCCTTGACGCGACAGTACAGGACGTCGTCGGCGCCCACCGCCAAGCTCTGCGGCGCCAGTGGTTCGCGGCTGCCGTCGTTGAGGTCGAGCTGTATCTCGCCGGCGGCGTCCGCTTCCACCGCCGTGACGACATAGGGCGTGTCTTCGACGATCACCGGCGCCTGTTCGTCGGCGATGCGCAGCAGATAGGTGCCGTCCGCGGCTCGGCAGAGGTGCCGAGAGAACAGGCCGGCGATGCGTTGGTTGGTGATCCGCTCGTCGTCGGCGTACCAGTGGCCGTCGCGTCCGAAGCGGATCGCCGTGTTCTGGATGGCGTAAAACCCGGCGCGCGGCATCAGGCCGCTGAGGCCGGGGTGTCGACGATCAGCGTCACCGGCCCATTATTGGCGGCGCGCACCACCATGTGCGCGCCGAAGCGTCCCGTGCCGACCGGAATGCCGCGCTCGGCGATGCCGCGCACGACGCGCAGATAAAGCGGTTCAGCTTGGTCGGCTGCCGCCGCGTGGCTGAATGACGGCCGCCGTCCCTTACGGGTGTCGGCGTAGAGCGTGAATTGCGACACCACGAGGACCGCTCCACCGACATCGATCACCGAGGCATCGAACTGTCCGGTGGCGCGCTCGAAAGCGCGCAGGGCCAGCAGCTTGTCGATCATCCAATCCGCCTCGGCGGGACCATCAGCTGTGCCGATGCCCAGATACACTAGCAGGCCGCGACCGATCCGGCTGATCTCTGCTCCGTCGACGTCGACGGCAGCCTCACTCACCCGTTGAACCACGGCGCGCATGCCCGCCACGCCCAGGTGTTACCAATCCTCGTCCTCGTTGTCGTCGTCGTCGCCGTCTTCCTCGTCCTCCTGTTCCTCGTCCCACTCCTCGTCCCACTCGTCCTCATCGCCTTCGCCCCCCTCCTCACCCTCACCCTCACCCTCCTCCTCGTCCCACTCATCCTCTTCATCGCGCCGCGGGCTTGTACGCCAGTCGCCCATGCACACCTCCTTCGTCCTGGTCCGGTTACGCCGCTCCCGCCCCAGCCCTGTGGGCGCATCAGAACGCTCGAACCGCTCCAGTCCTACCGCGATCGTCCGGAATGACGGCTGGCGGGTCTCTAACCGCGCGCCCGAAGGATGTCAATTTTCCCTTCGCGGCACCTCACAATCCGCCGGGAAACGGCGGCGCGCCCCGGGCGAGACCGCGCGCCCAGGGCTCGATCCTACGCGCACCGTCGCATCACGAAGAGTCGGCCCCGCTCAAATTGAGAAGCGGTAAGGACGACTCCGTCCGCTCCGTACTCGAATCGTCCAGGAGCGCCTGGGAGGGGCGTCGTTTCCGACGCGTCCCTCCCATAGAGTGGACAGCTCACTTCGGAGAGAGCACCACGCTGGTCACGTTGTCGCCGATGCCGCGAGAATCCAGCGCAGGAAATGCCAGGACCACCCTGCCCCCGGCACCGCCGTAGGTTGGGTCGCTCGCCAGCAAGTCGCAGTCGAACTCAGCCCCAGTTTGGCTCGCGTCGCAATCAGAAAACCCGCACACCCCTCCGTCTTCGATGGCGACCAAGCCACTGGTGGCGTTATTGACGTCAAAAACCGCGCCCTGCGCCGTAGCCGTGGTGAACGCGACGGTCACCGGGTCGCCCTTATCTACGTCATCATCCGTGCACGGGATGCAATCCGGACCAAAGTCGCCGGCTGTGCAATCCCTGGCGGGACAGCCCCTGCCATTGCGCAATACTCCGATCTGGATGCTGGTCACTATGAAGGCCGAGCCTTTGGGAGCAGGACCGCCGCTGCGGGTCAGCGCTCGCGGGCTGTTGCACACACCCTGATGCACGGTTTCCTGCAATGGCAGTGAACATTCCTCGCCCGTTCCCTCCAGGCAGGCGTGGGAGTCGCCCACACCGCCAATAGTCGTCTGGTCGTTGCATTCCGGGTCGTTCGGCATCGCCCCCGAGCGATTCCCGGGGCTGCCCGGGTTGGTGTTGTGGTCCGCGATCAGCTCGTAGCTGATGTCGTTCAACGGCGCGTCGCCGCAACCGATCGTGCCGGCGCCGGAGACTCCCTCGCCAAACTCGGGAATCACCACGCCGCGCGTGCACGCGCAGCCAACGCCTGGGATGACGATCGGTCTGAAGTCCACTTCATCAGCTCGCGTGACGACTGGAATCTGACCCGCTTCGAACAGGATCTCGCCATTCGCGTCCCGAACTGTTTCGTCACGCAACTGTCCGGTGCGCAGCGTCAGCTGCCCGGTCAAGCAAGTCGCCGCGGTTGGGTTGGTGCAGGAGATTTCCACCGGGAAGCTGTCCGTTTGGACGATGGCCTTGCTCCGCAGCGGATCGTACACACTCAAACGGAGGTCCTCAGGTGTGCAGTTGGCGGCGCAGTCGTCGCCGCCAACGGAGTTGCCATCGTCGCAGATCTCTCCCGTTTCGACCACGTTGTTGCCACAGCGGGCCTGGGCACTGGTCGCAGTCGGGGTCGGCGTCGGGACGGTCGCCGTCGGCGTCGGGGTGATGGTGGGCGACCCGACCGTCCGGGTCGGCGTCGGCGTGCCCGGGCAGCCATTGAGTGCGTTATTGACGGCCGCAATCAAGTCAGAGATGACGACCATTCCGTTGCCGTCGGGGTCGAACGGCGGACAGACGCTCGCCGGTGACGCGTTGAGCGCGATGTTCACGCCGAGGATCAGTTCATTGATGGTCACCCTGCCATCGCCGTCACAGTCGCCGAGGCAGGGAACCTGTGCCGAAGCACCCGATGTCCACAACAGCGCGCCAACAACCATACCGAGCCAGAATGACTTCTTCATCGAAACTCCGTTCGTTCGGTCGTAGTTGAGCTAATGCGATCTATCACCCGTATTGAAGTACGGACGACGCGTTGGTGCAAGCTCCGAATTGCATTTGATGCGCGACGCCACGTACCGTCGCCAGAAAGCCGATCAGAGGGGGAAATCGATGGGATTGAAGCGGGGGGTTACTGCGGTCGGGAGTTGAGACGCAAGGGCTGGGTCGGAAATTCAGTCGGCAAATTCGGCGCTCCGTTGGGACGTAGCTTGCCCGCCTGAAACGCGTTTGGTATCCGAAGGCCCGGCGGCCATCGCCGCGGATCCAAAGACTGGTCCCCGGTAGCTCAGTCGGTAGAGCGATCGGCTGTTAACCGATTGGTCGCTGGTTCGAGTCCGGCCCGGGGAGCCTAGGCGATGGGGTTAGCCGCACCGGCGGCTAACCCCATCGTTTCACCGGCGCCGCGCAGCGACCGAAATGGCACCACCGCCCGGCGGACGGGGGAAGGAATCCCGCTGGGACCGCCCTGGGGCCAGAGCTCCGACCCCAATTCTTGCCCGAAGCATCACGGCTCAGCCGGCCGTAACGTTCCTACAGCGGTGAAAAGAGGCGGCGAGCGGATTCGAACCGCTGCATGGAGGTTTTGCAGACCTCTCCCTTAGCCACTTGGGTACGCCGCCGTACCTGGTGGCAGCTAACACACGGACTCGCCGCTGCGCAACGTCCCGTGTGGCTAGCGTCAGCGTCGCGGCCCCTGCTCGACACGCTCCACGCAGGCCGTGTCGACAGCCTACCAGCCGGTTGGAAAAGGCCGCGCTCACGCCTCGACGGGCCAGGGCATGTCCTGAGCTTGTCGAAGGGTGAGGGAAAAGCGCAATGAAATCAGAGCGGGGTTCCGCTCCCCTGAGCCCGTCGAAAGATGGGCCCGCCGAAGCATGGGGAGGGGCTTGTCAGCATCCTGGCCAAGCGCGGAACGCGTTTTTCAGCCAGCCGGTACGATCGTCAACGACCGCTGCGCACCCGCTTGCGCACTCGGCCGCGCGCTTTGTCGTAGCGCTCGAGGCCTTCGTTCAACAACGCCACGACCGCTTCGCCTTTACCGGCGTTGAGCAGGTCTACAACATGATCGATGCGCTGGATCAGATCGACCGGCACCCGCACCGAGAGGAGCTTCATCGGTACGACTTCGCTGCGTTCTTTCAGATCCGTCAGCTTGAGATTGCGCTTCATTCACCGACCTCCGCGACGCTCACCTCGTGGGCACTCGTCGGTGGGCTACCTATCGCGTCGAAGCCACCGAAATCAAGCCGAGCGGAGAAGAAAATAGCTCGGGTTGCTGCGCGCGGAATTCCGGCCGGTGAAAGGCCGGGGTTGTCAGTTAGATAGACGCTGGGGTGCGTATCTCTGCTGGCAGCCGTCTAAGCAGTCACGCTACGTGCTGCATAGGACGGCTGTGCCGGGCGTGATCGCCGATCAGATGCCACGCCTCGCGGAAGGCCGCGTAACGCCCACCGTACGCCCCCCGGCCGCCGTGCAGCGAGAAGGTCTTGCCGGTCACCGCCTGCCAGGGAATGATGAACGTCTGCGACTTGCCGTGACCGCTGGGAGACACCCCGAGACAGACAAAGAAGTCGGTGTAGCGGTCGTCCAGTTTGCCGTGGTGGTGGAAGTTGAAGTGCCAGGTGCGGTACCGGTACTGGTAACGTCGACCCGCCACCGTCACCCGATGGCGCCTCAACCCAGGGAATGCCACCCGCAGCGTGACTCGGGTCTCGCCGTTGACCAAGAGATCGTAGCCACTCGCACTCGGATGTGGCTCGACGGTGAGGCCCAAGCGACGGAGCTTGGCAGCGACACGCCGTTTCGGCAGTTCGTGTTTCGCAATTCGGTTCACGGCCCGTTCGACGGCACGCCACGGGCGTTTATTCGACCATGCAAAGCGTCCGCTCGGGGTCAATACGCCCCGTTATTCTGGACACCGGACAGGGCGAAGGACTTTGGCTGTGATCTCCGCCCCCGATCGGCTGTACGCGCGGTCAGCCCGACCGCACGGGCCGCGCTCAGCGCCCGCGCAGGAGCTGCCGGTAGCGCGTCAGGTGACGCAGCGCCTCGGCACGCCGGCCGAGGCGAGACAAAAGCTGTCCGAGGTTGTAGTGCGCATCGGCGAACTCGGGATTGAGAGCGAGCGCGCGGCTGTAGTGGTCGAGGGCTTGCGGAATCTTGCCCAGGTCCTCGCACGCCAGGGCCAGATTGTAATGGGTCACCGGATCCGACTCCTGCCGGCCCAGGGCCTCGTGGTAGCAGCGCGCCGCTTTCGCTGCGTCGCCCGCCTGATGGGCTAGGCGTCCGAGATTCACCCAGCTATCGGCGTGGTCCGGATCGAGCTCGAGAGCCCGCTCGTACGCCGCCTGCGCCCCTTTCGGATCGGCGTCCTCCAGCCCGACGGCACGTGCAAAGCAGTCTTCCGCCGATTCAGCGGGCGAAGAACGAGCGCGCCGCGGCGGCTCGCGACGCTGCCGGACTTGCCGAGCCAAGTCGTCGACAGTGAAGGCGAATTGCAACTGTCCGCTCTCCGGTTGCCAGAGGCGCTCGCCGGCGCGCGCCACCACTCGCCCACCGGCGGCAATAATGCGGACGCCCGACAACGGACTTCCGACAGGCAACTGGCGTACCAGCTCACTGAGTGCGCGCCTGACTCGCCGCGGCGGGATCTCTGCCTTGAGCAGCCCCACCGCCGCGCGCAGCAGCACCAGGTCCTGAAACGCGAACCGATACTGCCGCCCGTCTCGCGCTGGTCGACACCAACCGGCGCGTGCCATCGCGCGCACACGCGGCGACGAAACGCCCAGCACGCGAGCCACCTCGGCGGTGCGCAGTGGTGACACGGACGACGCCTGATGCGATCACTTGCTCTTGCGGACTTTCTCCACCGCCGCGAGCTTACCCTTGGCGCGCGCCGGCTTGCGGCCGCTCTGCACAGCAGGCGACCCGGCCTCCGCCTGGCGTGACGCCAGGCTCGCCTTCAACGCCTCCATCAGGTCGATGATCTGTCCCTTCGGCGCTCGCGCCGGCCCCACCGCGATCTGCTCACCGGCGACCTTCTGTTCGATCAGCGCCAAACCGCGTTCGCGGTACTCGTCCCGATAGCGGTGCGGATCGAAGGCCTCGCTGCCCAACTGCTCTATTAGCTGCACGGCGAGCTCGAGCTCTCCCGGTTTCAGCGCCACCTCATCGCCGCGTTCGACCTCGGTGAAGTCACGCACCTCGTCGGCATGGAACAGGGCGTGCATCATCAAGCCGCCCTGTGCTTCGCGCAGCAGTACCAGCTGATGACGGCCGCGGGTTGAAAACTTGGCTACCGCCCCCTTCCCGACCGCCGCCATGGCCTCCCGCAACAAACGGTACGCTTTGTTGCCCCCTTTGTCGGGGCCGAGCAGGTAGGTCTTCTCAAAGTAGATTGGATCGACCGAGGTCATCGGCACGAAGGCCTCGATCTCGATCGACTGGTCGCTCTCCTGATCGAGCGCCTTGAGCTCTTCAGGGCTCAAGACGGCGTACTGATCCTTGGCGTATTCGTAGCCGCGTACCATCGCCTCCCGCTCGACGACCTCGCCGCAGGTTTGGCAAATGTACTGCTGCTTGAGGCGGGAGTGATCTTTGGCGTGCAGCAGATTGAACGATAGGTTCTTCGACTGCGTACCGCTGTATAGCTTGATCGGTACCGAGACCAGCCCGAAACTGATGGTGCCAGACGCAATTGCGCGTACCGCCATTCCCTGCGCACCTCCCTCGACCGGGACGGGAGCATACCACCGCCCCCGCCGGTGGGCGAGGGGTTTTGTGCTATGAGGCGGCGTGCCATGGGAAGCCCCCGTTCCCTCGACACCTATCGCCGCAAGCGGCTTCCCGCCCGCACCCCGGAGCCGTTCGCGGCCGTGCCGGGCCCCACAACCGTCTCGGGATCCCAACGTTTCGTGGTCCATCAGCATGCGGCGCGACGGCTGCATTGGGACTTGCGGCTCGAGATCGATGGCGTGTTGGTGAGCTGGGCAGTCCCCAAAGGCCCGGCGATCGACCCCAAGGAACGGCGTTTGGCCGTGCAGACGGAGGATCATCCGATCGAGTACGCCGCCTTCGAGGGCTGTATCCCGGAAGGCAACTATGGCGCCGGGGCGATGATCGTCTGGGACCAGGGACAGTACGTTACGGTCGACGGCAGTGAACCGGCGGCGGCGCTGGCGAACGGAAAACTCGACCTCGAGCTGCGCGGCCACAAGCTGCGCGGGCGCTGGGCGTTGGTCCGCACCAAGGGGAGCGACGGAAAGCAGTGGCTCTTCTTCAAGAAGGCGGACGGCGCCGCCGGGGGCGACGAGCCGGTCGCCGCCCTGCCACACTCGGTCCTGTCGGGGCTGACCGTCGCCGAGCTGCGCGACGGCGTCCGGCGCGACGCCGAGCTCGCCGAACTCGCCGCGGCGGCCGGAGCACGGCGCGCCCACCTCACGCCCACGGGACTGACGCCAATGCTGGCCGCCACGGCGTCAGCGGCCTTCACTCGCCGCGGCTGGCTCTTCGAGCTCAAGTACGACGGCATTCGCTTGTCGATCGCACGCCTGGCTGGCGCGCCGATCATGCTCCGCGCGCGCAGCGGGCGCGACGTCACGGTCCAGTTTCCCGAGATCACTGCCGCCGCGGCCCTGCTGCCGGCCGACGACTTCGTTATCGACGGCGAGCTGATCGCCTTGGATGAGCGCGGCACCGGCTCCTTCGAACGCCTGCAGCAACGCCTGGGCCTCCACAATAGGTGGGACATCGAACGCGGCGCTGCCTCGGTGCCGTTGCAGGTCTTCGCCTTCGACTTGCTCGCCGTGGCTGGCTTCGACCTGCGCTCCCTGCCCCTGCACGCGCGCAAGAACATCTTGCGTCGGCTCGTACCGGCGCGCGGCGTGATCCGCTTCGCCGACCATGTGGTGGACGATGGCGAAGCGTTCTTCGCCGCCGCCGCGGCCCACCACGTCGAGGGCGTCGTCGCCAAGCGCGCCGACTCACCCTATCGCAGCGGCCAACGCAGTCGCGATTGGTTGAAAATCAAACGGCCTCGCAGTGCCGACCTCGCCGTCGTCGGCTACGTTCCAGGGAAGGGCGCACGGGCACGATTGGGCGCCCTGATGCTGGCCTGGCGACACGATGGCTCCTGGCGCCACGCCGGCAACGTTGGTAGCGGATTGAATGATCGACTCATCGACGAGCTGTTGCCGTGCTTGCGCGCCGCCGCCCAACCTCACCCGGCCTTCGCGCCGGGCGCCGACCCGCTACCGCCCGGGGCGGTGTTCGTCGAGCCTCGACTCATCGCCGAAGTGCGCTTCACCGAAGCCACCGAGCGGGGCATGTTGCGCCAGCCAGTGCTCGTGCGTCTGCGCGACGACAAACGCTTGCAGGCATGCGACGCGGCGCCAGCGCCGGCTGACGTCCGCGAGGGGGCGCCGCCTTCGCCATCGCCATCACCGCGGCAGGCAACAGACCCGCCGACGGTCCCTGCGCCCGCGCCGTCCTTTATCCCGAGCAACCTCGGCAAGGTCTTCTGGCCCGCCGACGCGTATACCAAGGGCGATCTGCTCGCCTATTACGATGCAATCTGGCCGTTGATCGCGCCATATCTGCACGACCGGCCAGTAGTCCTCACGCGCTATCCCGACGGCATCGATGGCAAGTCGTTCTTCCAGAAGAACGCCCCCGCCTTCGTGCCCGACTGGGTGCCGACCTGCCGCATCGAGGACACCGAGTACTTCCTCTGCAACAGCCGCGAGGCGCTCTCGTACGTCATCAATCTCGGCTGCATCCCGCTGCATGTCTGGAGCGCTCGCCGCGGCAGTATCGAGCGCCCCGATTGGGCGATCCTCGATCTCGACCCCAAAGGGGCGCCGTTTCGGCACGTCGTCACCGTCGCCCGTCGCATCCACGCTTGGCTCGAGCCACTCGGCGTGCCGCACTTCGTCAAGACCTCCGGACAGGATGGCCTGCACATCCTCTTGCCCCTCGGCGCCGCGCTCACCCACGAGGAGGCCAAGGCGTTCGCCGAAGTCCTGGCCCGTCTGGCGGCGGCCGAATTGCCCGACATCGCCACAGTCGCCCGCCCGCTTGGTGAGCGCGCCGGCAAGGTGTACGTCGACTTCCTGCAGAACGGCTTCGGCAAGACGCTCGCCGCCCCTTTCTCGGTGCGTCCGCGCGCCGGCGCGCCCGTGTCGACACCCCTGCGCTGGCCCGAGGTTACGGCTCGCCTCGATCCGAACCGCTGGACGATCAAGACCGTACCGGCCCGAGTTCGCACCCGCGGCGATCCCATGCGGCCACTGCTTGGCGGCGCCGTGGACGTCGGCCGCACCCTTACAGCCATGCGCGAGCGCTTGCTTCGAGACGCGGCGCCGCGCGGCGGCTCGTGACCTCTCCAGCGCGAGACCCGTTGGGTTAGCAGCCCGTGGGAAAAGGCCGCGCTCATGCTTCGACGGGCTCAGGGTGAGCGGAACGCTTTGTGGCCCAAGCAGTTCCCGCTCATGCTGAGCCCGTCGAAGGGTGGGCGGAACGCGTTTCTCACCGGGCTGTTAGGGCAGACTGTTTGTCGAAGAGCCATGGCAATTGGTGAATGAAGGTGGCGGCTGCGGCGTCAGCGCTCGCACCGGGAAACGGTAGTGGACGACCCAACCGATCAGGAGCTCGTCGCACGTGCGAACCGCGGCGACCACGCCGCCTTCGAGCTTCTCTACCGCCGCTATCGCGACTGGGTAGTGGCCGCCGCCGAGCGCGTGACCGGCAATCGCGATGACGCGCTCGACATACTGCAAGAGGTGTTCGGCGAACTGTTCACGCGTTTTCCGGGCTTCCAACTGACGGCGCAGATGAAGACCTTCCTCTACCCCGCCGTGCGGCATCGCGCTCTCGACCGCCTGCGTCGCCGCCACCCGACCGTCGACATCGATGAGCTCGCCGACGTACTTCCGGCGCCCGCCGGCGCCGAGCCGGCGACCGATGCTCACCGCTTGCTGGCAACCCTGCCGTTGGCCCAGCGCGAGGTGCTGTCGCTGCGCTATGCCGATGACTTGAGCCTGGCGCAGATCGCGGCCGTCCTCGGGATTCCGCTCGGCACGGTGAAGTCACGGCTCCATCATGCGCTGCTCGCCCTGCGCGCCGCGCTCGGCTCCTGACGTCCCCCGCGCGCGGGCGGTCAGCGCACCACCCAGCCGAACCACAGGCTCAACAGCACCAGCCCCAGGCAGTCCAAGACGACGCCGTAGCGGATCATCTGCCGCTGCGTGACATAGCCGGTGGCATAGGCCATCGCGTTGGTGGGCGTCGAAACGGGCAACATGAACCCGAAGGTGCAGGCGGCTGTCGCAGCCAGGCCGAGCGCGACCGGGTCCGCGCCGACGTGCGCGCTCACCGCCAAGACCACCGGCACGACCATGTTGGCGCTGGCCGTATTCGACGTCGTCTCGGAAACCGCCACGGCAAGAAAACAGAAGACGAACACAAGCGCCGGTCCATGGCGGGCCGGCACGTAGGGCGCCAGCGCATCCCCCAGCGCCTGCGCCAGACCGCTGTACAACATCAGCTGGCCGAGGCACATGCCGCCGGCGAACAACAAAATCACTGGCCAATCGATCTCCGCCAGGTCGCGCCAGTCCATGATCGGACGGTTCTCGGCGGATCCGTCGCCCAACCAGAAGAGCGGTGCCACGACCAGTACCGGCACGATCGATTCGGGCAAGCGGGCGTCGACGAAAGCCGCCGCGAGCGGCCCGACGACATCGATCAGGGAAGGCAAGATCCACAGCACGGCGGCGCTGAGCAGTGCGGCCGCGACCCACTTCTCCACCGGGCGCCAGGGGCCGAGCCCGTTGTAGCGCAACACCATCTGCGCGCGGTCGTAACGCAGACCTTCGCGCTCGGAGCGAAATAGGAACGCCAGGTATGCCATCATCAACAGCAAGGCCAGCAGCGTGATCGGCAGAACTTGTGCGATCCAGGAGCCGAAGGTGACGCGCTCTCCGGTGGCCTGTTCGATCAAACCGATGCCGATCAGGTTGGGCGGCGTGCCGACCGGCGTAAACAGCCCCCCGACCGAGGCCGCGTACGTGATGATCAACATCAGAGCCGCGGCGTACGTCGGCGGCGCCGTGGCGCGGTCGCTGCCGACGATGGCCAGCAAGACCGACTGCGCGATCGGCAACATCATCGCGGTGACGGCCGTGTTGCTCATCCACCCCGACAGCGCTGCGGTCACGAGGCCGAGCAGCACGAACGCTCGCAGCGGGTCGCTGCCCACGGCTCGCAGGGCTAGTACGCCATACGCGATGCGCTCGTTGAGGCGATGCTTGAAGGTGATGCGCGCCAGCAAGAAACTCCCGATGAAAAGCACGATCAACGGACTGCCGAATCCGCCAAACGCCTGTTCCACCGGTGCGACGCCGAGCAGGACACACAGCGCCGGACCGAGCAGCGCCGTCATCGCCAGCGGAATCGCCTCGGAGATCCATAGCGTCGCGGTGAGCATCAGCACCGCCGTCAGCCGTCGTCCCGCTTCGGACAGTCCAGGTAGCGGAAACGCATAGGCCAGCGCGGCCAGCGCCAAGGCCAAGAGAAACACCGCGGCGTGCGCGCTCGCTGTGTTTGGTTGTCGTGCCGGCTGGGTCATCGCCGCCGCCCTTTAGCGGGCGAGGCGGGCGCACACCAGCGCCCCTGACGATCCGGCTCAGTGCTGGGCGCGGACGATCTGCAGCATTCCGAGCAGCGCCAGCGTCACGGCCGAGCTGATCACCAGTTCGATCAGCCACCAATCGGGCGGGACGAACCCGGGTCCATACCAGGCGGTGATCACGAAGCTCCCCGCCCCGGTGACTGCGGCGACGATGAGGTTGACGTCGAACTTGAAGACCAATCGAAACAGGAGCGCGAGAACGACCCCCTCGAAAGCCGGTTCGACCTCAGGCATCCTTCGCCCCACTGATGGACGGGCCAGCCGCCATCTCTCGGAACCCCCGCGACGATATGTACCAATGGGGCCACCAATTGTCGAGGCGATTTTATCTAGGACGCAGTCTCTCTTCCGACACAGAAGAATGCCGAGCAAGTGATGTGGCGCGGCCTCCCCGTCCGCGGCAGTGAACCTTTTCCGCCTCTCGAGCGCTTAAGGAGGGTCATGCCCCCTCCCCGGTTCGCCCCTCCCACCGACGATGCCGGCCACCCGGACCTGCTGGTCCTCGATGCCCTGCGCGCCGGGGAACCCGTCCCGGCGGCCGTCCGCGCACATATCGCGTGGTGCAACCAGTGCCGCGAAGCCCTGGCGGCCTTCCACGACTTTCGCGACGCAGTTCACCAGCCCACATCAGCTGCCGTTCCAGGACAGATCGAGGCGGCAATCCTCGCCATGGCACGGCAGCGCGCCTCCACCGTTCGCCGCACGCGTTGGCGCAGACGCACTGCCACGTGGGCCGCGGCCGCGGTCGCGGTGCTGGCAATTGCCGGTGCGCTGCTACGCGTTCCACACAAGAGCCAATTCGACTGGTTTGCCGCGACGTTCGGAGTGAGAGAGGTCGCGCCCCGAGCCTCGAACGACGTCGACGGCGACGGCCGCATTACCGTGCTCGATGCCTTTGCCGTTGCACGCCACGCGGCGGCCGGGAACCCGGACGGTGTCGACACGCCGCCGGAAGCCGACGCGCTCCTCGCCATGGCCGTTTCCCTGCAGCGGAACTGAGATGTCGACACAGTGGCCGTATCTCGCCTGCCTGGCACTGCTGCTCAGCGCCAGCGCGGTTCGCGCTGAGCCGGCGGTGCGCTTTCGACCCATCGAGGTGTACATCGATGCGACGCCTGTTCCGCTCGCCGCGTACCAGATCGAGATCGTGGCCGACGGCGAGGCCGAGATCGTCGGCGTCGAGGGCGGAGACGCACCGGCATTCGCCGAACCGCCGCGGTACGATCCGAAGGCACTGACGGGAAAACGGATCATCCTCGCCGCCTTCGACACCGGCACCGGCCTGCCGCATGGTCGCACCCGGGTCGCCACCGTGCACGTGCGCGAGGCCGGTCCCACGCCTCCTGACTACACCGCCACTCTGGTCGCGGCCGCCGGAGCCGACGGTCGTTCAATACCAGCCATCGTGGAGCTCGTAGCGGACAAAGGAGTCGACCAATGAAGCGCGCGCCTCGCGTCTCTCGCTCGATGATCGCCGCAGCGCTCGTCGCCGTGGCGATCTATGCCTGCGCGACAAAAACCGAGTCGATTCCGGCGACTCGAGACCGCGCCGTGCCTCCGATGGCACCCCCACCAGCCGCAAGTGGATCCGGCGAGCGTGAATTGGTCCTTGGGGCGAAAATGAGGGGAACCGTTGCCCAGGGCGGCGTTGTCGAAAGATCGCAGCTTGCCAACGCTGGCACCGCACTGCCCCCGCGCGTCCCGGGCGAGGAGCTCTGGGTGATCGCCCGGGGCGACTGGAACGGTGCGCCAGAAGACTACAGCGAGGTGCCGCCGGAGCCGTACACTGTTCTGAAGGGCAGATCGCCGGGCACCGAGAGAGAGATCCCGCTGCCGCTCAAGCACACCGACGTGCGCGCACGCGTGTTGGGCTACATCGCCAGCGTCACGGTAATGCAGCAGTACGAGAACCCGTTCGCCGAGAAGATCGAGGCCATCTACGTCTTTCCACTCCCCCAGGACGCCGCCGTCAGCGAATTCATCATGAGCGTCGGCTCGCGCCGCATCCGTGGCATCATTCGCGCTCGCCCGGAGGCCGAGCGCCTCTATATCGAGGCGCGCAACCAGGGGTACGTCGCCTCGCTGCTTACCCAGGAGCGACCCAACGTGTTCACGCAGTCGGTCGCCAACATCGAGCCAGGGGCGGCGATCGACGTCGAGCTGACCTACTACAACCCGCTCGCCTATCACGGCGGTTCCTACGAGTTCGTCTTTCCCATGGTGGTGGGACCGCGCTTCAATCCGCCCGGCACCGGCGACGGCATCGGCGCCGTGCCGTACGGCGCGTACGGGGCCTCCGGTCAGGCCGACGAGGTCCACTACCTGGCACCCGAGCAGCGCAGCGGACACGACATCGCGCTGTCGATCGACCTCGACGCCGGCGTGACCATCGAATCGACCGACAGCCCGTCGCACCGGATCGATACCACCGCGCTCTCGCCGAGCCGCCGCCACGTCGCGCTCCAGCCCGCCGACCAGGTGCCGAACAAGGATTTCGTCCTCCGCTACCAGGTGGCCGGTGAGGAGACAAAAACGGCCTTTCTGGCTCATCGCGACGAGCGCGGCGGGTTCTTCACCCTGATGCTGCAGCCACCCCTCGCTCTTGCCCAGGTACGGCGCGCACCGATGGAACTGATCTTCGTCCTCGACTGCTCCGGCAGCATGAGTGGCGACCCGCTCACCATCGCCAAAGGCGCCGCCGAGCGTGCGCTGCGTCGCCTCGGGCCGCAGGACACGTTCCAGATCGTACAGTTCAGCACGCGCGCCTCGCAGCTCGGCCCGCAACCGCTGCCGGCCACGCCGGCGAACCTGCAACGCGGCTTGGACTATCTGCGCTCGCTCCAGAGCGAGGGCGGGACGATGATGATCGAAGGCATCCGCGCCGCACTCGACTTCCCGCACGACCCGAAGCGGCTGCGCGTCGTCTCGTTCATGACCGACGGTTACATCGGCAACGACGTCGAGATCCTCGGCGAGGTGCAGCGGCGCGTCGGCGCCGCACGCATCTTCAGCTTCGGTATCGGCTCCTCGCCCAACCGCTACCTGCTCGACCGCATGGCCATACTCGGCCGCGGCGCCGTGGCCTACGTCGGGCTGGACGAAAGCTCGCAGCAGGCGGTCGATCAGTTCTACGCCCGCATCTCACACCCGGCGCTCACCGAGCTGCATCTCGACTGGGGCAGCCTGCAGGTCAGCGATGTCTACCCGGCGAGAATCCCAGACCTCTTCGTCGGCCGGCCAGTGGTGATCACCGGCCGTTTCCACGGGCGCGCGCCCACCACGGTCCAGGTTCGCGGCCGCGCAGGCGGTGAGCCGACACAGCTCTCGCTGCAGGCCGATGCCGGCGAAGACAGCGACTTCCCAGCCCTGGCGAACATCTGGGCACGGATGAAGATCGCCGACCTCGAAGACCGCGCCGCGATGCAGAACAACCCCGACCTGGCTGGTGAGATCCAGCGCGTCGCCTTGGAGTACGGCCTGATGTCCGCATACACGGCCTTCGTCGCGGTCGACGCCCGCCGCCGCACGGCCGGAGATCACGGCACGACCCTTGTCGTACCCGTACCGGTGCCCGCGGGCACGCGCTATGACACCAATGTCGCCAACGATGCTCCGGCGGTGCGCCGATGACCACCCGGTCGATACGGCGCCGGACTTTCGTTCGCCGCCGCTGGATCTTCCTCGGCGCCGCCGCGGTACTTGCCGCCGGCGGGTGCATGTCGAAGGCTTACCCGCCGCTCGCCTTGCAACACCAACTGGTCGCCACCGGCGAGGCGTTCGACGCAACACAGATCGCGGGCCTGCTGCGTGCGACACCGTCGCTTCCGGCGACGCCGCGCGTCGCGCTGGTCGTGCTCGATAGTGCCGATGCGCAGGGACAGCTCAACGAGCGGGATCGCAGTGTCATGATCGAAGACCTGCGCAAGCAGCTGCACACGGCACCGTTCGCCTCGGTCGTCACGCTCCCCACCGCACCCGCCTTCGCCTATCGCGAAGGCGGCGGTCCGCCGCTCGATGAGCTGCGCTCGGCGGCGGCGCGTTTTCAGGCCGACCTGCTCGTCCTCGTGACCACGGCGACGACGTCGTACCAGCGACCGAACCCGCTGGCCATCACGTACCTCGCCGTTCTCCCCCTGTTCTTCGTGCCCGGGAGTGACGTGTCGGTATACGCCAGCGCCGAAGCGTGCGGCCTCGACGTCCGCAGCGGGATCTTCCTCGGCTGCGTGTCCGGTCGCGATGCCGCCGAAGATCGCTACGTCCCGTTCCTCTACGCCGCCGATGCGTTTCCCGACCTGTCGCGCCGCGCCCTGCGGGGCGCCACCCGCGAGCTGCCGCACCGATTGGCCGGGGAGATCTACGCTCATCTGAACACCGCGCCGCCCGTTCGCGTCGGTCGACGCTACGAGACCGAAGTCGACGAGCGGTAATCGGCGGACGACCGGAACGCCGGTGTCTACCGTCTCGCGACTGCCGTCGGACGCTCGGCGCCGATGGCGAAGACCAGTGCGCCGAGCAATGGCATCGCCGCCGCCGCAACGTACATCGCGCGGTAGCCGAATTGTTCCGCCACCGCTCCAAAGGCCAGGGCACTGCAGCCGACGCCGAGGTGAAAGGCGCCGTTGAACAGTGCCTGTGAGCGACCGAGCTGCGACTCGGCGGCCAGGTCGATGAGATAGGCGTGCATGGTGGGATAGGTGATCCCCTGGGCCAGACCGAACAGCGCCGCCGCCCCCAGCAGCCCCGGCAGGTCATGGGCACCGGCGATCCACAGCGTCGCGACGGAGAAAACGGCGAGGGCGGGAACGATGACTTGGCGGCGGCCGAAGGAGTCCGACAGCCCCGCACCGACCAATCGCGCCAAGATCGCGGTGCTGGTATAGGTGACGGCGAACAGCCCGACGCGTCCCAGGCCTTCGCTGGCCATGAACGTCGGAATGAACGTCGTCACGGCGCCGAAGCCCAGTCCGAGCAGTGTCATCGTGCCGCCCAACAGCCAATGCGCCGGGCGCAGTCGCTGTTCCGTCACCGACGCCGCGTGCCGCTCGGCGGGGGTGCGATCGTGCAGCGTGAGGGTCAACGCGATCGCCACCAAGGCCGAGAGCGTCGTCAGGCCGAATAGGGCCGCGAATCCCCAGCGTTGGACCAGCTCCTCGCCGAGCGCGGCACCCAGCGCATGGGTCACCAGGGTGGACAGTCCGAAGATGCCCAGGGCCTGTGCCCGTCGCGCCCGCGGCGCGAACTCAGCGGCAAAGGTCGTGGTGGCCGTGGTGCCAGCGGCAAAGCTGACACCTTGCAGGAAGCGAAGCGCGAAGAGGAGTACGCCCACGGAGTCGACGAGCTGAAAACCGACTGACGCCAACGCCATGCCAGCGGCCCCGAACAGGAGGAAGGCGCGCCGCCCCCAACGATCGATGGTCATGCCGACGAACGGCAACGCCGCCAGGGACGCAAAGGCGGCCGTGCCCATGACCGCGCCGATCGCCGTCTCGCCTGCCCCGAATGCACGCAGGTGCAGCGGCAAGAGAAAGTATGTCGTAAAGCTCAGGAAGAAGAAGAGATTCGCCGCCGTGGTACGCAGGAACGGGCCGCTGAGCAGGCGATCACTCATCCTCGCCGCCGGGCTCTATCGGCTGCCCGACGGCGAAACAAGACGATGCCGAAGAGGACGCCGAAAAACCCCCTACTCGTCGCGGCGTGAGCGAAGGGGCGTTCCGCATCGAACCAGCACAACCGCGCCCGTCGGCCTCCGAACTACGGACCGGGGCGGCTGTCTCGACGCCGGCGAGTCTCTGTCGCCACGCCGCGCCGCACCACCGTGGCGCCGAATCGATCGTGCAGGGTATCGAGCGCCTTCGCCACCCGCCGCTGGCGCTCGGCACCGTCGTCGAACAGGGCGAGTTGGCGATCCCGGTCGGCCAGCGTGACGGAAACCCCCACCAAGCGGATCGCCTGGGGGGTCGTGTCAGCCTTCTCCAGTAACAGTTTGGCCGCCTGCCACAGTGGCTCGGCCGTGTCCGCGGGGTGCGGCAACGCCGCCTGACGCGTGACGGTGGTGAAGTCGGCCGTGCGCAGCTTGATGTGTACGAGCTGCGCCCGCTGATCGCCGCGGCGCAGTCGTCGGGCGACATCCTCGACCAATGCCAGCAGCGTCTCGGCGACCACGCGCCGGTCGCTCACGTCCTCGGCAAAGGTGGTTTCGCGGCCGACCGACTTGCGCTCGGCGTTGGACACCACCGCCCGTTCGTCTTCACCGCACGCCAACGCGTGCAGGTGTCGCCCCGCTGCTTCACCGAGTGCCGCCACGAGGCGCGCGGGTGAGGCCTGCGCCACCGCACCGATGGTCGACAGACCCAAGCGCTGCAGGGCCGCGACCGTCTTCGGACCGGCCCCCCACAGGCGCTGCACGGGCAGGTCGGCAAGAAAGGCCGACACCTCGCCGGCCCCCACGACGACCAGGCCATCAGGCTTGCGCAGGTCGGAGGCGATCTTGGCGACGAACTTCGTCGGTGCGACCCCGATCGAGGCCGTCACCTGTTCTTCCTCGCGCACCTCCATCTTGATGCGCCGGGCAATCGCTTCGCCATCGCCGAACAGACGCCGGCTGCTGGTCACGTCGACGAACGCCTCATCAATGCTGAGCGGCTCGACCAGATCACTGTACCGCTTCAGGATGGCCATGAAGCGGCGCGAGACCGCGGCGTACAATGCCATGCGCGGCGGCAGGAAGGCGGCCTGTGGACAGCGCCGGTAGGCTTGCGAGATCGGCATCGCCGAGTGGACGCCGAAGGCGCGTGCCGCATAATTGGCAGCGGCAACCACGCCGCGGCCGCGGCCGCCGCGCGGGTCGGCTCCGACGATCACCGGGCGGGCCGCCAGGGAGGGGTTTTCGCGCAGCTCGACGGCGGCGTAAAAGGCGTCGAGATCGACATGCAGGATGGTGCGCAACGTCGGCTCCATCGCGTGGCGGCTCCGGCACATCTTGGACCGCGCCCGGCGTCGTGGTCTAGTCCGGCCATGCCTTGCGTTTCAGCCGCGCCTCGGGCGGATAGCAGTCCGTTGAGACAGGCCGCGCGCCTCGTTCGCTCCACTCAGGATGAGCGGGACGTGGCTCTGTCGCGACGCATTTCGCTCGCCCTGCACCTGTCGGAGGGAGCGCGGAAGGCGCATTTCGATTCCAGCCTGGATTCCGGTGCATGCCGATGGCGCGCCGGCTGACCGCGGCGGCCGTCCTGGTCGCCATCGTGACCGGCGTCGCCCTGTTCGCCCGGGCGCGGCTCGATGACTATGTCGACGCACACCGCGACGAGATCGCCGCGCGGGTCAGCGCCGCGCTCGGACGTCGCCTGCGTTTCGACTCCTGTTCCGTGTCCCTGTGGGGCGGTCTGAGTGCCAACCTCGACAACCTGCGCATCGCCGACGACCCGCGCTTCGGCGAGGAGGATTTCTTCCGCGCCGGCGAGGTGCAGCTCGAGGTCTCCATCCTCGGGGTCTTGTTCGGCCGCTACCGCATCCACCGCCTCGTCTTGGCCGACGTGACGGCATCCCTCATCCGCGACGACCAAGGCTGGAACGTCGATTCCCTGTTCGCGCCGCAACCCACCGCCGCGACGCTGCCGGCGGCATCGGCGAAGCCCCCCTCGGCTGCCGCTGCCCCGATCGATGTACCGCTGCCGCCGATCGCGGCACTCGAGCTGCGCAATGGACAGGTGCGGGCCATCGACCGCCGGCGCTCGCCGCCGTTACAGCTCTCCGTCGGCCAGTTGAACGTGCACGCCACCGACCTCGACGTCGGCGGAGGCGCCGAGCTCGGCCTCTCGGCGGCGCTCTTCGACAGCGCGACGCCCAACCTCGAGCTGAACGGCCATTTCAGTTTGAGCATTCCTTCCATGGTGGAGATGGACGTACATTGGGCACCACTGGAGCTTGCCGCGCTCGAGCCCTATCTTCCCGCCCTCGCCGGCCGCGCCCCGCACGGCACGGTGGGTGGCCGCCTGCATCTGTCCGGCCCGCTCAGCGCCACGGCGATTCCGCATCCAACCGGAACGCTCGAGCTGCGCGGTGTCGGTCTGGCAAGCGTCGAACTACCTGTCCGCCTGGCGGAACTCTCCGGTACCTTGCGCCTCAGCGACGACGCCATCGAACTGGTCGACACCACGGCGCGGGTCGGCGACGCCGATCTCGCCCTTCAATGCCATGGTGCCCCTCCCGCAGATCCGCGGCTGGCCTGCACCCTGACGGCCGCGCGCCTCGCCCCGCAGGATCTCGGTCTGCGCACCGGAGCGGCTGGCGACGAGCTCCGCGCCGTCGCCGTACAGGCCAGCCTGCAACCGAGCGATCCGACGCCCCTGGTCGACGCCGCCGTGCGCGTTGGTGCGGGGCAGCTGTACGGCGCACCGTTTCGCGACCTGACCGCCACCGCTCACCTGCAGCGCGGCTCCTACGTCGTCGAAGCCTTGAGCGCTACGGCCTTCGACGGCACGCTGCGAGCGAGTGGCGACTGCCGTGTGACGACGACGCAGACTCCCATCTGCGAGGGGCAGGCTCGCATCGACGCCATGCAGGTCGAGGCCTTGCTCGCCAGCCAGCGGCCCGGCGTTCAGCACCCGACCGGCCGCCTCGATGCGAATCTCCAGCTTTCCGCCAGCGGCATCGATGCGCCCGCCTGGCGCGCCAGCCTTCGAGGAGGCGGGCCGGTGAGCGTGCGCGACGGCGTGATCCGCCGCGCCAACCTGGTCAAGCTGGTGCTCGGCGCGTTGCCCGGAACCGGCGGCCTGTTCGCCGACGCCGACACCGCCACGCCGTTCCACGAGCTGCGCGCCACGCTGCGCATAGCTGACCAGCGCCTGAGCACGGATGACGCTCAGCTGATCGCCGCCGACTTCACCGCCGCCGGGCGCGGTAGCGTCACCTTCGCCGGCGCGCTCGATGCCCGCGGCTCGCTGACGACCTCCGCATCGTTCGGCCGCTCGTTGCTGCGCCGCGTCCCGGTGCTCGGCTCGCTGACCGCCGGCTCTGATACGGCGATCACCGTGCCTTTTCGCGTCACCGGCACGCTCGATGATCCGCGCATCTATCCCGACTCGACCGCCTTGGCGAATACGGTCGGGCGCGGCGCGGCGAACGCGCTCGGCGGCGTGCTCGGCACACCCGAGCGGGCGCGCGATGCGCTCGATCGCCTGCTGGGTCGCTAGGCCGTACGATGGACCTCTACGACGGCGGTTGCCACTGCGGCGCCATCCGCTTCCGCGTCGCCGTCAGCGTCCATCAAGCGTTGGAGTGCAACTGCTCCATGTGTCGAAAGAAAGCCATCCTGCACTTGATCGTGCCACGCGATCGCTTCACGCTGCTGTCCGGCGCGGGCAGTCTGTCCGCCTATAGCTTCAACACTCACCGGGCGACGCACCTCTTCTGCCGGCACTGCGGCATCCACCCTTTTTACGTGCCGCGCTCGCACCCCGATCAGATCGACGTCAACCTACGGTGCCTCGATGCCGACGTTCTGTCGCGCTTCGCGATCACCCCATTCGACGGGACCAACTGGGAAGCCGAGGTCGGTCGCATCCGCGGCGGATAAAAAAGGGGCGAGGCGCCAAGCGCCTCGCCCCCGAGTTGGAGCGTAGTTGGAGCGTATCGGAGCGTCGTTACTGGTTGGTGATGACCAGCTCCGTGCGCCGGTTCTGTGCACGCCCTTCGGCGGTCGCGTTCGTCGCCACCGGGTTCGACTCGCCGAACCCGCGTGTCGACAGCCGCGCGGCCGGGATGCCGCACTTCACCAGCCAGTCGCGCACCGCGTTGGCGCGGCGCTTGGACAGCCCGAGGTTGTACTCCTCGGTGCCGATGCTGTCGGTGTAGCCGTCGCACGATACGTTGATCGCCGCCTCCTCCTTCAGGGTCTTGCACGCCTGCTCGAGGATGGGCACCGCGTCGGGGCGGATGTTCGACTTGTCGAAGTCGAAGTTCACGCCGCGCAGGATGAGCTTCTTCTTCATCGGGGCCGGCGGCGGCGGCGGCGGTGGCGGCGGAGCCGGAGGAGGAGGCGCCGGGGGCGCTTGCTGCCAGGTGATGCCAACACCGGTGGTGACGTAGCGCACGTCACCGACGCCGTTGACCGACTGGTAGAAGCGGTTCCAGCGCGCCCACGCCCCGATCATCCAGTTGTCGTTGAGGACGTAGTTGAGGCCGCCGCCGGTCGAGAATCCCCAGCTGGTCTTGCCGATCGCCGCCGGTGACTGCAGGCCGGAAATGCCGCCCGCCTGGAAGGTTCCGTAGGCTTCGAACGGACCGACCGGCAGCGACAGACGCGGGCCGCCGGTGTAGCCGAGAGCAAAGGTGTCCTGGTTGTTGCCGCCGCGCACGCAACCGAAGCACGGCTCGGCACCGCCGCCCAGAACCTGCCCCTGAGCCATGAGCCCGATGTTGGGCATCAGATCTTCGTCCTGGAAGAACTTGAGGCCGACGAAGGGGGCCAGCACACCGCCGGTTGCCACGTACCGGTCCATCGCGTTGAGAGGCTGCATGACGCCGAGGTCGACGCCGGCAAACCAGCGCGGGTTGAACGCCCAGTGACTCTCCTCCTGTGCGCCCACAAGCCGCGGCGCCGACGCGATCACTGCAGCAAGCACCGCCACAGTCGCCAGCCTGTTCATCGCTACTCTCATCGAAGCCACCTCCTCCACAAAGGATGACCAGAACTTCAAATACAATGTTTTGCCGTTTGCCACCGACTCCCCCCGCTTGTCAAGGCGGTAGTCGAGACGCGCCCATTCCCCGTTTCGCGCCCGTGTTTCTCTTGACATACCCGGGCGGACACCGCAACCCGGAAGCTACATTTCCCGCCGCCCCTCCAAGGCTTTACCGAGTGTCGCCAGGTCGGCGTATTCGACGTCGCCGCCCATCGGCAAGCCGTGGGCGATGCGAGTGACGCGCAGGCCGAGGGGTTTGATGAGCCGCGCCAGGTACATCGCCGTCGCTTCCCCTTCCGCCGTGGGGTTGGTGGCGATGATCACCTCGCGCACCGTCCCGGCAGCGAGCCGGCGCAGCAGCGAGGCAATGTGGAGATCGTCAGGCCCGACGCCGTCGAGCGGTGCGAGGGTGCCGCCGAGCACGTGATAGCGGCCGCGAAAGCCGCCCGAGCGCTCTACCGCAGCGAGGTCGGCCGATTCTTCGACCACACACAGCACGTCGCCGTGGCGTTGCGGGTCGGAGCAGATCTCGCACGGGTCGCTGCCCGCCAGCGCACAGCAAGCCGAGCAGGTGCGCAAGTCTTCGCGCAGCGCCGTCAGCGCCCCGGCCAGGGCCTCGACCTCGTACCGCTCGGTCCGGCTGAGATGAAACGCCAGGCGGGTGGCAGTTTTCTCACCGATTCCGGGCAGCTTGCTGAGCTCCTGAATCACTCGCGCCAGGGGCGCCGGCACCGTCGCCATCGCGTCGTCTCCCTCCTCCCCACCCCACTGCCGCTCGCTGCGAGCGTCACCCCAGTCCGGGCAGCTTGAGTCCGCCGGTGAGCTTGCTCATCTCGTCCGCCATGGATTGTTGCACGGTGCGGATGCCCTGATTCACGGCGGCAGTAACCAAGTCCTGCAGCATCTCGACATCACCACCCTGCAGGAGCGATGGCTCGATGTGCAAGCGAACGATCTCCAAGCGGCCGTTGACCGTTACCGTCACCATCCCGCCGCCGACAGACGCCTCGACGCTGCGTTTCGCCGCGTCTTCCTGCGCGCGCTGCAATTGCTCCTGTAGCGCTTGGGCTTGCTTCAAGAGCTCGCCCAAACCGGGCGCCTTGCTCATTCCTCCCTCCGTCGCCGCGCCTGGCGCTGGCGGACCTCGGCGACTTCACCGCCGAGGAGCTCGACAGCTGCCTTGACCGCCGGATTCTCCAACGCCGCGTTGGCCAGCGCCGCCCCGTCGGCTTTTCCCGTCTCGGCGCTGCCGCCGTTGGCCACCTCGGTCGCCTGCACCTGGACGCGGACCGGACGTCCGAAGTAGCGCGTCGCCAGATCCTCGACCTGGGTCAGATGCTCCCGCCGCGACAAGTAGTCGAAGCGGAACCCGCGTGCCGCCGCCAACACAGCCGCCGCCCCTTCGAGCTGCACGAGCGTGCACTTTGCCAGATGATCGGCCAACACCGGCCGTTGCTCCGTGGCGAAGGTGAGGAAACCTTGCCACGCGTCTGGCTCCAGGCGCGACGTCTGCGCTGCTCCCGATTGAGCGGCCACCTGCGGCGGTGCCGACTCGCGCGGTACCGCTTCTGTGCGCCGTCCGCCACCGCCGCGCAGGTGCGCCTCGAGGCCGTCCAGGCGCTCCAGGAGGGCGTCGACCGCCAGGAGTGGCGGCAGGATGGTCAGCTTGAGCAACGCCATTTCGAGCACCAGTTTGGGATACGGAGAGCGGGCCACCTCATCGTCGGTGGCGATCAGAATGCGAAACGCACGGTCGCAGTCGACAGCCGAAATCCGCTCCGCCTGGGCGCGCAGCAGGGCGAGCTCTTCGTCGGCGACCTCCGGGAGCAATGCGGACTGGCCGACCTTGGCGACGGCGAGATCGCGAAAGTGCTCGAGCAGGTCGCGGGTGAAGCGGCGCACGTCGCAGCCGCGCCGATACGCTTCGTCCAGGGGCGTCAGCACTGCCGTCGCGTCGCGGGCGATGATCGCCTCGGCGATGCGCGTGATGGTCGCGCGGTCGGCGACGCCCAGGGTGTCGTACACCTGTTGCTCGGTGATCGGGCCATCCGCGCCCGCCAGCACCTGGTCGAGCAGCGATTGCGCATCGCGCATGCTGCCCTCGCCTTCCCGGGCCAAGGCGAACAGCGCACCGTCGCCGATCTGCAGGCCGTCGGCCTCGGCGATTTGGCGCAAGCGCGTCACCACCTGCCGCAGGCCGATGCGGCGGAAGTCATAGCGCTGGCAGCGCGACTGCACGGTGGCCGGCAACTTGTGCGGATCGGTGGTGGCGAAGATGAACTTGACATGCGGCGGCGGCTCTTCGAGCGTCTTCAGCAACGCATTGAAGGCGCTGTTCGACAGCATGTGCACCTCGTCGATGATGTAAATCTTGAAGCGACTCTTGGCCGCCTGGTAGCGGACGTTCTCGATGATCTCGCGCACGTCGTCGACGCCGGTGTTCGAGGCGCCATCGATTTCGAGCACGTCGACGGCACGGCCGGCGGTGATCTCGTTGCAATTCACACAGGCGTTGCAGGGCGTCGGGGTGGGCCCGCGCTCACAGTTCAACGCCTTGGCCAAGACGCGGGCCGCCGTCGTCTTGCCGACCCCGCGCACCCCGGTGAACAGAAAGGCGTGCGCGACGCGGCCGGCGCGAATCGCATTGCTGAGGGTGCGCGAGACGTGCTCCTGGCCGACGAGGTCCTCGAACGTCTGCGGCCGCCAGCGCCGGGCCGAGACCAGATACGTCATGCCGCGTCTGCCCCTCTGCGACCGTCGCGATGCGCACCAGTGATAGCTAGGCTTCCCCGCGGCACAGAGATGGAGTCGGTACCGCTGCTTCCTTCCGGACCTGACGGGGTTCGCGACGATCTCTTGCGCGGGACCTAGCTATCACTCGTACGCATCCTCGGGCCGCAGTCTCCCTGCTAGCCGCCGGTCGCCAGCAGCGCAACCGGCCCGTGAATCGGTCAACGGAGAGGGTGGGATTCGAACCCACGATACCTTGTGGGTATACGCGCTCTCCAGGCGCGCCCCTTCGACCACTCGGGCACCTCTCCATGCGCCAGGAACGGTGCACCGTACGATCGCCGAGGTCAACACGGCACAACGCGTTGACCGCACGCCTCGCGCGCACTACACGGGCTCGTCATCATGCTGCGCGACTGCCCCCGCTGCGGGCTGCTCAATCAACCGGGGGATTACTTCTGCGTGCGCTGCGGGCTCCGCATGAGGGAGACCGCCGCCCTTGCAACACTGCCGACTTCGGTGCCGCTCGTCTCGGCCGGTTTTGCCCGCCGGGCCCTTGCCCGACTCCTCGACGTGGTAATCTACCTCCTCTTCGGCGGCCTCGCGGCCAAGGCCTTTCTGTTGTGGCTCGGCAGCGATCCCGCCCCGTTACCGGTTTCGGTTGCCGCCGTGGTGCTGATGACGCTTCCCTATCACGCGATCGCCGAGTCGCTCGGCGGAGCGACCGTCGGGAAACTGTTGTTGTCGCTGCGCGTCGTCGGCGAGGACGGCGAGCGGGCGCGCCTCGGTCCCTGCGTGGCGCGCAACCTCTGGATGCTGATCGACTGGCTGCCGATTTTCGGTCTCGTCGCGTACCTGGCGATGCGACGATTCCCTCAGGCGCAACGCCTCGGCGATCTCTTCGGCCGAACACTGGTGCTGCACCGGCGCGATGTCCCGGCGCGCGGCCTGGCAAGCCCGCGCGCCACGGTGTGCGCCATCGTGTTGGGGGTGGTGTTTGCCGGCGCCCTGCTCGTCTTGCTACTGCTCCTCGGGACCGAATACACCGGTCCGACTGCGTGAGAGTCGACCAAAGATGAAGGAGCGGCCATGAAGCTCGGGCGTCTGGGTGTGTGGGGATTTCTCGACGCCATGTCGGCCAATGACGTCACCGCCCTGGCGCGCCGTCTCGAGTCCCTCGGCTATGCCGCGTTGTGGATACCGGAGGCAGTCGGGCGCGACCCATTCGCCCTCCTCGCTTTCGTCGCCGCCCGCACCGAGCGTCTCATCCTCGCCACCGGCATCGCCAATATCTACGCGCGCGACCCGATGGCGATGCGGGCGCTGCAGCAGACGATGGCGGAGTTGTCCGGCGGCCGTTTCCTCCTCGGCCTCGGCGTCTCTCATCAACACCTGGTCAGCGGACTGCGCGGACACGACTACCGCCCCCCCATCCCGACGATGCGCGACTACCTCGCCGCCATGCGTTCGGCGTTCTATCGCGCCGTGACCCCGAGCGAAGAAGCGCCGATCGTGCTCGCGGCGTTGCGCCCCGCCATGCTGCGCCTGGCGCGCGAGCACGCGCAAGGAGCCCATCCGTACTTCACGCCGCCCGAGCACACCGCACGCGCCCGCGCGCAGCTCGGACCCGATCGCTGGCTGGCGCCCGAGCAGATGGTGCTGCTCGAGACCGATCCGACCAAGGCTCGCGCCGCGGCGCGTCAAGCCATGCAGATCTATCTCGGCTTGCCGAACTACCAGAACAGCTTGAAGTGGCTGGGCTTCAGTGACGCCGATATCGCCGACGGCGGCAGTGATCGCCTGGTCGATGCGATCGTGGCCTGGGGCGACGAAGCCGCGCTGGCCGCGCGCATCAAAGCCCACCATGACGCCGGGGCTGACCATGTGTGCATCCAGCCCCTGCGCCCAGACGGTCAACCCGGCATCGATCTGCGCGCCCTCGAAGCCCTGGCCCCGGCGCGCACGTGATGGACGTCAGACGCCGGTTGAAGCGGGCCGCGCTCATCTTTCAGCGCGCCCATCCCTCTTCAGACTCAGGAGGACGGGGAAGCGCCTGTGCCGCGCCGCGTCTCGCTCACCTGGAGCTCGTCGAAGGGCCAGCCGAGGGGTCGGTTATCGCCTGCTACAGATTCCGTCGCCTGGTCCTCCTCGGCGCCTGCGCCGCCCTGATCGGTATCGGCACGGTATCGGCGGGCCAGGCAGGCACGGCGGACACGGATGTCGACGATGACTCCGGACTCGACCTGCCGTCCGGAAAAGTCACTGATCCGGACGAGATCGCGCCGCCCGACGCGCAGCCGCGCGCACACGATGCAATCCCGTTTCCGGATGCCGAGCCGCGCGACCCCGACGAGATCCCGCCGCCCGAAGTGAAGTTGCCGGGCGACTAACCTTGGATCTGACAACAATCTCAACGCAGAGACCCAGAGTACGCAGAGGACCCAGAGGCAGCGTGCACGAGTTCGAGCGCTGACTCATCGTCATCGTCAATTGGGTTCGGGGGTCACTCTCTAGCAGGACTGAGAACCCGCCGCTCCGCGCCTCTGGGTTGAATTTCTCTTGTCCGATGGAGGCTAAGTCGTCTGCGGACATCCGTCGAGCGCCCGCCCTACCGCCTCGACCAGCTCGGCGATCGAGACGCTGCCATCGCCGTTCACGTCGGCGGCCTGGCACCCGGCTGGATCGACGTCGCCCAAGGCGACACGCACCGCCGAGATCAGTTCGTCGATCGTCACCACGCCGCCGCCGTCGCAGTCTGCCTCACAGGAGATCGCGGTGTTCAGCTCCCAGCCCATGTCGACGAGGGCCGAAGTGGCGAGACCCAGGTCGTGTACCGGTGCCTCGAAATAGGGCGCCAGCAATTGCATCGGCGCGACTTCGTCGCTCCAATGGCTGAGCGACGAACCGGAAACGACGAACGCCGGGGCGTAGACCTCGACGCGGCCCTGGGCGTCGACGCCGTCGCGCAGCCCGCCGCTCTCCGCCACGACCGCCGGTCCGTTCCACAACAACGCACCGGTCGCTTCGGCTGCCGAGCGGCGCTCGGCGTCGGTCATTTCGTCAAACGTCTTGCCCGTGCGCGCATCGAACAAGAAATACATGAAGGCGTCGTCCCGCCCCTGAAAGCGTTGCCCGGTTTCGGCGTCGACCAAGGCCAGGAAGCCGAGCCCGTGCCCGAGCTCGTGCAATGCGACGGTCAGGAAGTCGGAGTCGTCACCGCTCGAATGGCCGTCGAGGCCGTAATACCAACCCGCCGGAAACGCGCAGCCGGCGCCGAAGCTGCTGTTGAACGTCGCTTCGATGTCGGCCTCGCCGGGCGCCAGGTCCATCCCCGCCAGGCGATCCGCCAGGGCCGCGGGATAGAAGGTGTTGGGCAGCGGCGCGCCGGCGAAATCGCGGAACACGCTCACCGGACCGGCCACACCGAGCGTCGCGGAGGTACTGGTGCAGGGGAGTGGATCGAAGGTCGCCGCGATGCGAATCTCCACCGGGCTGAGCAACTGCCGCGCCCAGCGCTGGGCGGCGACCTCGAAGGCGATGCGTCGCTGCGCTCCACGCGTCGTGCCGACGTTGCCACCGACGGGCGCAACGGGAGTCGGATCATTGAAGCCCTCATCGGCACGGTCGCGGTTGATGAAGCGTACCGTGGCGCCGTGTGCCGGGCTCGGCACGGCCGCGACCAGCGCGAGCAGGGTTCCCAGTAGCGCGGCGGAGCGCTTATTCATCCGTACCGCCGGAATCCTGCGTGCATTCATGCGCCGTCCCGCCCGCAGCGGCCGGCAGCCGCCGCACCACCGCCGCCCGATGGGCTCCTCGCAGGTTGACCTTCACACCGCCGGCGGGAGCCGCCACGGATTCTTCGACCACCACCGGCCGTCGCTCGTCGCGCTGTACGGCCGCCTCCGGCAGGTTTCTTTCGACGGCTGCCGGCCCGCCGATCGCCCCCGTGTCCGGATCGCGAAAGCGGCGCATCGCCTCCGCCGCCCCTGCCGGCGGTGCCAATAGGGTTGTGCCGGCGAGGATCGCAACGCAGAATAGGAGGGCGCGCATCGGCATCTCTAGACGTCGCGTGGCTGGAGCCGATTCGAGTTTCGGCGGCTGTCGCATCTTTAGCAAGCAGATGCTCGGACGGCTCACACTTGCTGCCTTCGCCGCGCCGGGGACGCGCCAATCTCCGACCGCGGCTGCGACACCAGGCGGGAGATTCGTTCAACCAGTGCCCGTAACACCCGGGAATCGCGACGGAACAAGCAGAGCCCGCGACCGGCGGGCCGAGCCCGACCGGGGCGAAGCACGCCTGCGACGATGCCGCGATAAGGACCGTGCGACACCGCCCCGTACCCCACCTCCGCCGACGAGAGGCTCCCCAGCCTCCGCCGCTGCGCCTCTTGCACAATCGTCTCCATAGAATGCTAGAGAGGCAGTCCTTCGGAGGGCGACCATGCATGCGAGCCAGGACCGCATTCTCACCACCCACGTCGGGAGTCTGCCGCGCAGCGCGACGCTGGCCGACCTGCTGATCCGCCAAGAGCGCGGCGAGGCCATCGACGTGGCCGAGCTCGACCAGCAGGCAGAGCGCGGCGTGCAACACGTCGTCGACGAGCAACGGCGAGCCGGCGTCGACATCGGCAACGACGGCGAGCAACCGCGCATCGGCTTCCAGACCTACGTGCCGCAGCGCATGCGCGGCTTCGGCGGCGAGAGCCCGCGCCCGACGCCGTGGGATGTGCGCGACTTTCCGGACTTCGTGCGCTTCATGGAGGTCCGCGGCATGATGCGGGCGAAGAACTTCAACGCCCCGCAGGCCGTGGCCGAGGTGCACTACGAGGACCTCGGCGCGGTGGCCAAGGAATGCACCCTCTTCACCCGCTGCCTGGGCCGCGCCCCGAGCCCGTTCGTCGAGTGTTTCATGACCGCGGCCTCGCCCGGCATCATCTCGACAACCATGATGAACGCCTACTACGACTCGCACGAGCGCTACGTGAACGCGGTCGCCGAGCAGATGCGGCAGGAGTACGAGTACATCGTCGCCCAGGGCTTCGTCCTGCAGCTCGACTCACCCGACCTCGCCATGGAGCGGACCTTTCTCTTTCAGGATCAGCCAGTAGGCGAGTTCCGCAAGATCGTCGACCTGCACATCGCGGCGCTCAACCGGGCCATCGCCAACATCCCGCGCGATCGCGTCCGGCTGCACGTCTGCTGGGGCAACTACGACGGGCCGCACCATCACGACGTCGCGCTGGTCGACATTCTCCCAGGGTTGTACGAGGCCAAGGTCGGTGCCCTCTCGATCGAGCTCGCCAACCCCCGCCACCAGCACGAGTGGAAGGTCTTCCGCGATCACCCGCTGCCCGACGGCATGCTGCTCGTGCCCGGGGTGATCGACTCCACCGTCAACTACATCGAGCACCCCGAGGTCGTGGCCGATCGCATCTGTCAGGTGGTCGGCGCCGTCGGCGACCGCAGTCGGGTCATCGCCAGCACCGACTGCGGCTTCGGCACCTTCGCCGGCTGGGACATGGTGCTCGAGGGCATCGTCTGGGCGAAGCTCGCCGCCTGCGCCGAAGGCGCGCGCCTCGCCAGCGCGCGCCTTTGGGGGCGATAGCCGCTCGCCCGCGACGTCGCCGCGAAAGAGAGTCAGCGGAGAGGGGGGATTCGAACCCCCGAGCCTCTTTGGGAGGCTACACGATTTCGAGAACTGCGTGCATGAGCTCGAGCGCAGCCCCATCGTCATCGTTGAATGGGGTCGGGGTTCACTCTGCAGACCCCTCGTGCTCCGCGTTCTCTGCAGACTCCGTGGCTCTGGGTTCAATTTATCTTGCCCGATCAAGGCTCACATCGTGACGGATCCTCCAGCGCTAGTCCTGGACTAGGGTCCTGGTTTCGACGAAGGTCTATGACTTCTCGACAAGCTCAGCCGAGAAGGAGCAATTGATGAAAGGGGCGTGGATTCCCGTTGTGCTGCTGGTCGCCGGCTGCAGCTCCGCGAATGTCAGGCCCGTCAGCTGGGCGCCGGACACTGGGCGTCGCATTTGCGTCAAAGACAACCCCGCTGTCGCCGATGCGGCCCTGCTCCCGGCGATCTGGACCGGCTTGGCACGGAATCAGATTTCCGCCGTCATAATCCCGGGAAACCGCTTCGAGGGTGGTCACGCGGAGGTCCTCATGCCTCCACAGGAGTTTCCGTCCGACTGCGACTACATCCTTACCTATTCGGGAACAATGTGGTGGGATCTCGCAGCGTACCTAAACCACGCCGAGTTTCGGGTGCAGGACCGGAGCTATAGGCAGGTCGGGTTCGGCGAGTACCACCTTGCGGGGCACGGCGGGTTCGACCTCAGCAAGTGGCGCAGCACGGAGAGTAAGGTGGGGCCTGTGCTTGATAAGCTACTGACAGGGGCTGCCGGAGTGCAGTGAGCCCGAAAAAATCCCTGCCTTTCTCTCACCTTGAGAAGTATGCGCCCGGCCGGTACGCCTCTGGCCTACGCTGAGGCCGATCCCCAGCAGTCTGACCAGCGTCGTCGCAGCGCCGACACCTTCGATTCGCGGAGCCAGACAGACGCGCTTGCGAAGATCGGCGCGGACTTCGCGCGGTTGATGGCGAGGCAGTTGGGAGCCGAGAACGGTGGGGATGCTTACGAGCAAGTGCGCCGCCAAGCTGTGCGTCGCGGACGGGATCGAAATCGGCGAGGTACTCCACACAGCTGATGCTTCCCCTGGAAGCCGTTCTTACGCGGTGGCAGAATTCTTGTAACCGGCCTGCCCGCTACTCCATCGGCAAGCTCTCTGTGATACCGTACCCGTCGCGCAGCGGGGCTGAGAAAGGACCCTATCATGGCACGAGCCAGCACGAAGATTCTGGACACGGGCGACATCCTGCCGAGCCTCTCGATGGAGACCGTGGCCCACGGGCGCCTGACCGTGCCGGATCACTTCGGCCAAGGCTGGGGCGTCTTCCTCCTCTATCGCGCCCACTGGTGACCATATTGCAAGCAGCAGTTGGCTGCCTTCGAGCGCGCGCAGGACAAGCTTCGTGAGGAAGGCATCTCCGTCGTTGCCGCCTCCACCGATCCGATCGAGAAGGCCAAGGAGACGATGAGCGAGTGCTCGCTCACGCTGCCGGTCGGCTATGGTCTCCCGCTCAAAGAGACCGCCGCCACGTTCGGGGCTTTCTACGAGGAACGGCGCGGCGTCCTGCAAGCCACCGGGTTCGTGACCAAGCCGGACAGGACCATCGCCGTAGCGCAGTACAGCTCGGGACCGATCGGGCGGCTTGTTTGGCAGGACGTGCTCGGGCTCGTCCAATTCCACAAGAAGCAGGCCAAGTAACCGATCGGCGCCGGCCCGTGGCGGCGGTGCTGGCGTCGCTGAAGAGGCACGTTACCGTAGTCGAAAAAACGGAGAGGGGGGGATTCGAACCCCCGAGCCTCTTTGGGAGGCTACACGATTTCGAGTCGTGCCGTTTCAACCGGGCTCACGCACCTCTCCGTGCGGTGTCGCGGTCGGTCTATAGCGGGGCCCCCCGGGCGGCTCAAGCCACGCCTGGGCGGCCGCATCGGCCGCGGCCCGAGTGCGCTCTGCGTTCAGCGCGCTTTCTGCACCTGGCGGCGCTGGCGGAAGAAGCGTTGCAAGAGGGCGCGAGCCTCTTCCGCCAGCACCCCGCCAGTGACCGCAAAGCGATGATTGGCACCGGGCGGGCTCGACAGATCTACCATGCCGCCCAATGCCCCACCTTTGCCGTCGCCGCAGCCGTAGATCACTCGGCGCAGGCGCGCCTGGAGGATCGCGCCGACGCACATGATGCATGGCTCGACCGTCACCACCAGATCGGCCGCGGTTAGGCGATAGTTCGACAGCTTGCGACCCGCCGAGCGCAAGGCGACGATCTCGGCGTGCGCGCTCGGATCGCAGGTGGCGATCGGCCGATTGCGCCCCCTGGCGATGATGCGGCCGCCCAGCGCGACCACCGCACCGACCGGCACCTCGCCGGCGCGCGCCGCGGCTTCGGCCTCGCGCAGCGCGGCGCGCATCAGCGCCTCATCGGCGGGGCTTGCCATCGGACGCCGTTACCCCAGCGGGAACGGCGAGACGCCGAACAGCGAGGTGTGGCCGAGCAGTAGTGCGAGGTACACCGCCAGCGCGCCGACCAGTCGCCAGGCGCCGATCTCGTTGAGGCGCAACGTATTGCGGCCGGCGACGATGGCACCAAACGGCAGGCTGGAGGTGACGGCGGCGAACTGAGCCCACGCCGGGCCGTACACGCGCCGGCGCCGGGCGTCGATCAGGAAGGGGCCGAGCAACGCCAGCACCAACAGCATGCCGAACAGGAGGCACGACGCGGCATCGCCGTTGAGGATCACGTGCATACCGGCCCACAGCGCCACGCCCCAGAGAAACGGATGCCGTGTCACCCGTACGATGCCATGCACTGCATCTCCGCGCTCGAGGCGATGCTCGGCGCCCGTGGTAGTGGGGTTCGGCGTGGTCAGTCCGATGAACACCAGCGCGACCGCGAGCAGCGTCACCATCAGCGCCGGCCAGCGCCACCAGTCCGCGGTCGACCAGAGCGGTACGAACGCGGCGTGTTGGTAGGCGTGTATTGTCCAATACAACCCGACGATGGAGGCGACGGAGAACGCGGCGCGGTAAGCGCGCTCACCCATCGCGGCAACCAGGGCAGCGCGCAGCGGGCTCCCGGCGATGAAGACGTGGATGCCGAAGAAGAACGCGCACGCCAGCAGCAGTGACGTCATCGCTGCCTGGCTAGCGCCATCGCGCGAACGGCGTCAAGCGGCGATCAACCGCCGTAGAACGTCTTCTCCCCCAGATCCTTCAGCCATAGGATCGCGTCATCGGGCCGGCCGGTGATCGCGGCCGCCACGCCCGCATCGACCACCTCGCCGACGAATACCGAGTGATCGCCGCGCTCCACCGTCGCCACCAGCTTGCACTCGACGAAGGCAGGTACCGAGGTGAGGATCGGCGCCCCGGTGCTGCCGTTGCGGAACGCCTCGCCACTGATCGTCTGACCGTCGCGCGTCGCCGGCTTGAAAAAGGTGAACGCGGCGCCCTGTTGCCCCTTGCCGAGCACGTTGAGGGCGAAGGCTCCGGCCTCCTTGATCACCGCATGGGCATTCGAATCGACCTTCACACCCACGACGACCAGCGGCGGCTGAAACGAGGCTTGTGTCACCCAGTTCACCGTCGCCGCCGCCACCGTGCCGTCCTGGCGCTGCCCGGTCAGCACGTACAGGCCATAGGGAATCATGCGCAGCGCGGTCTTTTTCGCCTCGGCGTCCATGTCGTCCTCCCTGTGGTTCGATTCCACTCTTCTAAAGCGCATCTCACCGGCTGCGGCAAACCGCCCTGCACCGGCGCGCCGGGCAACCCGCCACAACCCGCCTTCCGCTCACGCCGAGGTGACGCGGTCGTCGCAGCGTCGAGGGATGCGGCAAGCGCGCCGTCAGCGCGCCACCCGATAGATCGGAGCCAATTGCTCCACCGCCGTGATGCTCATACCCAGATCGCGCAGCAACCCGTCGTGGATGTCGTAGATCAAACCATGCACCGATAGCGGCCGGCCGTGTCGCCAGGCGTTCTGCACGATCGTCGTATGGCAGACATTCGCCACTTGCTGGGCGACGTTGAGCTCACACAGGCGGTCGACCCGGGCCCCGACCTCCTCGATGGCATCGAGCGCGGTGCGATGATCCTGGTAGACGTCCTTGATCGAACGCAGCCAGTTGTCGATCAGCCCGAGCTCGGCGTGGCTCATCGCCGCGCGTACGCCGCCGCAGCCGTAATGCCCGCACACCATGACGTGGCGCACCTGTAGCACCTCGATGGCGTACTGCAGCACGGATAGGCAGTTGAGATCGGTGTGGATGACGATATTGGCGACGTTGCGGTGCACGAACAGCTCGCCGGGTAGCAACCCCACGATCTGATTCGCCGGGACGCGGCTGTCCGAGCACCCGATCCACAGGTACTGCGGTGCCTGTTGGCGCGCGAGCCGGGAGAAGAACTCCGGGTCCTCCTCCGTCATGCGCGCCGCCCAGCGGCGGTTATTCTCCAGCAACTGGGGCGGAAAGGGCATCCCCAGGCCCTCTAGCCGAGACCCCCGGTTGTTCCAAGCCCCACGCACGCCGGTTGACGCACTGGGCAGCGCGACCGAATCTCGGCATCCGACAGAGAGCCGCGGACGCCAACACCGCAACCAGGCCCAGCCACGTTGGTCAGCTCGGAGCATCGACCACCGCAGAGGCGGAGCGCGCCTGTCCCTCAGGCCGACGAAAAGCCCTTCGCCGTCATCCTCGGGTCGTTACACACGACCAGGGTCGCAGCGCGCTGCGGTGCATCGCGGGCGAAGTGGATCGCCTGAGCGGGAAAGTAGATGGTGCGGTAGGCATGCCGCGTCGCCTCGGCCGAGAGACCCTCCTGGCCGCGGGCGATGGCGCGTTCGAGCGCCGTTTCGAAGCTGCACTCGATCCAGATCGAGAGATCGTAGTGGCGGCGCAATTCCCGCTTCAGCAAGTAGATCCCCTCCAGCACGATGACGTCGAGGTCGTGAAACTCGTAGCGCTCGCGCCGGTAGGCCGCAGCGGTCTCCTCGGCGTAGTCCATATCGAGCGCGAGCGAACGGCGGTCGCGTAGCGGTAAGACGAGCTGTGCGAACAGCTCCGTGAAACGGATGGCGTGCCGGTAGAAGTGTTCGGCCGGATCGCTCGGACTGAAGCGTACCGGCGGCAGGTTCAACCACCCATCGACGTTGATGCCCGCCGCGAGCAAGCCGGTTGCCCGCAGCGCCTCGATCAGCCGGCCGCTGAGAAACCCCTTGCCGCTGCCGTCGATGCCGCTGACGGCGACTAGGGCGCTGCGCGCGGCGGCGATGCTCCGCCGTAGCGCGACGATCTGGTCGACCAACTTGGGGATGTCAGCCTGTGCGTTCATCTCACGTCGGGCCGGCCAGTCTTCAGAGGAGCAGCGAGCTCATCCGACATGCCGCCGACCGACACGACGCCCACACCACCAACCAAGCACTCACGCCGTGTTCATCAGTAGAGAGTCGCCACCCACGCGACCTATCCCCAGCGCGCCGCCAGCCAGTACGCCACGGCGCCGAGAAGTGCCGCGCTCGGCAGGGTGAGGAGCCATGACAGAAAGATGGTGGCGACCACGCGCAGGTCGGCGCAACCGCTGGTCGCGCCGATGCCGAACAGCGACCCAACGGATACGTGCGTCGTCGATACCGGCAGCCCATAACGACTGGCGCCGATGACCAACAGGCTGGTGGCGAGGTTGGCGGCGAATCCCTGACCGTGGTTGATGGTCGTGATGCGGTGGCTCATGGTCTCGGCGACGCGATGGGCGTTGAGCAGCCCACCGACCGCCATGGCCGCCGCAATCAGCACGGTCCCCCAGGCGAGATCCAGTGCCGGCACCACCAACAGGAGGGCGGCGATCTTGGGCGTGTCGTTCAGCCCGCGGGCGAAGCTCACGGCGCCGGCACTGCTGAAGTGCGCCACATCGACCGCGCGTTGCAGATTGATCCCGAGCACGGACCCGGCATAGCGCTGCGCGCAGCGCGCCTCGCTGTCGACGACGATCGACAGCGTCGACGCCTGCTGCACCGCTACCGCCGCCGGCGGGCGCGAAATCGGTACGAGATCATCCTCGACTCCGAGGCACACGCAGGAGGCTTGGG
This sequence comes from uncultured Binatia bacterium (SeqCode), assembly GCA_964475125.1. Lineage (GTDB taxonomy): Bacteria > Desulfobacterota > Binatia > HRBIN30 > CADEER01 > CAYYWP01. The sequence goes on along the minus strand of CAYYWP010000009.1, from coordinate 3,513 downwards.
AGACTCCGAAGCGCCGGCGTAGGAGCTGCAGAACCCGATAAAATCCCGCGCCCAGGGTCAGTGCGAGCAGTGGGCTGAGGAGGAGCGGCAAGACGAATTGCCGTTGCAGCAACGCTACGTCGACCTCCGTTCCGACCGCCATGAACCCCGCCCCGGCGATCGCTCCGACCAGGCCATGAGTCGTGGAGATGGGAAACCCGGTGACCGAGGCAAGCATGACCGTTGCACCCGCCCCAACCGCGACGGCGAACAGAAACGCGAGCGAGCCGGCCACCTGCGCCGAGACGAGGCCGCGGCCGGAAAAGCGCTCGAGCAGCGCCTCGGCAAGGAAAATCGCACACAGCGATCCGGCGAAGGTCGCCAGCGTGGCCCAGCGAATGGCGGTGCGGTAACTGGTCGTCTCGCTGCCGAACAGCGAGGCGACGCCCTTGAAGTTGTCGTTGGCACCGTTCGAGTAGGCGAGGAAGACGACGGCGAAAAACAGCAAGGCGACGATCACGGCTCACCCCCGAGCAGATGGCAACCAGCCGCACGCCGCGGCGTCGATCCACACAGCACGCCCCCTCGCTCCGGACGAGATCCTGCCGGCACTATTCGTCGCACGAAGCGTATGCTGATCGAACCGGTCTGTCGACCGACGGCGAGCCGTCACGGCGGAGAAGATGCGTCCGGTCGCCCTTCGGATTCGCCGCCCCCCCGGGTCGGCAGGGTATTCCAAACGCCCGTCAGGCGGGGGCTGCGGACCGGCGCGCCCGCGCCCAGGTGAGCACCCGGCCGGCATCGGCATCCGGGGGGAAAACGGGATAGTGACAGGCGGCAATCACTCCGTCCTCGACCAACAGCGTCAAGCGCTTGATCAGCTGCTGGCCCGCGACGGCGAAGGTCGGCAGCCGCAGGGTGCGGGCAAGGCGTAGCTCGGCGTCGCTGAGGACCTCGAACGGCAGGTGCAGGCGCTCGACCATCTCACGTTGATACGCCGGCGTCTGGCTACTGAGGCCATACACCCGCAGGCCGACTGCCTGCAGCGCCGCGTAGGCGTCGCGGTAGGCGCACGCCTGCGGCGTGCAGCCCCTGGCGCCGGGCAGCGCGTTCCAGAACTGCACGCCGCCCAGGGGCTCGACGCCGGGACGCCCGGTGCGCGGGTAGCAGTAGATGGCGACCGCCCCCGAACCGAGCTCGTCCAGGGCGACGCGCCGCCCGCTGGTCGACGCCAAGGTGATTTTCGGCAAGCGCATCCCGACCAGATGGCCGCAGGCGCCATCATCGACCGGTTCGGGGAGATCGGCCGGGAGCTCGGCCGGGTCGTGCGCGCCGTCGCTCACATCTTCACTTCGCTGAACTGGATCACCGGTTGGATGCGCGTGTAGTTGGCGATGTCGGCCACGATCGCCTCGGCATGTGGTGCGAAGGCGCGCTGAAAGGCTTCGACCGAGTCGAAGTACAGATGGCCGATAGCGATGAAGCAGGGCGGGGAGCCCGACTCCTCGCCTGACACGCCCTGCTCGACGGCGATGGACTTCACGACCGAGCCCAGTCTTTCACGCACCAGCGCCATGTGCGTGGTGCAGTAGTAGTCCATGTCGAAGGTCTTCCCCGCCTCGTACGGGTAGAACACACTCATCTTGATCATGTCCCCTCCCAGTTGATCATGTCCCCTCCTGGGAGCCCGCCGCGCTGACCGCATGCATCCAAGCCGTCGCGCGCTGGGTGCCACCGAAGCAAAACACGTGGACGCCGACGACGTTGCTCGACGAACTCTCCCGGCAATAGCGGACGATCGCGGCCAGTTGCTCGCCCGGGTCGTTCTGCGTCGCCAGGCGCACGACGGACATCCCCTGATCCTTCAAGGTACGCAACGACGCGCGCACGCCGCAGCGCCGCGCGAAGCGCAACAGGGCGCCCAGCTCGGCCGGGCCGGCCAGGCCGACGTACACCGGCAGGCTCGGGATCTCGTGCCCCAGCGCGGCGCAGAAGGCGACGATCCGGCTTGGCGCAAAGGAGAACTGCGTCACCATATAGGCCTCGAGCCCTTGCGCGGCGGCGAACTCGAGCTTGGTCCGCAGCGCCTGTGCAAGGGCGCCGGCGGGAATATGCGGATGTCCTTCGGGATACCCCGGCAGGGCCACCGCGCGCACGCCGCAGTGCGCCAGCACGCCGTCGCGCAGGAGCGCCGCGCCGTCGGCGTACGGGCCACAGGGCTCCGCATCATCGCCGCCGATCACCAGCACCGTCGTGACATCGGCTTCGCCCCGGGCGCGCTGCAAGAAGGCGCGCAGCTCATCGCGCGAGGCCAGGCGCCGGGCCGCGATATGCGGCACGGGCTCCAGGCCGTGCGCGCGCAGCGCTACCAGCGTCGGCACAGAGGCGGCAACGGCATGACCGGGGAGGTGGTTGACGTAGACCCTACTTCCCACCGGGCGCAGGGCGGCGATCGCCCGCACTTCCGCCACCGCGCTGGCACTCATCTCCAGCGAACCGTGGTTCAGCAAGTCGGCAGCACCCAGCGCCGCTTCCGGCGCCGCCGCGGTCGAGACCGGCGCGCTCACCGGTCAGTCCCTCCGGCGCGATACGACGTAGGATTCGTCGAAAAACCACAGCCCGCCATGCGCCTGCAGCACCTCGCTGGTGGCATCGAGATAGGTGCGGTCCTTGATCACCCCGGCGAGCCGCTCATCGTCGATCTGCGCCACGTACACGGCGGCATTCCAGGCCGCGAACAGCGTCGAGGTGCCGATGCTCGGCGACACCTCGCTGGGCAGCGTATGCATGTCGTAGCGGAACACCGAGCGCGTGTCGGAGTACGCGTTCAGGTTGAAGTCGCGCCCGTCCTTGCCGAGCTGCGCGCGCACGGCCCGCAACAGATCGTGCCGCCCGCAGGTGAACGGGTTCTCCTCGGGCCAGATCTTGCGCACGATCTCCAGGCCCGGATCCTTGCCGTAGGAGTGGATCCCCAGCAGCCGCCCATTCGGGCCGAGGGCATGGACCAGCGGGGCGACAACCCGCGACGCCTTGAACTCCGCCGCGACGCGGGCGCGGTAAGGTTGCGAGGCGATGACCAGGTCATAGCCGGCCTGGGCGCGCCCGCGACTCGGAATGACGTCGTCGAGCAAGAAGCGGAAGTCGTCGCGGTAGATCACCAGCGCGACCGGGCGGTCGTAGACCGGGTTGCCGCTCTTGAGGCTGTGCCGCGCCTGCCAGTTGGCGCCGAGGAACGGCCCGAGATCGGTGATCTGCTCGCTGAACTCGTGCGCGCTCGTGCCGCGCAGGGGCACCTCCTGCCAGACCAGCGAGCTCGCGGCCGCCGCGGATTTCGGCGTCAACCACGGCGCCTCGCTGTAATACATGTTGGTCACCACCAGCACCGTGGCGGGGTGCTCGTGGAAGCGATCCGCCATCTTCTCCAGCGACAGGCGCACGTCCTCGAGGCTGATCTCCTTGGCGACGACGTAGAACGGCATGGTCGGAAAGCGCCGATGCATTTCGCGCATCACGCGCGTCAGCACCGTGCCGTCG
>CAYYWP010000008.1:0-54738 GCA_964475125.1 uncultured Binatia bacterium (SeqCode) | reverse complement strand
CCCGGGGCAACGCTTCGCGTTGCTGTGCGCCGCGGAGCGGCGCGCTCCAAGACGCCGGCACCGATGTTTTGGTGGCACAGACCCCTAGTCGAAGGGTGGCGGGAACCTCCGCCCACCTCTTCACGCCGAGCGTTTGAGTGGTACGCCGGTTTCGGATGCCTGGCGCGTCATCGGATCGAGCTGGAGACCGAACCCGTCGGCGATGCGCGTGAAGTAGTTGAAGATGCAGACCAGGTGGGCGACCTCCAAGCAGTCGCGGTCGCTGAAGCCGAGCGCGCGCAGCGGCTGCCAGTCACCTTCGACCATCTTGGTCGGCGTCAACGTCAGCTTCTCGGCCAGTGTGCACAGCGCGCGCTCGCGCGCCGTGAGGCCAGCGCATTCCCGCCAGCGCTTCTGCTTGATGGCTTCGACCACCTCCGGGCGGCCTTCTTCGACACGCAGAAACTCTGCGTGAGATTGCGTTCAATACTGACAGTCTTGCGCCGCCGAGGTGACCGCTGCGACCAGCTCGCGCTCCCCCGCCGTGAGCGCCCCGGGCTCCATCATGACCCGCTTGTAGAACTCCACCACCGCCGTGCCGATGCGTTCATGGGCCATCAGTAGCCGACCCATGACGGGAAGGAAGCCAAAGTCATAGTACCACTTCGTCCCGGGCGGCAGCGCCGCCCGTAGCTCCGCCTCGGTCGGCATGCACACCCACGCCTCGCGCCCGCTCTCTTCTGGCATCTTCGCTGACCTCCGGATGTGGAACTCGAGAGCCGCCGGCGGGTTCCCTTCCTGCCGCACCCACCTCTCGCCGGCTTCCTGCCCAGGTCGGATCGTCCGGTGGGCGCTGTACACCCGATCACTCAATGCGTCAACGATGCAGGAAGACACTGGTGTTCCGAGCGCCTGGTCTGCCGCATGGTGTCTCTCTCACTCACCTTGGCAGCGAGCGCCGGCGCGGCACAGCTGGACAGCGTCATCCCGACGACGGGCAAAGTGACGGCCGGCGCGGCAGCCGTGAAAGCGATTTCGGGGACCGCCTGGCCGGCTAAGTCCCCGAAACCCTTGATGGCGGCGGAAAGACTCGAACTTTCGACACCGGGATTATGAGACCCGTGCTCTAGCCACCTGAGCTACGCCGCCCTGCGCGGGTGCTAGTGGAAACGGCGCGCTCGAGTCAAGACAGGCCGGCGCGGCGACTGAACACATCCGTGAGCGTGCGTCGCGTCACGCGCTGCTTACCGCGTCCGATCTGCCAGAGGCGCTGCTGTTCGATCTCGAAACAACTCAGCCGGTTGCCGTAGACCAGCCCGGTGTCGAGACCGATCTTGTAGGGCAGATCGAAGAACACGTCGCGATAGGGGGTGTGTCCGTACACGACGGTGAACGGGAACGGATGTGCGACCGTGGAGAAGTCGCCGCGGATCCACAACAGGTCCTCCTCGTCCTGCGCCGCCAGCGGGCGCGTCGGGCGCAGACCGGCGTGAACGCACAGATAGTCGCCGAGGCGCGCCGACGACACGAGGCCGAGGAAGAACTCCCGGTGCGGCACCGGCAGTCGTTCGGCCACCTGCGCGCCGTTGCACCCGGAGAGGCCGTAACTCGCCAGCGTCGCGGCTCCGCCGTTCTCCAGGAAGCCCTCGCCGTAACGGCCAGGCAGGCCGAGAAAGGCGAGGAACATGTCCTCGTGGTTGCCCTTGAGAAACACGCAGCGCGGTCCCTCCGCCGCCAGGCGGAGCAAGCGGTCGATGGTGCCGCGCGCATCGGGTCCGCGATCGATATAATCGCCGAGGAAGCAGATCGTATCGGCAGCGCCTGGGCTGAGGGCATCGAGCAGCCGCTCCACCTCGCTCGCGCAGCCGTGGACGTCGCCGACGACGAACGTCCGCGCCGCGCTCATGACGCCGCGCCGTCGCCGGCGGGCCCACGCACCAGGGACCGGGCGAGGCGCCCCTCGTCGGCGAAGACCTTCTGCACGGCGCCGTAGGGATCGATGTCGCCGCGCTCGACCGCGGCCGTCAGCTCGCACAGCTCGCCGCTCCGCACCGCGCGCTCGAGCCGGCGTCCGAGCTCGTCGCGCACCGCGCCGACGAACTCTTCGTGACGTGCCGCCGCCGCACGCGTCGCCCCGTCGCCGCTGTGCTGCAAGTACTCGCGATGGGCGTCCAGCGTATGCACCAAATCGGCGATCCCCGTGCCGTCGACCGCTACGGTGAGCAGCACCGGCACCGCCCACGGGTGTGCCGGCCGCAGGTGGAGCATGGCTTCGAGCTCGTGTCGCATGCGCATCGCGCCTTCGCGATCGGCCTTGTTGACGACGAACACGTCGGCGATCTCCAAGAGGCCGGCCTTCATGGCCTGGATGGCGTCGCCGGCCTCGGGCACGAGCACGACCACCACCGTGTCGGCCAGGCGCATGACGTCGAACTCGCTCTGCCCCACGCCGACCGTCTCCACCAGCACGGTGTCCTGGCCGAACGCGCCGAGCAGGCGGGCGATGTCGCGCGCGGCTCTGGCCAGTCCACCGACATTGCCGCGGGCGCTGAGACTGCGGATGAACACTCCCTGGTCGAGAAAGTGCCCCTGCATGCGGATGCGGTCGCCGAGCACGGCACCGCCCGAGAACGGGCTCGAGGGATCGACCGCGACGACGCCGACGCGGCGCCCGCCCTGGCGCAGGGCGGCGATGAGGCGATCGACCAGGGTCGATTTCCCCGCCCCGGGCGGCCCGGTGATGCCGATGATGCGCGTCGCCGCCGCGCGCTCGTGCAACCGGCTCATCACCTCGGCGGTATCGGGCTCGCGATTTTCCACCAGCGTCATCAGCTTGGCCAGGGCGACGCGGTCCCCGGCCAGCATGCGCTCGATCCATCGTGCCGTCGCGTCGGTCATCGCCGTTGGTCGCTGTCCTAACCGCGGAACCGCCAAGATACAATCGTCCGCGGCTTGATCCGCGCTCCGCCGCTTGGTAGCGCCGAGACAGTATGCAGGGGTTCTGGCGCCATCCGGCGCTGCCCATCGGCACGGTCCTGCTCGTCCTGGGGTTGGGAAACTGGAGCGTCAGCCACTCCAAGCTCATGGAGTACGGCCAGCGCATCAGCGCCGCCCCAGCCGTCGAGGGCCGGTCCTCGTTCGCCGACTTCCGTCGCCTCACCGAGCGCTCCAGCGCCACCGTGCTGGACAGTTTGCATCGCGGCCCGAACGATTACGGTGCCAACGAGGCGAAGCGGGACTTCTACGCGGTGATGGAAAGCGGCGGGCGCTTCCTCACCGTCATCGGCGCGCTGCTGGTCGGCGTCGGATTGTGGCGCCGCTGGCGCCAGCCCCGAGGAGGCGACGTCGCCCCCTCACCGCCCACCGCGCTGCTGCGGCCGTAGCGGCGCGACAATCCGCATCGGGCGTGGCCGCCCGTTGAAAAGCGCGTTCCGCCCACCCTTCGACGGGTCCAGCGAGCCCGTCGAAGGGTCGAAGGATGATCGAAACACGTTGCGGCACAAGTACTTCCCGCTCATCCTGAGCCTGTCGAAGGATGAGCGCGGCCTTTTTCGGCGGCTTGCTACCGGGGCAGGACACTAGCCCTCGGTTGCCTTCGCAACCTCGGGAGCGGTCAGATGGAGGACCGAGACGCGCAGTCCGCGCGAGGTCCAGCTGACGTCGAAGCCCACTGCCAGGCCCTCGCGCAGGTCGTCGAAACGGCGACCCGCACCGCTGATGATCACGTGTGGCGCCTCGAAGCGGATCTCACGTCCACCGGCGGAGCGCACGACCCCGGTGCCCGAGCCGGGAAACAACCTGGTGATCGTGCCGCGGTAGAAACGGGATGCCGCCGAAGACTCCTGGCTGGATTCCGCCATGGCCCGAATCACCCCCCGGCCGACTCGCCGAGCGGTGAGCCAACCTCGCCCAGGCGCGCGTACGAGAGGTGGCGAAACGGCGCTCGGGCGGCCGCCAACTCGGTGAACACGGCACCGGCATCGGCCGGTACCGCCGGCCCGCCCAGCTCGGCGAGCAGCTCACTCAGCACCAACCAGCCGGGGCGCGTTTCGCCCGGAGGGCGCACGGCAGCGCGAAAGTACTGCGTCCGCCGCTGTCGATTGACAAAGGTCCCGTCCACCTCCGCGAAGGTGGCGATCGGCAGAATGACATCGGCGATCTCGCCGCCGGCGGAGAAATGCGTATCCAGCAGCACGATCGAATCGACCGCGTCGGCGAGCGCGTTCACGACCCCGTCCCCATGCGACGCAGTCAGGTCGGTACGCAGCAGGATCAGCGTGCGGATCTGACCGGCGCGCGCGTCGGCCAGGATCCGTTCGACATCCTCCCCGTCCGGGAGCAGGGCGCGCAGGCCAGCGCTGTTGGGATTCTTGTCGGCATCGATCAGCCAGGCATCGTGTGACGCCCCGGGTGGCGACCACGAAATCGGCGCGACCCGCCCCCCGACCGCCCGACGCAGCAACTGGTCGAAGAGAAAGATCTCTTCATTGGTCGCCTGCGCCGAGACGATGCCGGCCACGGCGCGCCCGCCGCCGGCGGCCACTGCGGCGCGCACCCGAGCGACGACCTCCTGGCGCGCCGCCTCCCAGCTCCGCGCTTGCCATCCATCGCCGTTGCGCAGCACCGGTTGGAGCAGCCGCCCCTCGCCCTGCAGGCGCTTGTAGCTGAGCCGTCCCTCGTCGCACATCCAGTACTGATTGACCTCCTGGTTGTGGCGCTGGCGGAAGCGGAAGATCTCGCCGCGCCGGTGGTGGATATCGATGTTACAGCCGGTGGCGCAGGTCGGGCACACCGACGGGGCGTGCTCGAGGTACCAGACGCGGGCGCGAAAGCGAAAATCCTTGTTGGTCAGGGCTCCGACCGGGCAGATATCGGCGACATTGCCCGAGTAGGCGTTGTCGAGCCGCCGCCCCGGGAAGAGATCGATGGCGCAGTGATCGCCGCGCTCGAACACGCCGAGCTCGCCGGTCTTGGTCACCTCTTCGAGGAAGCGCGTGCAGCGGGTGCAGAGGATGCAGCGCTCCTGATCGAGCATGATCAGCGGGCCGATGTCGAGCGCCTTGTGCTTGCGGACCTTGTCCTCGAGGGCGAACCGGCTCTCCTGCCGGTCGTAGTCCATGTAGTAGTCTTGCAGCTTGCACTCGCCCGCCTGGTCGCACACCGGGCAATCGATCGGGTGGTTGATGAGCAGAAACTCGAGCACCGCGGCGTGCGCCTCGCGCACGCGCTCGCTCTTCGTGTGCACGACCATGCCTTCTGCCACCCGCGTGTTGCAGGCGATCTGCAGCTTCGGCGCCTTCTCGATCTCCACCAGACACATGCGGCAGTTGCCGGCGACGGTCAGACCCGGGTGGTAGCAGTAGTGCGGGATCTCGATGCCGAGGCGTTCGGCGGCTTGGATGAGGTTGAGGTCGTCGTCGACCGTAATCGAGCGACCATCGATCTGCAGCGTCGGCATGGCCGCGGCTCAGGCGTGCGCCACCGCGGCGGGCCGGCTCTCGGCGCTCATCCGCTTGGGGCAGCCACCCGCCTCCAGATGCTGCTCGAACTCGGAACGGAACTTGGCGATGAAGCTCTGGACCGGCATCGCCGCCGCGTCGGCGAGCACACAGACGGTATTGCCGATCATGTTGTCGGCGATCCGGCGCAGCAGGTTGACGTCGTTCGGCTTGGCGCCTCCCTCCTCGAGTCGCACCAGCAGATCGTCGAGCCACCCGGTGCCCTCGCGGCAGGGGGTGCACTGGCCGCACGACTCGTGGTGGTAGAACTTGCTGATGATGCGCAGGGCGCGCACCATGCAGGTCTCGTCGTCCATGACGATCACGCCACACGAGCCGAGCAGCGACCCGGCTTTGGCGACCGACTCGAAGTCCATCGCCACATCGATCTCGTCTGCCGTCAGGACCGGTACCGACGAGCCGCCGGGAATGACCGCCTTCAGCCGCCGCCCATTGGGGATGCCCTGCGCGTGGGTGTAGATCAGCTCGCGCAGCGGGGTTCCCATCGGCAGCTCGAACACCCCGGGCCGTACGACGTGCCCGCTCAGGCAGTACAGCTTCGGCCCCGGGCTCTTCTCGGGGCCGATGCTCTTGAACCACGCCGGGCCGCGGCTGACGATCGGCGGCACACAGGCGAGGGTCTCGACGTTGTTGACGATCGTCGGGCAGCCGAACACGCCGTGGGTGGCAGGAAACGGCGGCTTGACCCGCGGATAGGCCCGCTTGCCCTCGAGCGACTCGATCAATCCCGTTTCCTCGCCACAGATGTACGCGCCGGCGCCGCGATGGACGTAGACGTCCAGATCGTAGGACGTCCCGTAGATGCCGCGGCCGAGATGCCCCTTGGCGTACGCCTCGGCGATGGCCGCCTCCAGCACCTTGGTGCCGAAGGCGAACTCGCCGCGGATGTAGATGTACGCGACATGGCAATCGATCGCGTAGGCCGACAGCAGCGTGCCCTCGAGCAGCAGATGGGGATTGTGCTCGATGATCGCCCGGTCTTTGAACGTCCCCGGCTCGCTCTCGTCGGCGTTGACACAGAGATAGCGCGGCTTGGTGCGATCCTTCGGCAGGAAGCCCCACTTGACGCCGGTCGGGAACCCCGCCCCCCCGCGGCCGCGCAGACCCGAGGCCTTGACCATCTCGACCAGCTGCGCCGGCTCGATGCTGGTCAAGGCGCGGCGCGCCGCGCCGTAGCCACCGTCGGCCTCGTAGACGGACAAGCCGCGCAGGCCCGGCACGTCCTCGTGCCGCAGAAGGATCTTCTCGCCCATGTTCGGATGCGCGAGCCCTGCTCAGGCCGGCTCAGACACTTCCGCGGCGAGCTTCTGCTTCTGGCCCTGAATCTTGCGTTGCAGCGCCATCCAGCCGTCGAGCAGGGCCTCCGGGCGCGGCGGGCAGCCGGGGACGTAGACATCGACGGGAATGATGCGATCGATTCCCGGGACGGTGGTGTAATTGTCGTAGAAGCCGCCGGTCGACGCACAGGCGCCGAACGACATCACCCATTTGGGCTCGGCCATTTGTTCGTAGACGCGCTTGAGGATCGGCGCCTGCCGGCAGGTGACGGTACCGATGACCATCAGCAGGTCGGCCTGCCGCGGCGTAAAGCGCGGCAACAGGGCACCGAACCGATCGATGTCGTACGGCGACATGGTGAGCGACATGAACTCCATGGCGCAGCAGGCAGTGGCAAAGGGGTACGGGAACAGGGAAAACTTCCGCGCCCAGCCGACGGCTCGGTCGACCCGCGTGAGGATGACGCTGTCCTCGAGCAGCGCGTGTTCGTCTTTGCCCGGACTGATGTCTCGCAACTGCATGGCTCGCTCTCCGCCAGCGGGTCTGCTTGGTGTCTATCGACTGCCCCCGGGGGTGTCAACGCGGTCGCGACGGCGCGGCGCGCCCCTCACGCACCTCGTATGGAGGCTGCAACGGCGCTATGCCATACAAAGCGGCACCTGAGGACACGATCGCCCCTCGAACACCTGCCGCGCCCAGCGTCCCCGGGGCGGCTCAAACCGCCGACCTGACCATGATGGGAGGAGAGCAATGAGTCACTTCATCGATGTGCACGAGGCGGCGCGGTTCGCGGCGGACAAGATGAAAAAGAACAACCTCTTCACCACCGAGCGGTTGTTCTGCGACGTCTACTGCTTCGAGCCGGGCCAAGAACAACACGCGCACTCGCACGCCGGGTCGGACAAGGTTTACTTCGTCCTCGAGGGAACGGCGCGCATCACCGTCGGCGACCAGGAGCGCAACGCGGCGGCAGGCACCGCGGCCCTGGCACCGGCGGGCCTGGCGCACGGGGTGGTGAATCCGGGCCCAGGGCGGCTCAAAATGCTGGTCCTGATGGCGCCCAAACCCACCTGAGCCCGCGCCATTGCTCGCCTTGGGCACCACTGGTACGAAGCCTGGTTGCACCGTCGCCGAAGGAGGCTCCACCCATGCCATTCATTCCCGCCACACAGCTTCGCACTGGAATGCTCATCACCTACAACTCCGAGCTCCACCGGGTCACCAACGTCGTGCACGTCACACCGGGAAACTGGCGGGGTATGGTGCAAACCAAGCTGCGCAACCTCCGCACCGGCACGCAGACCGAGAACCGCTTCCGCTCCGAGGACAAGGTCGAGCGCATCAGCCTCGAGCAGCACGACATGGAGTTCCTCTACCAGTCGGACCACCACTACTACTTCATGAACACCGAGACCTACGACCAGATCCCGCTCGACGAGGAAGCCCTCGGCAACGCGGTCAACTATCTGGTGCCCAACTTCCGCCTGCAGGTGGAGTTCCACGAGGGCACCCCGGTGGCGGTTGCGCTGCCCAAAACGGTCGACTTGCGCGTCACCGATACCGCACCGGGCCTCAAGGGCGCCACGGCGACCAATCAACTCAAACCGGCGACGACCGAAACCGGGCTCATCGTTCAGGTCCCACCGTTCATCGACGTCGACGATCTGATCCGCGTCGATACCGATACCGGCGAGTACCTCTCGCGCGCCAAGTGAGTCGCGCGGCGGGATCTGGGCGGCCCGCGATCGGGTGGAGTTAGCCCCAACCCGAAAGAACCTTCACCACGAAGAACACGAAGCCCGCGAAGATCACGGCGCAGGGCAGTGGCGCTTGAATCATCCTCAACCCCATGGTTGTGAGCTTCTCTCCCGTGGTTGTGAGCTTCTCTCGCTTCCCTCGTACGGCCGAAAGACCCTTGCTATTCTTCCTCTTCGTGGCCTTCGAGGTTTCAAAGAATACCACAGGGCCGGCGCCCCCCGTCCATCCGGACAGGTCACCGTCGAGCGGACGACGGGATCAATTCGATACGAACGTATCGGTAATGCTGTCGTAACTGTAAATCTTGCCGCTGCCGCGGTTCGACGTGGCGGTTCCCTGGAAGGACTGGTCGTCGCCGGTGACGTCGATGGTGACCGTCCCCGAGACGGCGATTTGAGGGACCGCCAGCGTCGTCGGCCCTGTGGCGCTGAAGCTGATGTAGGTCTGGAAGGTCGCGTAGTGCGCTTCTTCGGCGTTGACGACGTTGACCAGGTCATGGATCGCCGCGGCATCGTAGGCCTGCTGGCGATACCGGCCCATGGCCTGCATCGCGATCGCCGCCAACACCCCGATGATCGCCACGACGACCAGAAGCTCGATGAGCGAAAATCCGCCCTGGCGATACCAGAGCCGACCTCTTCCCCCGCCGTCGGACATCGCAGGCGAGAATCAAGCAAGGAATGTACCGAGCCCGCGTGCTGACACCCGGCGTTGTCTACGGCGGCGCAACGCGCCGCAGTTGACAATTAACGGCACTCGCAACCCCGGTACGCACGGCGCCCGCAACGCTCTGGCTCCGGCTCCCTGTCAAGCGTCGTGCGAGGCCGCAGGGGCTGTGGCGCGGCGTATGACGCGCACGTGATACTCCACGCCCGACCACAGGCTCAGCACCAGTGAGGGCCAAAGGAAGTACATGCCGCCGCTGAAAAAGTCGACGCCGAAGAAGGGGTAGTGCAGCAGCAGCCCCTGCAGGGCGAGCATCTGCAGGATCATCTTGTACTTCCCCAGCTCGTCGGCTGCCAGCACGAGCCCCTCGCTGGTGGCGATGGCGCGCAGCCCGGTGACCGCCAGCTCGCGTCCGATGATCACCACCACCATCCAGGCGGGGACCCGGGGCTGGCGCGGCATGGCGGCGAGCATCACCAGGGCAGCGGTGACGATCAGCTTGTCGGCCAGCGGATCGAGCAGTTTGCCGAGCGTGCTGGTGAGACCGTGCCGGCGGGCGAGGTAGCCATCGAAGAAATCGCTCCAGCAGGCGAGGAAAAAGGTCGCCGCCGCCAGCACGCTCGCCGTGCGCCCCGGAGCGCGCAGCAGCAGGACCAACACCGGCACCAGCGCGATGCGGACGAAGGTGATCAGGTTCGGCAAGTTGCGCGACGCGACGACCGCGTCCCAGGCACGCGGCGCGGTCACGCGACCACCCGCAGGGGGTGCCGCTCACTGTTCGCGCAGGTACTGCTCGCGAAACGACAGCACGCGCTGGAGGTACTCGATGGTTTCGCGATAGGGCGGAATCCCGCCATGGCGGCTCACTGCGCCCCCGCCGGCGTTATAGGCGGCGAGCGCGAGGCGGACATTGCCATTGTATTGATCGAGCAGCAAACGCAGATGCCGGGTCCCGCCCTCGATGTTGTCGCGCGGGTCGAACACGCGGTCGACGCTGTGCTTGCGAGCGGTGGCCGGCATCAGCTGCATCAGTCCAAGCGCGCCTTTGGGTGAACGCGCGTCGGCGAAGAAATCGGACTCGGTCCGGATCACCGCCTTGACCAGTGCCGGGTCGATACTGTGGCGCTCCGCCGCATCGGCGATGATGGCATCGAAGGCCCTGCGGCGCTGGCGATCGCGCTCCGTGTCTCGCCGTCGGGTGAGGCGGTACAGGGGCGCCTTGCCGGGGCGAGGCGTGTAGCGGGTATAGCCGCCCCCGGCTGGCGCGTTGGTAAAGTGCAGGCGGCCGCGCCCGTCGCGCTGCATGTAGATCTCGGCCGCCGCCCGTTCGGACAGGGCCATCAGGACGGCCGCCATCCCCACCGTCACGACCTGCCGCCAGCTCATGCGCGGCGCAGGATAGAGAGGCGTTCAGACCTCTTCAAGCGCCTTTTTCCGCCCCGGACGGGCACCGGCGCGACTTGCCCGCCCGGGGCGACGGTGAAATAGACTGCGACGCTCTTCATGGACGCGGATTTCCTCGTCATCGGTAGCGGCCTGGCGGGCCTGACCTTCGCCCTGCGAGCGGCGGAGCACGGCAGTGTGTTGGTGCTGAGCAAGGACCGCTTGCCCGAGAGCGCCACACAGTACGCCCAGGGCGGCATTGCGTCGGTGTGGAGCGCCGAGGACTCCTTCGAGGCCCACATCGAAGACACGCTCGTCGCCGGCGCCGGGCTCTGTCACCGCGATCTCGTCGAGCTGGTCGTGCGGGAGGGCCCCGAGCGCATCCGCGAGCTCATCGCGCTCGGCACCAGCTTCTCACGGCGCCCGGCGCCCGAAGACCCCGAGTTCGATCTCGGGCAGGAAGGCGGCCACCGCCATCGCCGCATCCTGCATGCCTCGGACGCCACCGGACGCGAGATCATGCGCGCCCTGGTCGCGGCGGTGCGGGCCCAGCCCCGCATCCGCGTCCGCGAGCGCCACCTCGCCATCGACCTGCTCACCGACGCCACCGACGACCCGACCGCACAAACCGTCTCGTGCTGGGGCGCCTACGCGCTCGATCGCGACCGCGGGGCGATTCTGCCCTTCACGGCGCGCGCCACGCTGCTGGCGACGGGCGGCGCGGGCAAGGTGTACCTGTATACCTCCAACCCCGACATCGCGACCGGCGACGGCGTCGCCATGGCCTATCGCGCCGGCGTGCCGGTCGCCAACCTGGAGTTCATCCAGTTTCACCCCACCTGCCTGTACCACCCGGCGGCCAAGTCCTTCCTGATCAGCGAAGCCCTGCGCGGCGAAGGCGCCGTGCTGCGCCGACCCGATGGCAGCGCCTTCATGGCGGCCTACGACCCACGCGCCGAGCTGGCACCGCGCGACATCGTCGCCCGCGCCATCGACAACGAAATGAAGGTGCACGGCTTCGACTGCGTGTACCTCGACATCAGTCACCGACCAGGCGCGTTTCTGCTCAACCGCTTTCCCACCATCCACGAACGCTGTCTGCACTTCGGCATCGATCTCACCCGCCAGCCCATCCCCGTGGTTCCGGCCGCCCACTACTGCTGCGGCGGGGTCGTGACCACGGCCGACGGCACCACGCGCCTGCGTCGCCTCTACGCCGCCGGCGAGGTCGCGATGACCGGCCTGCACGGCGCCAACCGCCTGGCCTCCAACTCGCTGCTCGAGGCCCTGGTGCTGGGACACCGAGCCGCCGTCGACGCGGCGCGCCTGCTCGAAGCCGATCCGACCCCTCCACCGCCCGTGCCGGCCTGGAACCCGGGCCGCGCCACCGACAGCGACGAATCCGTCGTGGTGACACAGAACTGGGACGAGATCCGCCGCCTGATGTGGAACTACGTCGGGATCGTGCGCTCGAATCGCCGCTTGGCCCGAGCGCTGCAGCGCATCCGGGCTCTGCAGGAGGAGATCCAGCAGTACTACTGGGACTTCACCGTCACCGACGACCTGATCGAGTTGCGCAATCTCGCCCTGGTGGCCGAGTTGATCATCGTCTCGGCCATCAAGCGCACCGAGAGTCGCGGCCTGCACTGCAACATCGACCATCCCGAGCTGGCGGCCGTGGCGCGCGACACCGTCGTCTGGCCAGCCGAGCGCTTCTCACCCGACGCCGAATTCCTCGCCTCGCTACACAAGCGCCGGGTACACGATAGTGACCACCGATGAGCACCGAGCCCATCCCCTCCCCCCGCCGATAAACACCGGTGAGGAGCTCGCTTCGCCGCGGGTTGAAATGCCTTTCTCACCACGAAGGGCACGAAGAGCACGAAGGGCAAGAATTTCCGGGCGGGCGAGGACCGCTCTACACCATGACCTTCGTGGTCTTCGTGGTCTTCGTGCCCTTCGTGGTGAGGGATCTTTCTTCGGATCGGGGCGAGGAGACGGTCACCTTCAGGGTCGAATCCGTGTCCTCGCTGGAGCACGCGGTGCGGAGCGGCGTGTATCTGTTGTGCCCCGGCTCACATCATGGTGTCGATCGGAAAGCGCCGGCAGAGCGCGATCACGTCGTCGCGGATCGAGCGCAGCGCGGCGCCGTCGCCGACGTGTTGCAACGCCCGCGCGATGAAGTCGGCAATCGCGTCCATCTCGGCTTCGCGCATGCCGCGGGTGGTCACCGCCGGGGTGCCGATACGCACGCCGCTGGTGACGAACGGCGAGCGGGTCTCGAACGGGACCGTGTTGCGATTGACCGTGATGTTGGCCGCCTCGAGTGTCTCCTGCGCCAGCTTCCCGGTCAGCTCGCTCTCGCGCAGGTCGAGCAGCATCAGGTGGTTGTCCGTGCCGCCCGACACCAGGCGGAACCCGCGCTGCAGCAAGCCGTCGGCGAGGGCCCGCGCGTTGCGCACCACCTGTGACTGGTAGGTGCGGAAGCCGGGAGCGGCGGCTTCCTTGAGCGCCACCGCCTTGGCAGCGATGACGTGCATCAGCGGCCCGCCCTGGTTGCCCGGAAACACCGAGGAGCCGAGCGCCTTCGCCTCCGCCTGCCGGCTGAGAATGAGCCCGCCGCGCGGCCCGCGCAGGGTCTTGTGCGTGGTCGTAGTCACGAACTCGGCCAGCGGCACCGGCGAGGGGTGGAGCCCGGCCACGACCAGGCCGGCGAAGTGGGCGATGTCGACCATCAACTTGGCGCCGACCTCGTCCGCCGCGGCACGGAACGGTTGAAAGTCGATCGCGCGCGGATAGGCGCTGTAGCCCGCGACGATGAGCTTCGGCCGATGCCGGCGCGCCAACTCGCGCATCGCCTCGACATCGATGCGCTCGTCCGCGCGCCGCACCCCGTAGGGCACCACCTTGAAGAACTTGCCGGAAAAGTTGACCGGGCTGCCGTGCGTCAGATGGCCGCCGTGGGTGAGATCCATCGACAAGATGGTGTCGCCCGGCGCCAGCTGCGAAAAGTACACCGCCATGTTCGCCTGCGAGCCGGAGTGCGGCTGGACGTTGGCGTATTCCGCCCCGAACAGCGCCACGGCCCGGTCGATCGCGAGCTGCTCGACGACGTCGACGTGCTCGCAGCCGCCGTAGTAGCGGCGGCCCGGATAGCCTTCGGCGTACTTGTTGGTGAGGCACGAGCCCTGGGCCTCGAGCACCGCCCGGCTGACCACGTTCTCGGAGGCGATGAGCTCGAGGTTGTGTTGTTGTCGATCCGCTTCGGCGCGGATGGCGTGCGCGATCTCGGGGTCGACCGCGTGCAGGGCGTTACTCATCGCTTCACTGCTTGTGGCTCTCGATGTAGTTCACGACATCCTGCACGGTGCGGATCTTCTCCGCTTCCTCGTCGGAGATCTCCATGTCGTATTCTTCTTCGAGCGCCATCACCAGCTCGACGATGTCGAGCGAGTCGGCACCGAGGTCCTCGATGAACGACGCCTCCGGCGTGACGTCGCCCTCGCTGACACCGAGTTGCTCGCAGATGATCTCTCGCACCTTTTGCTCCACTGCTGAGGCCATCCCACCTCCTGAACGCGCGCTTGGTTGATCCTAGATGTACAGTCCACCGCTAATGCCGATGACCTGACCGGTGATGTAACCCGCCTCGCGACGAGCCAGGAACCCCACCACGTCCGCGACTTCATCAGCCGTGCCCAGTCGGCCTGCCGGAATGACGGCCAGATACTCCGTCCGCCGTGCCTCGGGCAAGTGGGCGGTCATTTCCGTCTCGATCAGTCCCGGGGCCAGGGCGTTCACCGTCACCTGGCGAGACGCGAGCTCGCGCGCCATCGCCTTGGTAAAGCCGATGATCCCGGCCTTGGCGGCGGCGTAGGCTGCCTGGCCGCTGTTGCCCATGACCCCGACCACCGAGCTGAGGTTGATGATCCGACCGTAGCGGGCCCGCAGCATGCTCCGGACGGCCGCCCGGGTACAGGCGAAGGTGCCGCGCAGATTGACCGCGATCACTTCGTCCCACTCCTCGGGCTTGAGGCGTAACAACAGGTTGTCGATCGACAGCCCGGCATTATTGACCAGGATATCGAGTCGATCCGTGGTCTTGAGCAGCCCGGCGATCGCCTCCGCCGCCGCCTCCGCATCCGCGACGTCGAACGGCAGCGCCTCGGCGCGACCACCCGCGGCCTGAATCGCGGCCACGGTCTCCGCCGCCGCGGCGGTGTCGCGCCGGTAGTTGACGAACACATGCGCCCCGGCGCTCGCCAAGTGTCGCGCGATGGCTCGACCGATGCCACGGGACGCCCCTGTCACCAGGGCGACCTGGTCAGCGAGCGGGCTGCTCATCCGTCACGGTCGGAACTCTCGGCCTGGTAGACCACCGATGAACGCCGAGCCCCACCCGCCTCGCCGCCGAACAGACAGAGCTCCCCGGCGGAGCGGAGCAATCGACTCGCACGCCGGGGCATGGCTCGCTCTGGGTGTTCATCGGTGGGGGGGCAGTGCAGCGCTGAGTCGATTCGCCGTTCTCCGGCTCAGTCGTGCACTTCCAGCACCTGGCGGCCGCGGTACATGCCGCAATGCGGACAGGCGCGATGGCGCACCATCGCCTCGCCGCACTCCGGACAGGCCACGGTCGCCGGCGGCGTCAACGCGTCGTGGGCGCGCCGCTTGTTGCGTTTCGAAACCGATGTGCGTCGCTTGGGAACGGGCATGTCTCGACTCCTCAGTCCGACAACCGACGACCGCCGCCGGGCCGCGGGTCGTCAAGAAAAATTCCGACTCGAATCACTGCTCGCGGCGCAGCGTGTGCAGCACCGCCAGGCGCGGATCCACCCACTCGGTCGCACAGCCGCAGTCGCCGGCGTTGCGGTCCGCGCCACAGCGCGGGCAGAGGCCCCGGCAGTCGTCACGGCAGAGCGCCAGCGTCGGCAGGCTGAGCAGCAAGCGCTCGCGCACCAACGGGGACACGTCGATGTCCTCGCCCTCGTACCACATCAGCTGATCGTCCCCTCCGCCGTCCAGCGGCTCGTCGGCCCAGCGCCCCTGCCGGGGGACCAGGACGTACGAGAGATCGGGCTCATGACTAAACTCGAACCGGGCCAAGCACCGCGCACACTGCCCGGCAGCGGTGGCGCGGATCGTACCGGTAAAAAACAGCTCCTGCCCAGACCGGTAGTAGCGCAACCCCACGCGGGCCGGCCCGATGAACTCGAAGTCGTGCACCGGCCCGTGCTCGAGCAGCGGATTCAACTCACTCGTGGGCTCGTCGTAGACGAGCTCCTTCGTCGTCTCCTCGATGTCGCGGGTTCGAATGCGCACGGCAGCATATCCAGCAGGCGAACGGTGCAGGGACGCTACCGAAGGGGGGTGTGGAAATCAAGCTCAGTCGCGCACTTCCACTCCGAGCTGGCGTTCCAGCCGGCGCACGCGGCGAAACAGATCGGGCAACCGCGCCCAGGCCGCCACCAGCCGGCGCCAGAGGCGGATATCGACGGCGGGGGTGCCGCCAACCGTGGTCCCGGACGCGATCGAGTTGTCGATGCCGCTTTGCGCCGCGATCTGCACCTGATCGCCGATCGTCAGGTGCCCCGCGGCGCCGACCTGGCCGCCCATGCGCACCCACTTCCCGACCCGCGTGCTGCCCGACAGGCCGACCTGCCCTGCCAGCATGCTGTACTCGCCGATCTCGCAGCCGTGGGCGATCATCACCAAATTGTCGAGCTTGGCGCCGCGCCTCACCAGCGTGGAGCCGACCATGGCGCGATCCACGGTCGTGTTGGCACCGATCTCGACGCCGTCTTCGAGCTCGACGCTGCCGGCTTGCACCAGGCGCTTGATCCCGCCGCTACCATCGGGAAGGTAGCCGAAGCCGTCCGACCCGATCACCGCCCCGGCGTGCAGGACGACATCATGGCCGATGCGCACTCCCTCGCGCACCGTGACATGGGCGTGGGCGGTGAAGCGATCGCCGATCGCGACGTTCGGGTAAATCACTACGTGTGGGGCGATGCGCGCGCCGTTGCCGATCTGCACTCCCTCGCCGATCACGGCGAAGGCGCCGATCGAGGCGTCGTCCCCGAGGCGCGCCGAGGCGGCCACCTGGGCGCTGGGGTGCAGCCCCTGCGGCCATGCCACGGGGACGTGGAAATGCTCGACGGCGCGCGCAAAGGCGAGATAGGGATCGTCGCTGCGCAGGCTCGCCAGTGGCATCGCCGGCGCGGCGCGCGACAACACCACGGCCGCCGCCCGGCAGGTGTCCAGGTAGCGCAGGTAGCGCGCGTTGGCGACGAAGGTGAGGTCGCCGGGACCGGCGTGCTCGATCGGCGCCACCCCGGCGATCTCGATCGCACCATCCCCCTGCAGCTCGCACCCCAGCAGCGCCGCCAGCTCGCCCAGACGCATGCCTCGCCTCCCTGTCGCTCGCTCCTTATCCACCAACGTCGAGAGAGCGGCAACACGTGGTCGTTTCGGCGACCCGTGCGTTGCGGCTCCCGGAGGCCTGTGGTAGCCGCTGCCGTAACGACGTCGCCAGCCGCGATCACCAACTCGCCCCCGCCCATGCCCCAGCTCACGCTCGGCCTCCCCAAGGGGAGCCTGGAAGCCACCACCCTGGAACTGTTCCGCAAGTCGGGCTGGAAGATCTCCGGCTCCGAGCGCAGCTACTTCCCCAGCGTCGACGACGAGACGCTGCGCTGCGTGTTGGCTCGGCCGCAGGAGATGTCGCGCTACGTCGAGGAGGGCGTGCTCGACGCCGGCGTCACCGGCAAGGACTGGACCCTGGAGAACGACTCCGACGTCCACGTGGTCTCCGACTTCATCTACTCGAAGGCGAGCATGCGCCCGACGCGCTGGGTCCTGGTCGTGCCGCAGGGCTCACCGATCACCGAGATCGCCCATCTGCAGGGCAAGCGCATCGCCACCGAGATGGTCGGCTTCACCAAGCGCTACTTCGCCGAGCGACGGATCGACGTCGAGGTGGAGTTCTCCTGGGGCGCGACGGAAGCCAAGGTGGTGCAAGGATTGGTGGATGCGATCGTCGAGGTGACCGAAACCGGCAGCACCCTGCGCGCCAACGGGTTGAAGATCATCTGTGAGCTCTGTCAGTCGAACCCGCAGCTGATTGCCAATCGCACCGCCTGGGCGGAGGCGTGGAAACGCGAGAAGATCGAGCAGATCTCGCTGCTGCTGAACGGCGCGCTGCAGGCCGAGGCCAAGGTCGGCCTGAAGATGAACATCCCGAAGGAGCGGCTCGATGAGGTCATCGCCATGATCCCGAGCATCACCGCGCCGACGGTGTCGCCGCTGTACAAGACCGAATGGTTCGCGGTCGAGACGGTGATCGCCGAGGCGGTGGTGCGCGAGCTGATCCCGCAGCTGCTCAGACACGGCGCCGTCGGCATCATCGAGTATCCGCTCAACAAGGTCATCTGAGGAGCGGCCTGGTGCCCACCGCCCCGTGGCGCGCCGCGACCATCGGGCTCGCCGCCGCCGCCACGTTGACCAGTGCCTGTCATGGACCGGACGCCGAATCCGGACGCGCCGCCGCCGAGGCGATGCAGCGCTCGATCGTCGATTGGGACGGCCCGGCCCTGGCCCAGTCGGTGGACGCCAAGACGATCGCCGAGGTTCAACGCCAGCTGACGGCGTTGCACGAATATCAGGGCGCCATCGACGGCCAGATCGACGCCGTCCTGGTCAACGCCATCCAGGCATTCCAGCGCACGGCTGGATTGAAAGACGACGGTCTCCTGACGGTAGAGACCCTCCGCCACCTGGCCAGCGCCGCCGCCGCGGCGACGCCCCACGGCCACCCCTCAACCCGGCAATAGCGTGTGGGGGCGCACGGCGTGCGCCCCTACGGCGTATGCGTGGGACAGATTGGGAGCCGGTCGGAGGGCGCCTGCGTCACTGCGGCAGCGGTTTGGCGTCTCCGGCGATGGTCTCGACGGTCCACGTGCCGGCGGCTGGTGCCTTTGCCTGGCCGGCATTGACCGCCGGCGCGCTGCGCGCCGTCAGCAATCGGTCCAGGTCTTGCTGCCGAATGCGACCGATGAACTTGCGCACCCCGTAGTCGTAGAGACTCGGCGCGATGTGCACCCGACCGAAGGCCAGGGAGACGTTGCCCTTCAGGTAGTAGAGTCGCACCTCGTAGGGCGCGAAGGGCGTGTCGATCTCGATCTCCTGCATCTCGGCGTAATCGGGCGGACCGTAGAGTCTGATCCAATCGCGCAGATCGGTGTTGAGAGACATCTCGTCGGACAGCGTCTCTCGGGAGATCAGGACCGGATCACCGACGTCGATGATGTTCGGGCGCTCGTCAGTGGCCTGCCTGGCGAGCTGTGCCTGGGCATCACCGACCGCCGCGAGGCCAAACACGATGGCTGAAAGAGCGATGATCCGACGCATGGTCCCCTCCGTTTCGCGGTGCTGGAGGCTAGGGGCCAGTCCAGGTGCAGTCAAGCGCGATTTTCCTTTTATGACCACCGGTTACTGGTTGCATGCGATGTGATGTATCAACTGTAGACCGGTCCGATGACGCCGTCGCGCCGCAGCGCCGCGACCGTTGCCGGATCGAAGCCGTACTCCGCCAGCACCGCCTCGGTATGTGCGCCCAACGCCGGCGGCAGAGCGCGAATCGAGCCAGGGGTTCGGCTGAGCTTGACCGGTATCCCCGTGGCCTTGAAGACACCCATCTCGGGGTGAGGCAACTCGACCGACATCTGCCGCGCCAACACCTGGGGGTCCTGAAAGACCTCCGCCAGGTCGTAGATCGGGCCGCACGGCACGCCGGCGGCGTTGAGCATCTCTACCCAGTCGGCGGCGTCGCGGGTTGCCAGACGGCGCTCGATCGTCGCCGTCAGCTCGGCACGATGCTGCACGCGCGCCGCCGGCGTGGCAAAGCGCGCGTCCTCGATGAGCGCCACCGCCTCGATCGCCTGGCACAGCGCCCGCCATTGGCGCGTCGACGCGCAGGCGATGTTCACCGGGCGGTCGCGGGCGCGATGCACTCCGTACGGCGCCGCCAGCGGGTGGTGATTGCCGGCCAGGGGTGGCGCAACGCCGCTGGCGAAATACATTCCGGCGCTCCAACTCAACACCGCCACCGCCGCCTCGAGCAGTGAGGTGTTGACCACCTGGCCGACGCCGGACCGCTCGCGCTGATAGAGCGCCATGGCGATGCCCTGCGCCGCGAACAGGCCCGCCAAGATGTCGGCGATGGCGACCCCCACGCGCGTCGGCTCATGGGTGCCGGTCACACTCATCAGCCCGGACATCCCCTGCGCGACCTGATCGAACCCCGGCCGTTCGGCGTACGGTCCGTCGGCCCCGAAACCGGAGAGCCGGCAGTAGATCAGGCGCGGATTGCGACCGCACGCTACGTCGGGTCCGAGGCCGAGCTCCGGCATGACCGCCGGACGGAAGTTCTCCACCAGCACGTCGGCGCACTCGAGCATGTGGAGCAGGACCTCGCGCCCCGCACGGGTTCGCAGGTCGAGGGCGGCGCTGCGCTTGTTGCGGTTGACGGAGAGAAAGAAGTAATTGTCCGCCACATCGCCGCCGCCGAACTCCCGCCCGCCCTGCAGCGGCTCGAGCTTGACCACGTCGGCCCCCATGTCGCCGAGCAGCATCGTGCAATACGGGCCGGCGAGATAGCGCGTCAGGTCAAGCACGCGCACGCCGTGCAGCGGCCCGCCCTGCCAGGGGCCGCCTTCCGCTTCGCTCATCGCCCCTGAAAGCGCGGCGGGCGTTTCTCCAGGAACGCCGCCACGCCTTCCTGATAGTCGGCGCTGTCGAAGCAGCGGCGCATCGCGGCGCGCAGGCCTTGCAGGTCGCGCTCGCCGGGCGAGCGCAGACATTCGCGGATCGCCCGCTTGTGCGCCAGCAACGTCAGCGGCGCCCCCGCCGCCATGGCCAATGCGTAGCCGCGCGTGACCGCCTCGAGCTCGGCGGGCGGCACGACGCGGTTGACCAAACCGATGCGCAGCGCTTCGGCGGCATCGAGCGCTCGAGCCGAGAGCAAGATGTCGGCGGCCGCGCCGGGGCCGACGACGTGCACCAAGCGTTCGATGCTCTCGAGCGGGTACGACAGTCCCAGGCGCGCCGCCGGCACGGCGAAGCGGGCGTGCTCGGCGGCAAAGCGCAGGTCGCACGCCAAGGCCACCGCCACGCCGCCGCCGAAACAGAGGCCGTTCACCATCGCGATCACCGGCTGCGGCAGCGCCGCTAGCGCCTGCCAGGTACGCGAGGAGCGCGCGTCGTATGCCGCCGTCGCCGTCGCATCGGCCCGCAAAGCGCGAAACTCGCCGATGTCCGCCCCGCTGATGAAGGCGTGCTCACCGGCGCCGCGCAGGATGACCACGCGCACGGCGGCATCGTCCGCCAACGCCCCGGCGGCCTCGGCGAGCTTCGTCCACAGGGCCGCGCTGAGGGCGTTGCGCGCTGCCGGGCGATTGATGATCAGCCACGCCAACGGCGGCTCGCGGCGCACCAGCAAGTCGTCGGACGCCTCCGTCATGATGGCGGTCGGCACTCAACCAGTTTGCCGCCGAGGAGACAAGGCAACGCCGATTGCGTCGCCGCCTCGCCTGCCGTAGATCGGAAACGCGAGTGCGGCGGTGAGATGAGGCGGCGACGGACACGACGCGGCGCTCCACAGGCGCCGCCCCCCCCGGGGGCGTTCGAGTACCGCCCGTTCAACACCCTCGGCCCGAAGCGGGCGGTCGCCACGGCGAACGCCCCGGCCCCCCAACCCGCGTCCGCGCCCGACGATCCTGCGCCGCCTGACCCGCCGAGCGATGCGGCGCTGTTCTTGCGCGCGGTAGGCGACGCACGACCACTCTCCTCTGCCCGCCGCCAGCGCGTCGCTCCGCCGGCGCCGGCCCACGGACGGCGAGAGGTCACCGACCCGGACGCCGAGGCCCTGGCGGAGCTATCTGATCTGGTCGCTGGGGCGGGCCCCTTCGACATCGCCGATGGCATCGAGTTCGTCGAGGGCGCCGCCGCCGGGATCGATCGCCGCCTGGTGCGCCGTTTGCGGGCCGGCGACTTCGCCTACCAATCGCACATCGACCTTCACGGCATGACCGCCGAGGAAGCGCACGCCGGTGTCGATCGGTTTCTGCTGCGCGCCTATCGCGACGGCCAACGCTGCGTGTTGATCGTGCACGGGCGCGGTCACAACTCCAAGGATCAGATCCCGGTGTTGAAAACCCGTCTGGCGGCCTGGCTGGCGCGCGGCCGCTGGGCACGTTTGGTGCTCGCCTTCACCAGCGCGCGCCCGTACGACGGCGGCACCGGCGCCCTCTACGTGCTGCTCCGCCGCCAGCGCCACGCCGGCGCCAGACGGCCCATCCACGTCACCCACGGCGCCAAGTGGTAGAGACCCCCTCCTCTGGGCGCGCCGGCACGGCGGCCGCGCTCGTCATCGTCACCGTCGCGTGGGCGCTGCTGCACTTGTGCGGCCTCGGCCGCGCGCCGTTCCATACCCGCGGCGAGCCGCGCGAGGCGGTGGTGATCCAAGACCTCGTCCAACACGGGCGCTGGCTGTTGCCGCGGCGCAACGCCGTCGAGGTGCCGCGCAAGCCGCCGCTGTATTACTGGCTCGGCGGCATTGCGGCACACGCGCTCGGCCGCGTCGACGAGCTCACGGCCCGGCTGCCGTCGGCCGGGCTGAGCGGCGCCGCCGCGCTGCTGGTCACGCTGGTCACCGCGCTGTGCGTCGCGCCGCGCGCCGGCGCGCTCGCCGGACTGACGCTGCTGACCAGCTTCGAATGGCTGCGTGCCGCGACCACGGCGCGCGTCGACATGACGCTCGCCTTCGGCCTGACGGTCGTCTTCTGTAGCCTCCTCGCCATCCGCCGCGACGCCCGCACGCCGTGGCTCTTCGGGCTGTACTTCGGCATCGCCTGGGCGACGCTGGCCAAAGGCATCCCCGGCCTCGCCATTCCCACCCTCCAGATCCTGCTCCTCTGCCTCGTCGATCGCAGCACCGCCCCGCTGCGGGCCCTCAGACCGCTGCGCGGGCTGCCGATCGTCCTACTCGTCGTCGCCGCCTGGTACAGTGCCGCGCTGCTGCAAGGTGGGCGCGCCTTCTTCGACATCGTGGTCAACGAGAACCTGCTGCGCATCAGCGAACGCGGCGCCGCCGCGCTCGGGCATGCGCATGGCCTCGCCTATCTCGTCGGCAGCCTGCTCGCCGGCCTCCTGCCGTGGACCATCGCCCTGCCCGCCGTCGTCCTCGCGCTGTGGCGCGATCGCGCCGGGCTCGAGCGGCGCGGTGCACGCGTCTTCGCCTTGCTCTGGATAGTCGCCGTGTTCGCCCCGTACGCGCTGGCCAGCAGCAAACGCGGCGTCTATCTCCTCCCCCTCTACCCCGCCGCCGCGCTGCTGATCGGCTGGTGGGCGGACCGCCTCCTGACCGACATGGGCGCCGCACGGGCCGGCCGACGCGCGCTCGCCGGGCTGCTGTGGGCGCTCGCCTGGGTGGTCGCCCTGCTCGCACTCATCACCCTCGCCCAGAGCAGCGGGTTCCCGCTGGTCGACACCGCGCGCGACGCCTTGCCCCACTTCGCCGCGCCGTACAGTAGCGCCCTCGCCCTCACCCTCGCCGGCGCCTCGGGGCGCTGGCTGCCAGCCATCATGGGTGCGATCGCCATCCTCGCGGCGGCGGGTGCGCTCGCCGCCACACGGTCGCGTCCGCAGCTCGCGTACGCCGCGATCATTGTCTGTCTGGCGTTGGTCATCATCAGCGCCCGGCTCGTCATCGCACCGGCGGTCGCCGAGCTGGCGACGCGGCGTCCCTTCGTCGGCGAGCTGCGCAACGTCGTGCGCGATCCCGCGCTCGTCCACACCAGTCCCCAACTCGACTACGGCACGCTCTTCTATTGGGGATCTGCGCTGCCGGTCTACGATCCCGGAAGCGGTGGTGACGGCCCACCCTATCTGATCATGCCGGAGGTCACCTGGCGGCACGCCGGGCCGGCCCTGCGCGAACGCTACGAACCGCTGCGGCGCGCCTGCCTATCCTCCGCCGCCGCCGCCGGCTGCCCGATCGCGCTCAGCCGCCGGGGCGCCGCCGCTGCTGATCCATCACGCTCGCGCTGACCACCGGTTCGCACCCTGCCTTCCGCTCACCGGTGCGAACCGGTGCGGCGTGTAACGTCGCGCTCTCCGGCAATCCGACATGGACTGTCCGAATTGACAATCTCCCACCCGTCACTTACCGTCCGGCTCCTCCTGCGGGCGTAATTCAGTGGTAGAATGCCAGCTTCCCAAGCTGGACGTCGCCGGTTCGACCCCGGTCGCCCGCTCTTCCAGAAAGCCCTTGTGACACAAGGGCTTTCTCATTTTAGGGGCTTTCGGTGTCTGACCGGGTCAAGGGGAAGGTTCCCGGTTTCGTCTTTCCCTCGCTCTCAGATCAGCTCGCCCTCCGATATGAGGGAGATCAAGCCTGGACTCGCCGGAGGGTCGCCCGCGCCAAGGCGAAATGAGCCGCCACCTTAGCCCGACCGACCCCGCGAGCGGGCAGGTCGTTGTGGCGCGCACTGGCAGGATTTGACAGCTTCTGCCAGTGATGTAGGGTCAAGACAATGAAACACACCTCGATGAACATCTCCCTTTCGAACGACCTGCGGGAATTCGTGGATGAGAAACTCCAGCGAGACCGATACAGCTCCGCGAGCGAATACGTGCGAGAGCTCATCCGGGAGGATCTAAAGCGGGAGGCACGCGAAAGAGTCGACCAGCTTCTGCTTGAGGGGCTCCGCTCAGGTCCACCGAAACACGTAACCAAGAAGGATTGGGAGGATATCAAGAAGGAAGTTCACGGCAGGATCGCCGGGGCATCCACCCATGCCGAAAAACCGCATCGTCCGCAGGCCCGCCGCGCGGGTCGACGTCGTTGAAATCGCCGTCTATCTTGGCACCGAGGCGACTCCGGAGATCGCCGATCGTTTTGTTGCCGCTCTCGCGCGCGCCTACGAACGGCTCGCGGCCATGCCGCACATCGGAAGCCCGTACCGCAGCACGAAGGTCGGCCTCCGCAACCTCCGCAAGTGGCCAGTTCCTGGCTTCTCCAATCACCTTATCTTCTACCGGCCCATCGCAGACGGGGTCGAAGTCATCCGGGTCCTGCACGCTTCCCGCGATCTCATCCGGTTGCTTGAGTTGGAGTGATTTCTAGCCGATGACGCGAGACGAAATCCTTGAGATCATACGCCATACGGCCGACGCGAACGGAGGAGTAGCACTTGGCGAGAACCGTCTCACTCGCCTCGGCGTGTCTCCGAGCGTGTGGGGGAAGTACTGGGCACGGCTTAGCGCCGCGCAACGCGAAGCTGGGCTAACTCCGAATCGGCCCAACGCGCGGTTACCGGAAGCAGAGGTGCTGGCGAAGCTCGCCGTATTCACGCGAGAACTCGGCGCTTTCCCGACTGTCCGCGACAGAATCATGAAGCGCCGGGAATGTCCTGATTTTCCGAGCGACCGCGTCTTCAAGCGTCTCGGGCCGAGGACTCGTCTGGTGGCTCGTCTCGTCGAATATGCTCGTGGGACCCCCGGCCTCGAAGACGTTGCTACGCTGTGCTCCCCTGACGTCACTTCATTGGAACGGGAAGCCCCACAGTTGGGCACCCCGGCCTTCGGCTCTGTGTACCTGCTCAAAGGCCCAAGTCATCGGTACAAGATCGGACGAACAAACGCGTTCGGCCGTCGAAGACGCGAACTCACGATTCAGTTGCCATTCGACACGCGCAAGGTGCACGTGATTGAAACCGATGATCCGCAAGGTGTGGAGTCGTACTGGCATCAGCGCTTCGCCGAGAAACGTATCAACAGTGAATGGTTCCACCTGACGGCAGAAGACGTCGCGGCCTTCAGGCGATGGAAGCGACTGCGGTAACACCACCCATCAGGCATCTGGTCGCTTTATCTGCCACTGCTGGACGATCGCTCCATGTTGGCTGACCCGTGGCCACCGGCTTTGCCCAAAAAGTTACCAACAGACGAACGACGCCTCACACGATCGGGCGAATTCCCGCCTCACGCCTCGACGTGCTACGGGCTCGATCGATGAAGCAAGCGTGCCTCGTGATGGCGATCGCGGCGGCCGTCGTGGCGTCGGCGCCCACGCGCGCGGAGCTGCGCACGCTGGTACTCGACGGTCAGGTCCAGGGCCCGCGCGGCACGCGCTCGGTCACCCTGCGCGTCCTCTGCGAGCCCGAGCCGCAGGGGGGCGCCGTCAGTCTCGAGCTGTGGGTGCCACAGGCGGCTGCGCTCAAGGACTTCGACTACGACGATTTCGAGGGCCCGGATGCGCCGGCGCGCGACCGCGCCCTGTCGCACGTCAGCTTCAGCGGCGGGAAGGCGATCTCGCACCCGGCCGCAGGATGGTACTCCGGCGACGACCCCGACACCTTCGTCTTCGCGCTCAGCCAGCGCTCCCATCAGCAAGGCCCGGTAGCTGCGTTGCTGACGGGACTCGACGGCACGCCGGCGCAGCTGGTGTGGGTGCAGCACGGATTCGATGACCCGAAGCGAGCGCTGCGCGCCTCTTTCGCACTCGACGCGGCGCTGGTGGGTCGGATGCGCGATGCCGCCGGCCCCTGTCTCACGCCGAGCGGATCGGCAAAGCGTCCCGACCAAAAGCAATGACCGCGGCGCGACCTCGATCCGCACCGATCAGCGCGTCGAGTTGACCCAGCCGACCAGGCGGCGCACGGCGATGCGCGGCGAGACGCGCAGGACCTGCACGCCCATCCAGTTCATCGCGCCGTGCACGGCGACGACCCGCCCGCTCATCAGGGCGCGATACGCCTTGTGCGCCACGTCGTCAGGCTTCGCCACCACGCCGAAGCGGAACAACACGGAGCTCTCGGCGCCGGCGGTCTTGGCGAACTCGGTGGCGACCGGACCCGGGCAGAAGACGGTGACGCGCACGTCGTGGCGACGCACCTCCTCGGCCAACGCCTCCGAGAAGGCGATCACGTAGGCCTTGGTCGCGTAGTACACGGCCATTTTCGGCCCGGGCTGGAACCCCGCCGTCGAGGCGATGTTGAGCACGCCGCCGCGGCGTCGCGCCACCATGCCGCGCACGAAGCGATGCGTCAGCTCGGTCAGCGCCAACACGTTGAGACGGATCATCTCGAGTTGGCGAGTGATTTCCGCTTCGTGAAAGCGACCGCTCGCACCGAATCCGGCGTTGTTGACCAGGTAGTCGACGACCAGGCCCTTGGCGCCGATCTCAGCTTCGAGGCGTCCCGGTGCTTCGGGATCGGCGAGGTCGGCCGCGATCACCGCCACCGCGATACCGTGCCGGCGCTCGAGCTCGGCGCGCACGGCCTGCAGTTTGTCTTCGCTGCGCGCCACCAGCACCAGGGAATGCCCGTTGGCGGCAAAGACCCGGGCCAGCTCGAGGCCGATGCCCATCGAGGCGCCGGTGATGAGCGCCGTCTTCGAATCCGCTTGCCCCGCCGCGGTCATCAGTTCGGCCTCACGGCAGGCCGGCGATCCACCCGGCCAGGGCGCTGCCGATCTCGTCGGGCGAATCCTCTTGAATGAAGTGGATCCCCTTCACCGCGATCTCGGTCTGGTTGGGCCAGCCGCGGCAGAAGTCGGCCGCCTTGCCGCGCAGGATGGCGCCGGGATCCGCCTTGATGAACAGCTTCGGCACCTGACTGGTGCGCAGCCACTCGCCGTAGGCGCGGACGATCTCGACCACCTCGGCCGGCTCGCCTTCGATGGGAATCTGCCGCGGCCAGGTAAGCGTCGGCCGGCGGCTCTCGCCGGGCTCGACATACGGCCGGCGGTACACGGCCATCTCGGCGTCGCCGAGCTGGCGCAACACGGCACCGGGGAGCACCTGCTCGACGAAGACGTTCTGTTCCAACACCATCTGCTCGCCGGCCGGCGAGCGGAAGGCCTGGAAGACCGGCGCCGCCGCCTTCGGCCAATCCGCCCAGGTGACCGGCATGACGATCGCTTCCATGTAGGCGATGCCGCGCACCGCGTCGCGATGGCGGTTCGCCCAGTCGAAACCGAGCGCCGAGCCCCAGTCGTGGATCACCAGCACCACGCGCTCGCGCACCGCCAGCCCCTCGAGCAAGGCGTCCAGATAGCGCCGGTGCTCGACGAAGCGGTAGCGCTCCGGCCCGCTGGGCGACAGCTTCGCCGAGTCGCCCATGCCGATCAGATCGGGGGCGAGGCAGCGCCCGAGCTGGGCGCAGTGCGGGATGACGTTGCGCCAGAGATACGACGAGGTCGGGTTGCCGTGCAGGAAGACGATCGGATCGCCGCTGCCGACCTCGACGTACGCCATGCGCGCGCCGAGCACCTCGCGGTACCGCTTCGGGTAACGCTCGTCCGCCGATATGGTCATCGCGCACCTCCTACGGGACGGCCCAGCGGCCATCTGTAGAGCGCCATCGGTGGCGCTGCAAACGCCTCGCGCCGGCGCGATCTCGGTTGACCGGCCGGCGCGGCGCGTACTATCGACCCATCGGCGTGTCGGATGCCGACGACGCTACGGGAGGTCCGGGATCGATGAATGCGATCGAACAACAACTCGGTCGGGATGGGCGCGCCTTTGCTGATGCCCTC
Source organism: uncultured Binatia bacterium (SeqCode) (assembly GCA_964475125.1). GTDB lineage: Bacteria > Desulfobacterota > Binatia > HRBIN30 > CADEER01 > CAYYWP01. The sequence goes on along the minus strand of CAYYWP010000008.1, from coordinate 26,560 downwards.
AAGCCGCTGCGCGAGGCCCGGACACTGCCGCCGTGGTGCTACACATCTCCTGAGTTCTATGACTTCGAGGTGCGGCAGATTCTCTTGAAGGAATGGGTGTGCATCGGGCGCGCCGATCAGATCCCGAACCCGGGCGACTACTTCACGCTGCGCCTGTTCGGCGAGCCGCTCGTCGCCGTGCGCGACCTGGGGGGCGACATCCACGTGCTGTCGACGGTTTGTCGCCATCGCGGCATGGAGGTCGTGGAAGGGCGGGGAAATTGTCGCAGCTTCGAGTGCCCGTACCATGCCTGGACGTACTCGCTGCGCGGCGACCTGATGGGCGCGCCGGAGATGGGAAAGACCGAGTTCGACCGCAAGAGTTGCGCCCTGCCGTCGCTGCGTTTCGAAGAGTGGGAGGGCTTCCTGTTCGTCAACTTCGACGGCTCGGCGGCACCGCTCGCCGAACAACTGGCTCCCCTCTCGGCCAAGATCCGCAACTGGCATGTGCGGGAGCTGCAGGCGTTGGAGCCGTTGGTCCACGAATGCCCGTGGAACTGGAAGGTGATGGTCGAGAACTTCATGGAGTGCTACCACCACCTCGGCCTGCACCGGCAGTCGATCGAGCCCGCCATGCCGGGCCGCATGACCTGGACGGAGGAGTGGAACGGCCGCTGGGTGATCGTGCACCTGCCGACGGTGAACGAACAATGCGGCCTGTCGGGTGAGGAAGGGCTCGGCGGCAGCGCCCCGTTCCCGACCATCGAGACCCTGAACGCAGACCAACGGCGAGAAGGCGTGGTGGTCGTGGTGCTGCCGCTGCACCTGTTCTTTCTGATGCCCGATGGCGTCCTCTTCTATCACGTGCTCCCCGAGGGCGTGGACAGAATCACCCTGCGCATTTACCTCTGCGTTCCCCCGGAGACTCGCAAGCTGCCGGATTTCGATCAGCGGTTGCGCATGGCGATCACCGGTGTCGAGACCTTCAATCGCGAAGACATGATCGCCTGCGCCTCCGTGCAACGCGGGCTGGCGTCGCGCTTCGCGGCCTCGGGGAGCTACAGCCACCTGGAGGACCCGGTCTGGCAGATGGGCCGCTACGTGGCCAACCGCGTCCAGTCGGCGTTGCAAAGCAACGGTGCCTGAGCGCCGCGGCGGGGCGCGGCGGTGATCGAACGCGCCGCGTGCCTGGCCGGCGCCGTCCTCGCGCTCGGCGCGCTGCTCGGCGCGGCCGAGATCTTCGCCCGGCGGTTCCCAATCGAGATCGATGGACGCGATCGGCCCGAGAGCTGGTCGCAGCCCGGGCTGTACGCCGCGGACGCGGAGTTCGGCGCCGGCTATCGCTGGGAGGCATTCCGCCGCTACGCCGGCGAGCGCCTGGCCACCGCCCTGTCTTCGCCATCGAATGAGGCGCCCCCGCTGTGGGCCTTCTTCGGCAACTCCTTCGTCCAGGCGCCGGGAATGCTGGCCGACGCGGTCCGCCAGCAGGCTGCCGCGGTCCGCTTCTTCAACCTCGGGCGCAACGAGCACCTCGCCCTGCGCCTGGCGCAGATCAAGCTCCTGCTCGCCAACGGACTGCGCCCCCAGCGGCTCTTCGTCGCGCTCACCCCGGTCGACCTGCTGCCGCTCGGCTATCAGCCCCTGCACACCCTCACCGTCACCGCGGCGGGTGAGCTCACCTACACACCGCGCCGGCCGGCGGGGCGGCTCGAAGACGTGTTGCGCGCTAGCCGGTTGGCGGAGGCCGCCTGGATGCGGTCGGGGCGCCAGCGCGGCAACCCGGATTTCGACCCGGCTGCGCTGCGCCGGCGCATCGATCCGCCGCTGCTGGCCGATGTGGACCACCTGTTCGGCGCGCTGGCAGGGGTGGCGGCCGCGCACCGCGTGCCGGTGACCGTCATCTTCATCCCGGTCCACGAGCAGATCGTCGAAGACTCCGGCTTCGCCTTTCAGGATACCCTGGGGCCGTTGCTGCGCGGCCACGGGTTCGACGTCTTCGATCCGCGCCACGCCTTCGCGCGCCAGGCCGACCGCCGGGCGCTGTACGCGCGCGACAAGCACCTGAGCCGGCGCGGCAACGAACTGCTCGCCCGCGAGTTGCTGGCACACGTGCGCGAACAGGCTTCCGCGGCGCCACCGTGACGTTCACCGAGCCGCGTTTCGCCGTCCTGCTGGCGATCACCGTCGCCACCTGGGCCGCGCTGCGCGGCCGCGAACGCGCCCAGGTGGCGGTGTTGCTCGCCGCCAGCCTGTTCTTCTACGGCGATGACCGCTGGCACTGGCTCGCCCTGCTGATCGCCTACGTCGCGGTCGACTGGGTCGTCGCCCGCCGCATCGCCGAGGCCACGGCGCGGCGCCGCTGGCTGTCGATCGGCCTCGCCTTCAATCTCGGCGTCCTCGCCGTCTTCAAGCTTGCGCCGCTGATCGCCGGCTCGGCATTGGCGCCCCCGGATGCGGCCCGCGTCTGGGGCATTCCGGCCGGCGTCTCGTTCTACGCCTTCATCGGCACCGCCTACCTGGTCGACGTCTATCGCCGCGTCGAGGGGCCGGAGCCCAATCCCTGGCGCTTCGGTCTCTTTCTCGGCTTCTTTCCTCATCTCGTCACCGGCCCCATCTTGCGAGCCCGCGAGTTCCTGCCGGCGCTGCAACCGGGCGCCCTGCCACAGCACTGCCCGGCGCCTCTCGAAGCCGCCCTGCTGCTCGGCCGCGGCTACTTCAAGAAGGCCGTCCTGGCCGACCGCGTCGGCGTGGCCGTCGATCCGTTTTTCACCCACGTCGCCGATCCGACGACCCACGGCGTGTGGGCGCTGCCGTACCTGTATCTCTACGCGCTGCAAATCTACTTCGACTTCTCCGGCTACACCGACATCGCCCGCGGCCTGGCCCTCCTGTTCGGCTTCCGTTGGCCGGAGAACTTCGCCCTGCCCTATCTCGCCTCGTCGCCGCGCGAGTTCTGGCATCGCTGGCACATGACCCTGTCCGCCTTTTTGCGCGATTACCTCTACGTTCCGCTGGGCGGCAATCGCCGCGGCGAGCTGCGCACCCACCTCAACCTCTCGCTCACGCTCCTCGCCGGCGGCCTCTGGCACGGCGTGTCACCGGCGTTTCTCGTCTGGGGCGCGCTCCACGCCTTCTATCTGTCGGTCCACCGCGGCTGGAGTCGGACGCGGACCGGACGGCGACTCGCTCGCGCCGGCGGATCCGTCGGGCGGCTGTGGCACGTGGGAGGCATCGTCCTCACGTTCCACTGCGTCTGCCTGGCGTGGAGCTTCTTTCGCCTGCCGACCCTCGCCGAGGCCGTATCGTGCCTCACGCGCTGCATCACCTTCGACCCAGCCCATCTTTTCGCCGGCGGCGCCGCCGACGCGGCGCTGTGGACCCTGCTCGCCGCCTACGCCGCGGTCTTTCTGTGCGCGCGCCGTGCCCGAGGCACGCTGGCCGAGTGGTGTAGCGGTCCGCCGTTCGTCCGCGGCCTGGCCTGGGGTTGCGCCGTGGGATTGCTCGCCCTCAGCCTCGTCCTCTCCCCCGCCGGCCCGCCCCGCCCCTTCATCTATTTCCAGTTCTAGCCGCGAGCCGTGGCGCCCGCGCATCGCCCCGACTACAGGCTCGGCGACGTCGCGCCCGGTGACTACCGCATCGAGCTGGTTCCCCGGCCACGGCAGCGAGAATTTTCGCTGTCATTCGTACGATGGCTCATGCTACCGTTACGATCGAGTATTCTGGGAACACCAAATCGCTAATCGGCAGGTGACTCGATGACGAGAGAGCACGTGCAGCTGGCGAGACTCCGCGGCCCGGCCTGTCGGGTTGTCAAGTGCTACCGCGGGCCTTTGAGATCCGCGTCGGTCATCCGCCCGGCGCCTTGGCGCCCCGAGCTGAGGGACCGCGTCTTGCTGCTGTCACTCGCCTTCCTTGCGACGCCGACGCCGACCTTTTCGCCCGTATACGCGCAGGCGCCGGCGCGCCTGGTGAAGGACATCAATGCAACGCCCGTGATCGCCTCATCGGATCCCGCCAATTTCGTCAGGCTCGGCGCGCAGACCTATTTTCTCGCCTCGACGCCAGAGGCCGGTCGCGAGTTGTGGCGGACGGACGGCAGCGACGCGGGAACAAAGCTGCTAGCCGATCTGGAACCGGGACCGTGGGAGCAGGACACTCGCGCGCTCACCGTCCTCGGCAATCGCCTGTATGTCCTGCAGCAGCGGAGCAGCCGCACCGACGACGAGACGGTCGATACCGTCCTCTGGAAGAGCGACGCGACGGAAGCCGGCACGACTGTTCTCTCCGAGATGTCCGGCCACATTCCGGCTACGGAAACGCCGTTGGTCGCAGCCGGGGGGCGACTGTTCTTTCCGACGGTCGACTCGGCCGCGGGTGAGATCTCGATCTGGGTCAGCGATGGCTCGCCCGGAGGGCTGCGGCGCCTGCATGTCGCCCCCCGCTTGTTTCCCGATCCAGACCCGGGGATTACCGCCCTGCGCAATGCTGTTCTCTTCTTCGCCCCGAGCATGGGACAAGGCTACGGGCTCTGGCGGTCGGACGGCACGGTGAACGGTACGCGTCTGCTGAAAGGGGGATACGACCAGGGTCCCGAACGCCTGACGCGCATCGGCAACGAGGTGTTCTTCGTCGAGACCGATTTCGAACTCAGGACGGCGCTCTGGAAGAGCGACGGCACGGCGGCCGGCACCGTGCCGGTGCGCGACGGGTTTGACTTGTTTAGCCCGCCCGCCGAGCTCACCGAATACGCCGCCGACCTCTTCTTCGCCGCTGGCGACTCGGTGACACAGAAATTCGGCCTTTGGCGCAGTGACGGAACCGAAGATGGGACGGTGCTGTTCGCTGAGCCCTCCGCGCTCCCTTTCAACCTGACCGCGATCGACGGACTGCTGTACTTCGCGGCCTACACCTCCGAGCCGTACCGCCTGCAGATCTGGACCAGCAACGGAACAACCGTGGGAACGCGAGTCCTGCTGGAAGCCGAGACGGGCATCTACCCGCGCCTGACCGACCTGTCCGATCGCCTGCTGTTCACCTTTCCGTCAGAAGCCTCTCCCGTCGCCCTGTGGACGAGCGACGGAACCCTGCAGGGAACGGAAGTGCTGCGGGATATCAGTCCTGGCGCCGATCCACGGGTGCAGTTCGAACCCGGGGTGACGCCACGCTTCTTCAGCGCGAACGACGGCACCACGGGAGGGGAGCTGTGGACGACCGATGGAACCACTGAGGGGACGCGCCTGGTCCGCAACATCGCCGCGGACGACGTTCAAACCCCCCGCGCGGACGTTCGTGGGCTGACCCGGGCTGGGCAGCTGGTGTTCTTTACTGCCTCCGATCGTCTGGTGGACGACCGCTTCACGAGCGAGCTCTGGAAGACCGACGGCACGTCGTCCGGGACCGTCAAGTTGACCAACCTCAATGGAGGCTCGGCTCGCTCACGCCCACTCGCGGGTCTCCGCGCGGTCGGCGACCGGGTGTTCTTCGCCTTCGGAACAGCATTGTGGGTCAGTGACGGTACGCCCGGCGGTACGGTCAGCCTCAACGGCCGCCCGGCGCCGGGTGAACCCGTGGCCACCGACCTGACCCCCGCCGGCGATCTCCTCTTCTATGTCAAATCCGATTCCGAACGCATCCTGTGCCGCTCAGACGGCTCCGTCGCCGGCACCCGATGCTTGCCGGAGGCTACCCCGCGCGACCTTCAGCAGCTGGTTGCCGCCGGCGACAGGCTCTTCTTGGTCGCGGGTTTTCCGCTCAGAAGCTTGTGGGTCGTGACGGATGGCGAGCATGCACAGCCGCTACACCAGATCTCCGCTCTCATCAGTCCGACAACCTTGGGTGACGGGTTGATCTTCTTCAACTCCGATGAGCTCCACGGCTCGGAGCTCTGGCGCAGCGACGGAACCCCCGAGGGCACGGAACTGGTCGCCGACATCAGGCCAGGTCGCGACTCAAGCGCCGGTCTTGATCAACGCATGGTCGAGTTGAACGGATACGTCTATTTCCGCGCCGATGACGGCGTGCACGGCTGGGAGCTCTGGCGCACCGACGGCACGGCGGCGGGAACCGGTCTGGTTGCGGATCTCGTACCCGGGCCCGACAGCTCCGCTCCATTCCTGGCCAGGGCCGGGGGCCGCTTGTTCATCTTCGCGCATGACGAGCTCGGCGCACCGCAGTCGCTGTGGGTGTATGACGACGCCACCGGCGAGCGCCGCCGACTCGGCGCCGTGAGCCTGCCGGGAGTGCGCCAAGCCAGCGACTTCGCCGATGCCAACGGCACGCTGACCTTCACGTCGTGCGACGATCACGGCTGCGAGCCTTGGGGAAGTGACGGGACACCGCAGGGAACGCGCCGCCTCGCCGACATCGCCGCGGGCGTGGCACGGTCGTTCCCGGGCTTCTACGCCCCGCTCGGTACGCAACTGTTGCTCGCTGCCGATGACGGCGTCCACGGCAGCGAGCTGTGGGCGATCCCGTTGCCGCTGACGGACGTGTGCATCGGCGATTGCCGCGGTGACGGATCCGTCTCGATCGACGAGCTCGTCACCGCCGTGTCGATCGCGCTCGGCCATGGGCCCGTCGAAGCGTGTCTCACCATCGATCGCAACGCCGACGGCGCGGCCGGCATCGATGAGTTGGTCGCAGCGGTCGGCAGCGCGCTTGCCGGATGCGCGCCGTCGGACTGAGGCTCCGTTCCGACGCGGGCGCCGATCGTGGAGCCTCGAGTCTCGTCACCAAAGAAGGTCCCGAACCACAAACGGGACGGTCGGTGCGCCGTCATTGAAAGAGACTGGCGAATGTCGCTGCGCCGGCCTCTTTGCATTTCGGTACGTCGACTGGTGCCGCGCGCCCGGCTCAGCCCTTGAGACTGCCGCCGAGGATGCCGGCGATGTAGAAGCGCTGCAGGGCGAGAAACAGCAGGACCATGGGCAGGATCGTCAGCACGGCACCGGCCATCAGCAGCTCGGTGTCCTGCACGTGTTCACCGGCCAGATTGGCCAGCGCCACCGGCAGCGTATAGAGGTCGGCGTCGCTCAGGATCACCAGCGGCCAGAGGAAGTCGTTCCACGCGCCCATGAAGGTGAAGAGGCCGAGGGTGACCAGGATCGGCCGGCACCACGGCAGCACCAGCGACCAATAGATCCGCCACTCGCTGGCGCCGTCGACGCGGGCCGCATCGAGCAACGCGTCGGGCATCCCGCGTGCGTACTGGCGGACCAGGAAGATGCCGAAGGCGCTGGCCAGGCTCGGCACGACCGCGCCCCAGTAGGTGTTCACCAGGCCCATCTGTTTGAGCATGAGGAAGAGCGGCAACATGGCCAGTTGGCCGGGAATCACCAGCGCCGCTACCAGGACCTGAAACAGGCGATCACGCCCGTTGAAGTGCAGCTTGGCGAAGGCGTACCCGGCCATCGAATTGAGCAAGAGGGCCGCCGCCGTTCCGGCGCCGGCGATGATCAGACTGTTCAGCGCGGCGCGGGCGATCTGTAAGCGGGTGAACAGCACCTCATACTGGGCCAGCGTCGGCCGGCTCGGCCACAGCCGCGGCGGCACACCGGTGGCTTCGCCGGTCGGCATGAAGGATGCGGCAATCATCCACCACAACGGCAGCGCGGTCAGCACGGCGGCAGCCAGCAGTGCCCCGTGAAGGACGATTGCGGTCAGGCGCCGTTTCACGCCCGCGCTCCATAGCGCGGCGCCGCCAGCCGGGTCAGCACCGAGACAGCGAGAATGATGCCGAACAAGACGAAAGCGACCGCCGCGGCGTAACCGAGATTCCACCAGCGAAAGCCCTGCTCGTACATGTACAGCACGACGCTGAGCGTGCGGTTGGACGGCCCGCCGCGCGTCATCACGTACGGCTCGGCAAAGAACTGGAAGTTGCCGATCAGCGTCATGGCGGCGACGAAGGCGAAGGTCGGCCCGAGCATCGGCAGGGTGACGCGGATGAACTGCTGCCAGCGACCGGCGCCGTCGATGCTCGCGGCTTCGTACAGCTGCGCCGGAATGCTCTGCAAACCGGCCATGAAGATCACCATGTTGAAGCCGAAGTTCTTCCACGCCGACAGGGCGATGAGCGCCGGCATCGCCAGGGCGGGATCGCCGAGCCAGTCGCGCGGCGCCACACCGAGCGCGGCGAGCGCCGCGTTGAGGAGTCCGAACCGCGGGTGGTACACGTAGCGCCAGACGACGGCGACGGCGACCAGACTGGTCACCACCGGCAGGAAGAAGAGGGTGCGGAAGAGACCTGCCAAGCGCAGCGCCGTGGCCGTCAACGCCAGCGCCGCGGCGAGCGAGAGCGCGATCGACAGCGGCCCGGCGACGAAGACGAAGTAGGCGGTATTGCGCAGCGCCGCCCAGAACAGCGGGTCCGCGAGCAGCGCCGTGTAGTTGGCGATGCCGACGACGCGCAGGCGCGATCGATCGCCGATCGCGTAGAGATCGAAATCGGTCAGACTGAGCAGCACGGAGGCCGCCACCGGGAAGAGAAAAAAGAGGCCGATGAGCGCCAACGCCGGCGCGGCGAATAACACTCCCGCCCGGGCGCGGCGGCTCTCCACCTGTTTGCTCATTCGACGCCAGCGGCGCGCATCGTGCCGGAAGACGTAGTGCAGTCTCGGACCGGACAGCAAGTGGTTTCTGCGACGAGTGCCGAAGCCGAGATCGCGGGCTCACGACATCGCCTCGGTAGGCTCCTGTGCTATCTGCGGATCGGCACACCTCTTCCCACGAATGTTGCGCCACTGGATGTCATCGCACCGTATCGCTTCACGCGCGGCGGCGGGCTGGGCCCGTACGAGGCCCTGGGCGTCGGCAATGACGCCGCGCCTTCTGGCCTGCGCGCTGTTCGCGGCCGGCGCCATGCTGCTCCTGTCCGGCAGCCGCCCACTCGGCGCCACCCACCTCCGGCCTGGCGGCGACCCACTTCCGCTCGCGCTCTTCGAAGCGTCGCACTTTCTCGCCAGCCTCGTCGGCCTGTCCCTGATGCTGCTCGCCAACGGCGTGCACTGGCGGGTCGCCACGGCCTATCACCTGTCGATCGTCGGGCTGGCTGCTGGCGCCGGGTTGGCCCTGCTGCGCGGATTCGACTACCCGGCGGCAATCGCGTTGCTCGCCATGCTCGCCCTCCTGGCGTCCTGCCGGCGCCAGTTCTACCGCCGCGCTGCGCTCATCGACGAGCGCTACACACCGGCGTGGACAGTCGCCATCGGTACGGTCCTGCTGGCGTGGCTCGGCTTCGGGCTCTTCATCCACCGGGAACGCCAGTACGCACACGAGCTCTGGTGGGAGTTCACCTTCGTCGACGATGCGCCGCGCTTCCTACGCCTCGGCGTCGGGCTCACGGTCGCCCTGTTGATCGTCGCGAGCCGGCGCCTGTTGCGCCCGGCGCCGATGCGCGCCCAACCGCTCGATACGGACAGCGCGGCACGGGTGGACGCGATTGTCGCCGCTTCGGCGCTGGCCGCGGCCCATCTGGCCCACCTCGGCGACAAGTCTTTTCTGTTCAGCGACGATCGCCGCGCCTTCATCATGTACGCCAGCGCCGGGCGCAGCTGCGTCGCTATGGGCGATCCCATCGGCGACACGTCAACGAGCGGCCAGCTGGTGCTGCGCTTCACGACCACCTGCCACCGCCTGGGGGTTTGGCCGGTCTTCTACGAAGCCGGCGTCGACGCCCTGCCCCATTATGTCGACGCCGGGCTCACGGCGCGGAAGTTCGGTGAGGACGGGCGCCTTCGGCTCGCCGGATTCTCCCTCGACGGCAGCGCCCATCGGCAGCAGCGCTACGTGCTGCACGCCGCCGAACGCCAGGGTGCCAGCTTCGAGGTGTACCCCGCCGAGCGGGTGGCAGCGCTCCTGCCCGAGCTCGCACCGATCTCGGAGGCCTGGCTACGCGACAAGCAGACGCGCGAGAAGGGATTCTCTCTCGGACGCTTCGACCCCACCTACCTGGCGCGCTGTCCGCTCGGCCTGGTGCGCTGGCGCGGCGCCATCGTCGCTTTCGCCAACCTGTGGTGCGGCGCCGAGCGCTTCGAAATCTCGCCCGATCTGATGCGCTATCGCGGCGAGGGACCGGATAACGTCATGGAGTATCTCTTCTTACGACTCATCCTGTGGGCGAAGGCCGACGGCTACCAATGGTTCGACCTCGGCATGGCCCCATTGGCTGGGCTAGAAGCACACGCTGCGGCACCGCTGTGGAATCGCCTCGGCGCCCTCGCCTTTCGACACGGCGAGCACTTCTACCACTTTCAAGGACTGCGACAGTTCAAGGAGAAGTTTCACCCCGAGTGGCGCCCCAAGTACATCATCTATCCAGGCGGCACGCGGCTCGCGCACGTCTTAGCGAACATCGCGACCCTCGTCTCGGGCGGCCTGAGCGGCGCCGTGCGCAAGTGATCTCCGTCCCTCCGTTAGGAGCCGCCCTGCCGCCGCCACGGCCTGCTCGCGCGCCAGCAGCCACCGCCGCTTGGCCAAGATCGCGTCGACATCGCGATCGAGGTCGTGCAGCACGGCATCGACGGTCATATCCCCGCGCACCGCCGCCTCGGCATATTCGCCGATCTTGCTGGCAACGCGTTCCCACTCGGGAATCGCGGGTGGGGCCCGCACGTGCTGGAGCTGCTGCCAGAAGGCGCGCACGCGCGGCGCCTCGGCGAGCCCACCGGCTTGCCACGCCGAACGCCGCGCCGGCAGATCCCCGCTGAGACGGTAGAAGGCCAGCTGCTGCTCCGGGGCGGCGAGATACTCGATCAGCCGCCAGGCCGCCTCCGGGTGAGGCGATCCCGAGAACACGGCCAGGCTGGCACCACCCGCGACCGATACGCCGATCCCCGGCCCGTCGACGGCCGGCAGCGGCGCAGTATCCCACGCTGCCTGCAACCCGGCCGGCAAACGGCGGCTGAATTCGCCCAGGTTCCAGGGTCCGGTGATGTAGGCGCCGAAAAACCCGGCGGCGAAGTCCTGATACAGGTTGGCAATCTGGCCCTCTGCCGCCGCCGGCGCCAAGTGGTCGCGGAAGAACTTCAAGTAGAACATGAAGGCGCGGCGAAACGCCGGGGATTGAAAGTCGCCGTATTCGTCCGCGCCGCGCAGCAAGTTGGCGCCGTGCTGCCAGGCGAAAATGACCAGCGGTTGCCATTCGCTCGGCGGCAGGAGGATAGCGAACCGCCCTGACCCGCCGTGTCCCTTGATGCACGCCAGCGCGGACTGCCAGGCTGCCCAGCCGTGCGGCGGCTCCTCGCGACCGCAGGCGCGCAAGAGGTCGCGGCGGTAGAAGAATACCCGCGTGTCGACGTACCAGGGTACGCCATAGGTCCGTCCCCCGACCCGATTGGCGGCCAGAATGCCGTCGAAAAAATCGCCCGGCGCGAGGCTGGCCGAGGACGCATCGAGGCGCCCATCGAGTGGCTGGACGGCTCCGAGCGCGACGAACTCCGCCATCCAGGTGGTGCCGACCTGGAAGACGTCGGGCATCGTCCCGCCGACGTACGCGGTCAGCAGTTTCTCGTGGGCCGCACTCCAGGGAATCTGCTGCAGGCGCACCCGCACGCCTGGGTGGGCGCGCTCGAAGTCCGGCAAGAGGGCCTGGACGAGCTCACCCTCTCGTCCCAACGCCCAGAAGCGCAGCTCCACGCCCGCCGGCGGCGGCTCGCCACACGCCGCGGCGCCGAGCCATAGGAGGGTCGCCAGGGAGTGGACGGCGCGCCGGGATCTTGTCATGTTCTCGGTGTAGCGCGTTCTGCGCCGCCACCCCACACTTGACCCGCTGAACCGAGCTTGGACAGATACACGAGATGATCCGCGTTGAGGTGGCTCCTGCCCGCATGCGCCGTCGTGTCCCATCGCCATCCCGCCGCCGCGCCGCCCTGCTCGCCGCCGCGGCCGCGCTGTTGGTCGCCACCTGCGCCGACACCGGCTCGGCTTTCGACCTCGACGATGTCACGGCGAAGGCGCAGGCGCTGTCGAAAGAGTCGTACGTGGCGCAGCCGCAGGCCCCCGAGTGGCTGCGCGAGATCTCCTACGATCAGTGGCGCGACATTCGCTTCCGCCCGGAGCGCGCCCTGTGGCGCGACAAGAAGCTGCCGTTTCAGGTGCAGTTCTTCCACCCCGGCCTCTACTACGATCGCCCCATCGCCGTGAACGTCGTCGACGGCGCGGGCGTCAAGCCGCTGGGCTTCTCACCCAACGAATTCGATTACGGGCGCAACGAATTCGCCAGCCGCGTGCCGCAGAACCTCGGCTACGCCGGCTTCCGCGTCCACGCGCCGATCAAGAAGAAGGACTACTACGACGAAGTGATCGTCTTCCTCGGTGCCAGCTACCTGCGCGCCGTCGGCAAGAACGAGGTGTTCGGGTTGTCGGCGCGCGGCCTCGCCGTCGATACGGCCCTGCCGGCGGGCGAGGAGTTTCCCTACTTCCGCGAGTTCTGGTTGGTGACACCGAAGCGCGGCGACGCCGAGCTCACCGTCTACGCCCTGCTCGACAGCCCGAGCCTGACCGGCGCCTATCAGTTCGTCATCCGGCCCGGCGAGCAGACGACGGTGAAGGTCATCAGTCGCCTCTTTCTGCGCAATGCGGTCGAGAAGCTGGCCATCGCGCCGCTGACCAGCATGTTCTATCACGGTGAGAACAGCATGCGCTCGGTGGAAGACTTCCGACCCGAGGTGCACGATTCCGACGGCTTGCTGATCAACTTCGCCAGCGGCGAGTGGCTGTGGCGCCCGCTCGACAACCCGCAGGCGTTGCAGGTGAGCAGCTTTCGCACCGCGCAGCCGCGCGGCTACGGGCTCATTCAACGCGACCGCACCTTCGACCACTACCAGGACCTCGAGACGCGCCCCGAGCTGCGCCCGAGCGCCTGGATCACGCCACAGGGCGATTGGGGCGAGGGGCGCATCGAGCTGGTGCAGATTCCGACCAAATCCGATACCAACGACAACATCGTCGCCTTCTGGGTGCCGAACGGCGTGCCCGAGCCGGGTGGCATGGCGGCCTACGCCTACAGCATCACGTGGTACACCGAGTCGCCGCTGTTCTCTCCCAGCGGCCGCGTGGTGGCGACGCGGCGCGACCGCGGCACGGCCGACAACGCCTACCGCTTCGTCATCGACTTCGCCGGCAAGAAGCTCGAGTCGCTGCCGGCCGATACGGTGCTGCGCGGCGTGGTCAGCGTCGCCTCCGGAGAACAGAGCGCCGAGCTGCTCGATCAGCAGGTGGTCAAGAACCCGGTCACCGGCGGGTGGCGTCTGACCTTTCAAATTCGCCCCCTGCGAAACGAGCCCATCGAGCTGCGCGCGTTTCTCGATCAGGGCGGCACGGCGCTGACCGAAACCTGGTCGGACGTGATCCTGCCATGAGTGAGCGCGCGGCCTCCTCGGCAGCGCGAGAGGTTCCCGCGGCATCGCTCGGACTGACGGTGCCGGCCGATCGCCTGGTGCAGAACTGGCAACTCGCCTTCGCCCGCGCCCTCGCCTATCTCGAGGCGCTCCGGGTGCCGCCCAGCGCGTGCCACGCGCTGGCCAGCGAGGCGGTCGAGCGCGCCGTCGGTCGAGCCGAGTGGGACGCAGGCGGTGATGCGACGAGCGAGACTCTGCGCGGGCTGCGCGAGCTGTTGGTCGAACGCGAGGCGCCGCCGGCTGCCGTGCGCGGTGGCCTGGAACCCTTCCTCGCTTACCGGCTCTGGCGCGCCCTGAGCGGCGCCGGCACGCCAGCCGCCGACGGGCCGTCGATCGGTGGCGGCCGGTTGTGGTCCATGCCGCGCATCACGCGCCTGCCGATGGCGCCGGAATGGATCGAGCGCCGAGTGCTGCGCCGCCTCGTCGCTCGCCTCCGCCCGGGGCAGCGCCGCCCGGCCGGGGCCGCCCACACGCATCGCGAGCTGCGCGCGCAACGGCGCCACTGGCCCTGGGTGCGCGCGGCGCGCCACCGGCGGCTGCTGCTCGCCGTGCTGGTCCTAATCCCTACGACGGTGGCGGCGGAGTTCATGCAGAGCGTGCTGCCGCATCAGGGCAGGAGCTGGATCGAGCTGGCGATCGTGGTCTTCTTCGCCGGCCTGTTCGGCTGGATCTCGATCGGCTTTTGGACCGCCGTCATGGGGTTCTTCACCCTCATCCGGCGCCGGCGGCGCTTCGCCATCACCAATCTGCCGCCCCTCCCGCCCGGCTTCGAGCCGGCCGGGCGGACGGCGGTCGTGATGCCGATCTGCGAAGAACCGGTCGACCGCGTCTTCGCCGGCTTGCGCGCCATCCGCGCCGCGCTGGCCGAAACCGGCGCCCTCGACCACTTCGATTTCTTCGTCCTCAGCGACAGTGCCGCTCCGACCACCGTGTTGGCCGAGGAGGCGGCCTGGGCGGCTTGGTGTGGCGAGGTCGGCGGCTTCGGCCGTATTTTCTACCGCCGCCGGCGCGTCCGGGTGCGGCGCAAGAGCGGCAACGTGGCCGATTTCTGCCGGCGCTGGGGCCAGCAGTACCGGTACATGATCATGCTCGACGCCGACAGCATCATGACCGGTGACGCGCTGGTGCGCTTGGTCCACATGATGGAGTCGCGCCCGGACGCGGGCATGATCCAGACCGCCCCCACGGCGGTGAACCGGGTCTCGTTGTTCGCCCGCGTGCAGCAGTTCTCGAGCCGCGTCTACGGACCGATGTTCGCCGCCGGGCTGCACTTCTGGCAGCTCGGCGATGGACAGTACTGGGGGCACAACACGATCATTCGCATCGCCCCGTTCATGCGCCATTGCGCCCTGCCGAAGCTCCCCGGCAGGCCGCCGCTGGGCGGCGAGATCCTGAGCCACGACTTCGTCGAGGCCGCGCTGATGGGTCGCGCCGGCTGGACGGTGTGGCTGGCCTACGACCTGGGCGGCAGCTACGAAGAGGTGCCCTCCACCCTGCTCGAGGAGATGAAGCGCGATCGCCGCTGGTGCCAGGGCAACCTGCAGCACCTGCGCCTGCTGTTCACCGAAGGGCTCTTCGGCGCCCATCGCGCCCTGTTCGTCAACGGCGTCCTGTCGTACGTCTCCGCCCTGCTCTGGCTCGCCTTCCTGGTGTTGAGCACCGTCGCCGCCGTGCTCGACGTCGTGCGCGAGCCCGACTATTTTCCGCACGGCGCCAGTCTCTTCCCGGAGTGGCCCATCTGGCGGCCCGACTGGGCCCTGGCGCTGATGGCGGTGACCGCCGCCATCCTCTTCCTCCCCAAGCTGCTCAGCCTCGCGGTCGTGGTCTTGCGCAGCCACGAGACGCGCCTGTTCGGCGGCTTCCCACGCTTACTGCTCGGCGTGGTGCTCGAGATCCTGCTGTCCAGCTTGCTGGCGCCCATTCGGATGACGTTTCACAGCCGCTTCGTCGTCCAGAACCTGCTCGGCCGCACCGTCAGCTGGCGCTCGCAGGGCCGGGAAGACGCCGAGACCAGCTGGCGCGAGGCGCTCCGCCACCACGGCTTCGACACCATCGTCGCCAGCGCCTGGGGTGGGGTGCTGTACTGGCTCAATCCCGACTACTTCTGGTGGATCACGCCGATCATCGGCGCCCTGATCCTGTCGGTGCCGACCTCCGTCTGGGCCAGTCGCGTGTCGCTCGGCCGCCGCCTCCAGCGCTGGGGGCTCTTTCTCACTCCCGAGGAGAGCGCCCCGCCGCCCGTCCTGCAGACCCTGCAGGCCGAACTGGCGGCGACGCGTCAGCCCGTCGCACCGGGCGATGGCCTGCTCCGCCTCGCCGACGACCCCCTCCTCAACGCCCTGCACCGCGTCATGCTCGGCCGCGAGCGCCGCCTCGCACCCAGCATCGCGGCCGCCCGCGCCGCCCTGCTCGAACGCACGCTGGAGGATGGGCCGAGCGCGCTCGACAGTGCGCAGCAGCGCGCCCTGTTCGTCGATCCGCTCTCGATCGACCGCCTGCACGCCCAACGCTGGGCCCGGCCCGCCCGGCCGATTCCGTCGACCGCCTGGGGACCGCTGGGCAGCGACGCCTGACCGGCCGACGCGGCCGCCGTGCCTGCTTCGAATCAACGGCGTTCCGGCCCGCGGGCGCGGCTGCCGCGCGATCCCGTACAACTCGCGGTCGCCGCGCTGCTGGTCGCGCTGACGGGCGGCGCCCTGGCACTGCTCGTCGCCGTCGCCTCGACGTTGCTCACCGCGCGCCCGCAGCCCGAGCCCAGCATCGCTCCACCCCTCTATCCGGGCTGCGATCTGGGGG
Source organism: uncultured Binatia bacterium (SeqCode) (assembly GCA_964475125.1). Lineage (GTDB taxonomy): Bacteria > Desulfobacterota > Binatia > HRBIN30 > CADEER01 > CAYYWP01. The sequence goes on along the minus strand of CAYYWP010000008.1, from coordinate 10,388 downwards.
AGATCGTTTCGCTCGATTCGTGGACCCTCGCCCGCCTCGAACGCCCCCCGGTTTCGATCCCGCGCAAGCGCTCCTGGGAACGGTCACTCGAACCGGGGCGGCAGCAACAGGCGGCCCTGCGCGAGCGCCTGGCCGGCTGGCCCGCCGCCCTCGTCGTCGCGCCCACCACTTTGCCTCGCGAGCCGCGCGCCTTCGCCGAGCGCCTGGCGCGCGACACCTGGCGCGGCCTGGAAGCGCTCACCGACCGCCACAACGGCCTGCCCCTCGACACCATCGTCTTCGGCAGCGACGGCAAGGGCCCTCCCAAGGCGATCCGCATCGGCGACTACACCAACGTCAGCAGCGTCGGCCTGCATCTGGCCGCGATCGTCGGCGCCGTGGAGCTCGGCCTCATCGATCGCGAGACGGCCCTGCGGCGCCTCAAGCGCCTGCTCACCACCCTCGGCGAGCTCGAGACCGATGAGGGATTCTTCTTCAACTACTACGACACCACCTCGCTCGAGCGCACCAGCCACTTCGTCTCGTTCGTCGATTCGGCGTGGCTCGCGGCCGGGCTGCTGGTGGTGCGAATGACCTTCCCGGAACTCTACGAGCACTGCAGTGCGCTGATCGCGCAGAGCGACTTCGGTGTGATGTACGACCCGGTCGCCGGGCTCCTCTCGCACGGCTATTACATCGAGCCGCGCGCCCCGTCGCGCTACCACTACGGGGTGTTGTACACCGAGGCGCGCCTCGGGGCGCTGCTGGCGATCGGCAAGGGCGATGTTCCCGAGGCGGTTTGGTACCAGATGGTGCGCACTTTTCCGCCCGAGTGCCGCTGGCAATCGCGCCCACCCGTCGGCGTGCGCACCATCGCGCCGCGCGGTCACACGCTCACCGCCGGTCACTATCGCTGGGGCAGCCTGCGCTACGTTCCGTCGTGGGGCGGCAGCATGTTCGAAGCCTTGATGCCGACGATTCTGCTCGACGAGGCCAGCGCGGCGCCGCGCAGCCTGGGCCGCAACGGCCTCGCCCACGCCGTCGGCCAGCGCCGCTTCGCCCGCCGCGAGCTCGGTCTCCCGGTCTGGGGTCTGTCACCCAGCGCCACCCCGCTCAGCGACGGCTACGGCGAGTACGGCGCCCGGCCGCTCGGCTCGTTCGGCTACTCCCCCGGCCCGGTGACGCCCCATGCCTCGGCCCTGGCGCTCGCCACGATTCCGGCCGCCGCGTTGCGCAACCTGCAGCGCTTGGCCGCGCGCTATCCGGTCTACGGCGACTATGGCTTCTACGACGCCGTCGATCCGGATAGCGGCGCAGTCGCCTACAAGTACCTCGCCCTCGATCAGTCGATGCTCTTTCTCGCCCTGGTCAACTATCTGAGCGACCACGCCTTGCAGCGCCGCTTCGCCAGCGATCCGATCGTGCAACGGGTGCTGCCGATCATCGCCGAGGAAGACTTCTTTCACTGATCGCGGCCATGGCCAGCGTACGCTTCGAAGCGGTCGACAAGCGCTATCCCAACGGCCAGTACGGCGTGCGCGGCATCGACCTCGCCATCGCCGACGGCGAGCTGCTGGCGGTGGTCGGCCCCTCCGGTTGTGGCAAGAGCACCCTGCTGCGCCTGCTCGCGGGCCTCGAATCGCCCACCGCCGGTCACATCCGCATCGCCGATCAGGTAGTCGACCAGTGGTCGCCGCAAGCCCGCAATGTCGCCATGGTGTTCCAAGACTACGCCCTGTACCCGTTCATGACCGTGCGCGGGAACCTCGCCTTTCCGCTGCGCATGCGACGCCTGGCCGCCCCCGAGATCGCGCGCCGCGTCGCCCTCGCCGCCGACATGCTCGAGCTCGGCCCGGTGCTCGACCGCTATCCGCGCCAGCTCTCGGGCGGCCAGCGCCAGCGCGTCGCCATGGGCCGGGCGCTGGTGCGCGAGCCGAGCGTGTCGCTGCTCGATGAGCCGCTGTCCAACCTCGACGCCCAGCTGCGCGGCGAGGTGCGGACGCACATCGGGGCACTGCAGGCACGCACCGGCACGACCATGCTGTACGTCACGCACGATCAGACGGAGGCGATGACCCTCGGCCAACGCATCGCCGTGCTCGACGCCGGCCGCCTCCAGCAGGTCGCCGCGCCGGCGGAACTCTACGCTCATCCGGCCAACCGCTTCGTCGCCGGTTTTATCGGTAGCCCGCCGATGAACCTGCTGCCCGCAGAACTCGTCGAGGAGGGGGCGACCCTGCTGCTGGTCGTGGCCGCCCGGCGCTTGGCGCTGCCCGAGGTGCTCTCGGCTCGCCTCAGAGGCGCCGCTGGCCGCGTCCGCTGCGCCGGCCTGCGCCCGGAGGCGCTCACACCCGCGGCGGCGGGCGATCACGCCACCCTCTCCGGCGCGGTGGCCTACGTCGAACTCCTCGGCCACGAGACCCTCGTCCACCTCTCCCTCGATGGCACACCGCTGATCGCCCGCCTCGCCGGCCTCCATCACCTCAGTCCCGGCTCGGTGGCACACTTCGCCGTCGACATAACCCGGCTCCACCTCTTCGACGGGCACGGCGACGCCGTGGTCTGATCACCGCTTCGTTGCGCTCGATCTCCGCCCTGCCTCCGGCCCCGGGCGCACACCATACGCCCCTACGGGTGTGGGCGACGGCTACCTCGACCCGGTGTCGCAGAGTGTGTATGCAACGACGGTTCGTCCGGGGCGACAAGTTCATAAGATGAGAATCCACCTGCGAGCGCTGGGTTGCCTCACCGTCGCCATCGCTGTCGGTACGAGTTCGTGCGGCCAGTCGGGAAGCGGCGCGGGCCAGGGCGGTGGCGCCACGTCGGTCGTGACCCCGACTGCGGCGGCGCCCAGCCTGCACGCTGGCCACCTCTTCATCGCCCCCGACGCGCCCTGGTTCACGCCCTGCGGCAGCGCGGAGAAATGGCTGTTCCAAGGGGACACCTCGCCCGCCACGGACTACCTCAAGCGGCGCCCCCACCTGGCCATTCCGCGCGGCTGGGGGCCTCCCGTCGTCTACGTCAGGTTGCGCGGCACGCTCGCCGAGCCGCCGACACCGAGTGCCGAGCGCCGCTGGGAGCGACAGATCGACGTGAGTGAGATCGTCGAGGTCAAGCGCCAGGCCGACGACTGTCCGCTCCCCGCCTCGCCGTGATTCACGCCAGGGCGACGCGGACCCGATGGCGAACGCCATCCCGCCGCAGTGGCAGCCGGGCGATGCCATCGACCATGTCGAGCACCTGTCCGTCGACCGCGAGCGAGGCCACCCGGCTGGCCGAACGCGCCGGATTGTCGACCGCGATCTCGTAGTGCGTCGCCCCCCCGTGCAGGCGGAGCTCGACCGTGTAGCCGGGCCATTCGTCGGGAATGCGCGGATCGATCAGCAGCGCGTCGCCGTTCTCGATCCGGATGCCGAGCACGCGCTCGAGCGCGATGCGGTACATCCAGCCGGCCGAGCCCGTGTACCACGTCCAGCCGCCGCGCCCCAGGTGCGGAGCGACACCGTAGATGTCCGCCGCGATGACGTACGGCTCGACCTGGTAGACCGCCAGCTGCTCGCGGCTGGCCGTGTGGCTGACCGGGCTCAGCATCTCGAGATAGGCCGCGGCGCGGTCGCGGCGGCCCAGCATCGCCTCGGCCTGCACCACCCACATGGCGCCGTGCGTGTACTGTCCGCCGTTCTCGCGAATGCCCGGGACGTATCCCTTGATGTACCCCGGATCGCGGGCGTCGCGGTCGAACGGCGGCGTGAGCAGGCGAATGAGGCCGGCCTGGCGATCGACCAGCTGCTGCTCGGCGGCATCCATCGCCTGCCGGGCTCGCGCCGGCGGCGCCGCGCCGGAGATGACCGCCCACGCCTGCGCGATGGCGTCGATGCGGCACTCCTGGTTCTGGGCCGAACCGAGCGGCGTCCCGTCATCGTAGTAGGCGCGCCGGTACCAGGCCCCGTCCCATCCGCCGTCGTTGAGGGCGACGCCCAGCGCCTGCCGATATTCGCGGTAGCGCGCCGCCCGGGCCTCGTCACCGCGCCTCTGGCACAGTGGGATGAAGGCGCCGAGCACGTCGTAGAGAAAGAACCCCACCCAAACGCTCTCGCCTCGGCCCTCGCGGCCGATGCGATTCATGCCGTCGTTCCAGTCACCGGTGCCCATGAGCGGCAAGCCGTGCGCGCCGCGGGTCAACGAGCGGTCGATGGCGCGAGCGCAGTGCTCGTACAGACTGGCGCCCTCGCTGGAGCGTTCCGGCAGCAGATACGCCTCATCCTCGCCGTCGGCCAGCGGCCGCGTCTGCAGGAAGCCCACCACTTCCTCCAAGACGCCGTCATCGCCCGTACAACCGAGGTAGTAGGCGGTGACGTAGGGCAGCCAAAGCAAGTCGTCGGAGAAGCGGGTGCGGATGCCGCGCGCCAGCGGCGGGTGCCACCAGTGCAGCACGTCCCCTTCGACGAACTGGTGCGCCGCGTGCAGCGCGAGCTGCGAGCGGGTCAGATCGGGGCGCGCGTAGACCAGAGCGGCCGCGTCCTGGAGCTGGTCGCGGAACCCGTACGCGCCACCGGACTGGTACAGGGCCGAGCGCGCCCAGAGGCGGCAGCCCAGCACCTGGTAGAGCAACCAGCCGTTGACCATGCGGTCGATCGCCGCCACCGGCGTGCGCACTTGGACGGCGCCGACGAGGTCCGTCCAGAAGCGCTGCGCGTCGGCGAGCGCCGCCTCGACCGCAGCCCGTGAGCCGTAGCGCTCGACGGTGGCCCGCACCGCATCGCGACCGACGGCTTCGCCGAGCAAGAACAGGCATTCGGCGGTCGCACCGGCCGCGAGCTCGAACCGCACCTGCAGCGCCAGGCACGGGTCGAGACCAACCCCCGTCGCGCCATCGAGGGCCGTCCCGGCTGCCGCCACGGCCTGCGGCGCCGCCGGCGTGCGGCCGCGCCCGAGAAAGGCGGCGCGGTCGGCGGTGCACGAAACGTCGCTGCCCGGCGGGCCGACGGCGGCGGCGAACATCTCGCCGTCGCTGAACTCGTCGGCCACCCGGTTGGTGGCGATGAGCGCGCCGCCGCGGTCGCGTTCGCTGACCACGAAGCGAGCGCTGTCGCGCGCCGTCACGCCCAGCACGACCCGGGCATACGCGAAGGCCGACAGGCGCAGCGTACGATCGGTGGTGTTCGTCAGGCGCAGGCGGGTGATCTTCACCGGGTCGTGGCGCGGGACGAACTGCACCACCTCGTGGGCGATCCCGTGGACGCCGACCCGCCAGGCGCTGTAGCCGAGACCGTGCCGGACCTCGTAGTCCGCCCCGACGGCAGGCGCCGGTCCGGGCTGCGGCGACCAGAACCCCCGGGCTCCGGACTCATCGCGCACGTACAGCGCCTCGCCGTGCGGATCGCCGATCGGATCGTTGTACCACGGCGTCAGGCGGTGCTCGCGGCTGTTGCGACTCCAGGTGTAGCCGGCGCCGCTTTCACTCGCCAGGAAGCCGGCGGTCTCGTTGGCGACGATGTTGACCCAGGCCAAGGGCGGACGACTGCCCTCGGCGTCGCCACTCACCTGCATGCGATACTCGCGCCCGTCGGGACTGAAATCGCCGATCCCGTTGTGGAAAGCCGCCGCCGCCGAGCTCGCCACGGGCGGCGGCGGGGTCGCCGGTGGCGAAGCCGCGGCAACGCCGCCCGCCGCGCCCCAGGTCAGAGTCGGCAGCCGCACGTCGGCCACCAGCGAGGCGTACGACAGGGCGACCTCGAAGGCGCCGTTGCCCAGCTGTTCCCGCGTCCGCACCACGACCCCGGGTCGCCCGGCGGCCAGCTTGGCGGCGGATTCCGCCGCGCTCGCATCGGTGGCGACGATCAGCAGATCGATCGTCAGCCCCAAGGCGCGCCAGTAGGCATGCGCCGCGAGCACCTCCTGCTGCACGTCGCCGTCGGCGGCGGGCAACACCACGGCCAGTGGATGGCCGCCCAGCCCGTGGGCCCAGATCAGCGACAAGGCGCCGCGCGCCGCCCGGCGCAGCGGTCCGGCGGCGGCCAAGGCGGGATGTTGGTACACCAGCCCGACGGCGAGATCCTGAAACAGCTCGGCGCGCTGGGCAGTCAACCCCAACTCGCGCCGCCGCGCCGCCTCGGCCGCGGCCGCGGCGCCGACCGCACCCGCTCGGCGTGCGCTCGCGCTCGCCTCGCGCAGCTGCGCCAACACCGCGCCGCGCTCGCTTCCCGCCGCCAGGAGCAGATCGCACTCGACGCGCGCCCCGGCGGCGAGCTCGACGGTGCCGCGCAGGGCCAGCACCGGGTCGAGCACACTGCCGACGGTGCCGCTCAACTCGACCCCGGGGCGGCAGGCATGCGGGCTCGAGGCGCGGCGATTGCGGCCCAGAAAGGCGGCCCGGTTGGTCTCCCAGCGCAGGTCGTCCACGCCCGGCATGGCCATCGCCATCAGCGGCGTGACCTCGCCGGCGCTGCGTGGCCGCCGGCGCGCCACCAGAGCGTTCGCCTCCGGGATCCATTCGGTCTGCACGAAGAGCTTCGAGAAGGCCGGATGGGCGGCATGGGCAGCGGGCGAATTCAGCACCACTCCGGCGACCGCCGTAAGCTGGAGTCGGCGCGCTCGGCCGGCCCGGTTCTGCAGCACCAGGCGCCGCAGCTCGACGTCGACGTCCGGCAGCACGCAGACGGTCATCGAAGCGGAGATCTCCCCGAGCTCGTGCGCGATCACCACGCAGCCGTCCTCGGCGTAGGCGCTGTAGCGCGCCTCGGCGCCGAGACCGCACGGCTGCGCGCCGAGCGAGCGCAGCGACTCTGGGCCGTCGAGGTCGCGCAGGTAGACGAACACGCCCTCGCCGTCCTCGACGCGATCGCCCTCCCAGCTGGTCAGTTGGGTGTCCTTCCACAGCGATACGCCGGTGCCGGCGCCGGTCAGCAGGACGCAGTAGCCGCCATTCGACAGCCAGCGACCGCGCGGAGCAGGGTCGTGCCAAGAGACCAGGTTCGTCTGCGTCATCTCAGTGCTCCATCAAGATGTCGGCCGGCAGCGAGTCGACGACGAGGCTGCGGCCATCAGCGCTCGTGACGGGCCGGCCGTTGACCGTCGCGCCGCGCAGTGGCGCCGGTAACGGCGGCATGAGGACAAAGCCACCGGGCGGCCGTGTGGCATCGCCCGACAAGACCATGCGGGTCCGCGCCGGCCCGGCGGTATCGATCCGGTAGCTGAGGACACCGTAGTAGGTCGGCAAGCGGCGTACCCCGGCGCCGCCGCCGTGGTCGATCCAGGCGCGCGGCAGCCCGGCGGCGAGTACCAAGGCTTCGTCCTCGTCGCGCTCGTACGCAAAGAGCGTGCGCACGGCCTCGATGAACCCCGAGCCGACCCAGGTGTGCGGCATGTCGCCGATGAACTTGGGCGCACTGGCATCGCGCCACACCACCTCAGCCCACTGATTCCACCCCGGGGGCCGGCGTCCCTCTAACAGGCGCATCAGGGCATCGAAAGCGCGCTCGCGCTGGCCGAGGCGGACCAGCGCGCCGACGCTGCGCAGCTCATACGGCGCGTAGGCCTCCCAGCCCGGCGAATTCGCGCTGCGGTTCTTGAGCTCGTCGGAGTGGCGCTCGAAGGTGCGCGCCAACGCCGGGCCGGGCAAGCGCGCCTGCTCGCCACCCGGATAGAGGGCGATGGCCGTCGCGCTCGGGTCGAAGTCGGCCAGCTCCGCCGAGGCGGGAATGTAGTCCAACCGTCGCGCCGCCATGACGGCGGCGATCGAGGCGTGCAGATCGCGCTGCAGGCCGTCACGCAGTCCGGCGGCGCGGCGCGCTTGCGCGCCGTCGTCGACGGCGGTGGCGAGCCGCACCGCATCCTTGAACCCGCGCAGGGCGAAGAAGTCGTCCCAGTACGAGTGCACGGGCCGCGCCGCGTACCCCTCGTGGCTCACCGACTCGGGCAACAGGCCGTAGAAGGCGGACTGGTCCGCGGCCTCGTACTGCAGCGTCAGGCGCTGGGCGCGCAATCGCTCGAGGTAGTCGATGGCCGCCACCGCGCGCGGCCACAGCCGGTGCACCAGGCCGATGTCGCGGCTGTAGCGGTAGTACTCGGCCAGGGCGAACAAGAACTCTCCGTTGCTGTCGTGCTCGGGCAGCGGATCGGGGCCACGCCGGTCGATGCAACAGGGAATCTTCCCGTCCGCGTACTGGTGGCGCGCATACCACGGCAAGAACTGGCGTACCGGCTCCGGGACCGCGAGCTGCAACAGCGCCGCCGACGTCAGGGCGCCATCGCGAATCCAGGCGCGCGCATAGGTGCGCGACCCCGGTTGGATGGCCGCTCCATCGCGATTGATCAGAATATACGCCAACGTGCTCTTGACAGTGTGCGGCACTGTCTGGGCGTCGGCTGGGACGACGAACTCGACGCCCCCCAGCCGCTCGCGCCAGTGCGCCGCGGTCGCATCGAGGGCGCGTTGCACCTCCACCGCGGCCCCCGCGCGCGTCAACGTCGCCATCGCCGTATCGACGTCATCGTAGGGCACCGCGATGGACACCTCCTGGCGACCCCGCGGCGGGACCTGCAGCGCGTAGCGCAGCGCGGCAGAGGCGTAGCCCAGCGGATCGGATACGCGCTGGCGGGACGGCAGCGCACCGGCGCGGAGCATCTCGCTCACCTGCCCCTCGTCGAAGGTGGTGGCTCCGACCTGCGTCGGCGGCGTCAGCGACAGCAGCGTCCAGCGCTCGTTGATGTGCAACGCCGGCGTCTCGAACCGCAGCTCGTGAATCGGCGACACGCCGCCGACCATGTTGAGCGTCTGCCAAGGCGGCAGCACCTGAAAGGGACGCACGGCGAGAAACAGCGAGGCGTCGCGCGGCTGGTCGCCGCGGTTGTCGAGGCGATAGCGGGCCAGCAGGATCGATTCGCCGGGCTCGCCGTAGACGAAGGCGGTCACCGACAGCGTCAGGGCGTCGGTGGACCACGTGACGGTCGGAATCGGCAGGTAGCCGTCTGCGAGCCGTTGCTCGATCTGCGCCTCGTGCCACGTCACCAATCGGCCGTCGATCCACACGAACGGGTCGATGGAAAAGCTGCCGCGCTCGACCTCGAGCATGCCCTCTTCGTTCAAGGCCGCATCCTTGCCGTCACCATCGGCTCCGATCACCGTCCAGTAGGTCTGCCGGCCGCTGAAGTACTTGGGGAACATCCCCGCCCGGGCATCGCGCGCCAGCCCTTCGAAGAACTGATTCGGCGAGGTGGCGAGCTCGGAGGGGATGACGCTGACCTCGCGCACGCCGTAGCCGCGGCCGCGCGAGCTGCGCTGCAGCACCAGCCGGAGGAAGCGCGATTCACCATCCGGGAGATAGAGGCGATCGCGGCCGCCGTTGCCGCGGGTGCTGCGGTAGAGGGGCGCCCACCGCGTCCCGTCATCCGATGCCATGACCTCATAACCGACCGCGTAGTCCGCATCGTCCCAGTCGACGATCAGACCGCCGTATTCGCGCACGTCGCCGAAATCGAGCCCCAGCCACTGATCCGTCGCCAGCGGGTCGCTCATCCACCCCGCCTGCAGATCGCCGTCCAGCACCCGTGACGCCTGCTTGCCGGGGCGTGACGTGGAGGCGCTGGCGCCAATCGGCGGCGGCGTTCTCGGCGGCTGTGGGCGCTCTTCCAGGATCAGGCCATCGATCCAGATCGATCCCTGGTCGCCCTGTGAACCCGCAATCGCGAACTCGACGGCGGCAATGTCGCGCGGCACTCCGCCGCCGAGTGGACCCCAGGCGAACTCGAGGCGCGATTGCTTCACGCGCATCGCCGTCCACGCCTGCGGCAAGCGCGCCTCGCGCTGTCGGTACCACCAGACGTTCGCATCGCCGCGGTCGATGAGCTTGAACTCGAAATCAACCGCCGGGGCCTTGGCCCGGAGGAAAAAGCGCCAGGCGTAGTTCGCCGGCAGGACCAGCGCCAGGTCCTTGCGCACCAGGACGTGCCCACCCGCCTGGGTGAAGTCGAAGTCGATGCGCAGCGCCGTCCCCTCTACGCCGGCGTCTGCTGCGATGTCGACGCGGGCGCCTTCGGTGGCCACCGCTCGCCAGCCGGCCAGTGGTTCGAAATCGTCGACGACGGCCAAGGCGCTGACTCGCACCGCCGCCATCACCGTCACCGCGACCGTGAGCAGCGCCGCGAGCCGCCTGCCATCATGCACCGTCCGCCCCACGCCCTCGCGCTCATAGCCTCATCCGCGCAACCGCACCAGGGCGAGCCGCGGCGAGCCGAGCCATCGACCGCGGAACGAGGCTCCGGGCGGCGGCGGTTCGCGCCCTCGAACGGGAACCGCTCGACTGGCAGTCGCGCCCGACCTGGCAGCCCGTTGAAACAGGCCGCGCTCATCCTTCGACGGGCTCAGGACCTGTCCTGAGCCCTGAGCCCGTCGAAGGGTCGAAGGATGA
>CAYYWP010000007.1:0-58291 GCA_964475125.1 uncultured Binatia bacterium (SeqCode) | reverse complement strand
GTCCGCCGCCACCGCGTGCGCCGCCGCTCGAGCCGCCGCTCGAGCCGCCGCCGCGCCGCCGCCTCCTCCTCGAGCCGCGCCGCCAGCCGCTCGAGGGGGCGCGCCCAGGCGCGTCCCGCCGAGGCGTCGGCCGCGCCGACGGCGCCGATGCCGGGCTCGGGCACGGGTGCGCCGCTGTGTGAGGCGTTCGCCGCCGGGTCGCCAGCGACCCGCCGCCCCGACGACAGCCACATGCCCACCGCCGCTCCCAGCCCGATCAGCACCATCGCGGCCGCGATCCGTCTCGCCATCGACCCGTTCCTTCCCGCCGTTCCGGCATGCCGATTGTCGTCCGTCCTCGCCGGCCGCGCAACTGCCGCGCCCACCGCCGACCGGCAGCGGCATCGAGCCGGAGACGGATTGCGGCACAAGGCGATGAGCCGCCGCGAGCAAGCTGATAAGGCCCGCCTGATATGGGTTGCCCATACGACGGCGTACAGGTAGGCTGTATCCATGAAAACGACGGTCGAAGTGCGAGACGATCTGCTGGTGCGCGCCAAACGGCACGCCCGGCGCACCGGACGCCCCTTGCGCGCCGTAATCGAGGAGGGATTACGCCTCGTCCTGGCCACGCCGGCCGGGCGCGGCCGCTACCGGCTGCCCGACTGCAGTGTCGGCAGTGCCGGGCAGCCGGACCCACTCGAGGCATACTCGTGGCAAGACCTGCGGGCGGAGATCTACGGCGAGCCGACGCGGCGATGATCGCGGTCGACACGAACGTGCTCGTCTACGCTCACCGCCGCGAGGCGCGCCATCACGAGCGCGCTGAAGCGTTGATGCGTTCTCTCGCCGAGGGAACAGCCGCTTGGGCTATCCCGTGGCCGTGCCTCTACGAGTTCTTCAGCGTGGCGACGAATCCGCGCATCTGGAAGGAAACGGCCAGCACACCCGAGCAAGCCTGGCAGCAACTGGCGGCGTGGTGCGGCTCCCCGTCGATGACCCTCTTGGGCGAGACGGCGGACTTTCTGCTCAGCCTCGAGCGCTACATGCGCCATCCGCGTGTCCGCGGCGCGCTGATTCACGACGCGCGGATCGCGGCGCTGTGTGCGGTGCACGGCGTGGACGTCTTGCTCACTGCGGACCGCGATTTCTCCGCCTTTCCGGATCTGCGCATTCGCAATCCCCTGCAGTGAACCGCCGCCGCGACGGCGCCTGGACCCAGCGCCGGGGAGGCTTCCCCGCAGACGATCGAGCGAATTGGAACGCCACGACTCAAAGAGGGCGGTTGCCGTCCCACCGAGTCCTCCGCTATGGGACGCGGGATATGGAATGCCTGCAACTCGGTGGGGCGTGGCGCGGGCGGGGGCGCGTTCGACCGCCGGTGTCCGCCGGCTCGGCGCGCCCGGCACCGTGGAGCGGATCTTGAAGCGCAGCAACGCCACCCGCATCCTCACCACGCTGACCGGCAGCCTGCCCCGCCCCGACGACCTGGTGGCCCTGCACCTGGCGCGGCAGGAAGGAAAACCGGTCGACCCGGCGGCCTTCGAGGCGCGCGTGCGCAGCGCGACTGCGGAAGCCGTCCGGCGCCTGGTGGAGCTGGGGATCGACGTCGTCTCCGACGGCGAGATGTCGAAGAACGGCTACATCGACTACACCCGCGAGCGCATCGCCGGCTTCAGCGGCGCGATCGACGCGCACGGCGCGTTCTCCTTCAGCGATTTGGAACCGGTGCCGGAGCTGGCGGCGTTCACGTACCAGAATACGCGCCTGACGATTCCGATCTGCGACGGTCCGCTGCGCTACACCGGATTCGATCAGGTCAGGCGCGACATCGCCACGTTCCGATCGGCGCTGGCAGCGCATCCAGCCAGCGAGGCCTTCATTCCCGCCGCCTCGCCCGGCATCGTCACGATGTGCGCGCCCAATCGATACTACCCGACCTATGACGACTACGTGCTCGCCCTCGGCGACGCGCTCAACGCCGAGTACCGGGCCATCGTCGAGGCGGGTTTTCTCGTCCAGGTCGATGCACCGGACCTCGCCCTCGGTGCTGACTTCCACACCTGGATGTGGTCGGAAATCGAGCAGCGCGGCTTCGAGGCGGTCTCGCAGGTACACGTCGAGGGCATCAATCGCGCCCTCGCCGGCATCCCGCGCGAGCGCGCGCGCATGCACCTGTGCTGGGCGAACTATTGCGGGCCGCATACCCACGACTACCCACTGCGCGACGTCCTCAAGGCCGCCTTGCGCGCCAACGTCGCCGCCATCAGCTTCGAGGCGGCCAACCCGGCGCACGCCCATGAGTGGGAGCTGTTCAAGGAAGTCCGCGTGCCCGACGGCCTGACGCTCATCCCGGGCATGATCGACACCAAGACACAGGTGGTCGAGCACCCGCGCGCGGTGGCGCAACGCATCGAGCGCTGGGCGGGCGTCGTCGGTCGCGACAATCTCATCGCCGGCACGGATTGCGGCTTCGGCACCTTCGTCGGCCTGGGAACCGTCCACCCGAAGGTGTGCTGGATGAAGCTGCAGGCGCTCGCCGAGGGAGCGGCGATCGCGACCCGCGCCCTGGCCGGCGCGCCGGGGTGACGGGCCAGCGGCCGCGCGGCAGATCAGGGCAACTGGGGGAAGAGAATGCGCATCGGCATCGACGTCGGCGGCACGAACACGGATGCGGTCCTGATGGACGGCACCGCCGTGCTCGCCGAGATCAAGACGGCAACCACGCCAGACGTCATGAGCGGCATCACCGCGGCGCTCGACGGCCTGGCGGCCCGCAAGGCGCTGGCGCCGAGCGCCGTGCAAGCGGTGATGATCGGCACCACCCATTTCACCAACGCGGTGGTCGAGCGCCGGCGGCTGATGGCGACCGCGGCCGTGCGCCTCGGCCTGCCGGCGACCAGCGCGCTGCCGCCGATGGCGGGGTGGCCGGAGGACCTGCGCGACGCCATCGGTAACCACGCCTACCTCTGCCACGGCGGACAGGAGTTCGACGGCCGACCCATCTCGCCGGTCGACGTCGGCGAGCTGCGCCGGGTCGCCGCGGACATCAAAGCCAAGGGCATCCGCTCGATCGCCATTACGGCCGTCTTTTCGCCGGTCAACGGCGACCTCGAGCGCCAGGCCGCCGAGCTCTTCCAGCGCGAGATTCCCGGCGTGGCGATCAGCCTGTCGCATGAGATCGGGCGCGTCGGCCTGCTCGAGCGCGAGAGTGCGACGATCATGAACGCCTGTCTGCGCGATCTCGCCGTCCACATCACCGGCGCCTTTCGCGCCGCCCTCGACACCTTCGGGATCACCGCCCCGCTCTACCTGAGCCAGAATGACGGCACCCTGATGAGCGTCGAGTACAGCGAGACGTATCCCGTCGCGACCTTCGCCTCGGGGCCGACCAACTCCATGCGCGGGGCGGCATTCCTCTCCGGACTCGCCGACTGCGTGGTGGTGGACATCGGCGGGACCACCTCGGACGTCGGCGTGCTGCAGCATGGCTTTCCCCGCGAAGCGACGCTGGCGGCCGAGATCGGCGGCGTGCGCACCAACTTCCGCATGCCGGCGGTGTTTTCGCTCGGCATCGGCGGCGGCAGCCTGGTCCACGCCGGCGACCGCGTGTCCGTCGGGCCGACCAGCGTCGGCTACGAGCTCACCAGCAAGGCGCTGGTGTTCGGCGGCGAGACGCTCACCGCGACCGATATCGCCGTCGCGGCCGGCCTCGCCGACATCGGCGATCGGCGCCGCGTCAGTCACCTGCCGGCCGACCTGGTATCGCGCGCGCTGAGCACGATCGAAACCGATATCGCCGAAGTCGTCGACCGCATGAAGACCAGCAAGGAGGCCATCCCCGTCGTCGTGGTGGGCGGCGGCAGCATCCTCGTCGGCAACCGCCTGGGGGCGGAGGACACGATCGTCAAGCCCGACCATTTCGCGGTCGCCAATGCGATTGGCGCCGCCATCGCGCAAGTGGGCGGCGAGGTCGACCGCATCTTCTCGCTCGCCAGCCTGTCGCGCGAGGAGGCGCTGAACGAAGCCAAGGCCGAGGCGACCGAAAAGGCCGTCGCCGCCGGCGCCGTGCCGGAGAGCATGAAGATCGTCGACATCGAAGAAGTGCCGCTGACCTACCTGCCCGGCAATGCGACGCGCATCCGGGTCAAGGCGGTGGGCGATCTCCGCTTCGATGCGCAGCAACCCGCCTCGGCGGCCAGCGCGCCGGCCGAGACGAAGAGAGCGTGAGCATGGGGCGCGACCTGACACTGCAAGACCTCGAAGACCTCGCCCGCGGCGCGGCGTTTCTCGGCACCGGGGGCGGCGGCGATCCGTACATCGGACGGCTGATCGTGCAGGAGGCCATGCGCGCCGGCGGCCGGGTCAATCTCATCCCGCTGGCGGAGGTACCGGACGACGCCCTGATCATCCCGACGGCCATGATGGGGGCACCGACCGTGCTGGTGGAAAAGATCCCGGCCGGATCGGAGATCGTCGGCTCGCTGCGCACGCTCGAGGCCTACCTCGGTCGCAAGGCCTACGCGACCATGCCGATCGAGTGCGGCGGGATCAATTCCATGATGCCGCTCCTGGTCGCCGCGCGCCTCGGCATTCCGGTGGTCGATGCCGACGGCATGGGCCGCGCCTTTCCCGAGCTGCAGATGGAGACCTTCCACGTCTACGGCGTCTCCGGCACCCCGATGGTGGTCACCAACGACCACGGCGATTCCACCATCATCAACGCGCACAGCAACAAGATGATGGAGCACCTGGCGCGCGGCGTCACCGTGCGCATGGGCGGGGCGGCGTACATCGCCGAGTACTCGATGGACGGCGCGACGGCGAAGCGGGTCTCGATCGGGGGCACGACGACGCTCGGCATCGAGATCGGCCGCTGCCTGCGCGAGGCGCGCGAGCGGCACGAGGATCCCTTCGCGACCCTCATCGCCATGCTGAAGACGACGCCGTACCGCTACGCGCGCGTCATCTTCGAGGGCAAGGTGGCCGACGTGATGCGGCAGACGACCGAGGGCTTCGTGCGCGGCTTCGCCAAGCTGGAGGCCGCCGACGGCAGCCGGCTCGAGATCATTTTCCAAAACGAACACCTCATCGCGCGTTCCAACGGCGTCGTGAAGGCGATCGTCCCCGATCTCATCTGCGTCCTCGAGGCCGAGACCGCCGAGCCGATCACCACCGAGGCGATTCGCTACGGCCAGCGCGTGCGCATCATGGCCGTGTCGACGCCGGATATCATGCGCACCCCGGAAGCCCTGAAGGTCTTCGGCCCGCGCGGCTTCGGCCTCGACTACGAGTTTCAGCCCCTCGAAACGTTGGCCTAGCAGGATGCTGAAAAACCCGCCGCTCACCCTTCGACGGGCTCAGGGTGAGCGGCGGGTTTTTCAGCATCCTGCTAGAGCGACGCAGAGGGGCGTGCTAGAGCAGCGGCGCCGCTGATCATTCACGAGGAGGACGCATGGCCCAGCGAGTGTTTTTTCTCACCAAGCTGCGCCCGGGGGCCGACCCGAAGGCGTACGAGGCGTGGGTGCGCACGGTGGACTATCCACTCGCGCGCGGTCTGCAGACCATCAAGCGCTACCACGTCACGCGCATCACCGGCATGTACCAGGGCGACGAGCAGCCGCCGTACGACTATCTCGAGGTCATCGACATCACCGAGCTCGAACCCTACCGCAAGGAGCTGACCACGGGGCCGAAGATGGAAGCCTTCTTCAAGGAGTGGGGCAGCTTCATCGGCGACTACCTCGCCATCCACGGCGAGATCATCGAATAGGCTGGGGCGGGCAGCTGCAGGGCGGGCGGATTCGGTGCTCGTCCGGCCGGCCCCGCCCGGACACAGCGAGCCCATCGTGAGCACCGCGGCGAAAGCAGTGTTCCCGCGTCCGTGAGACGCGATACCGTGCAAGGGAGGCAACCCGTATGAGCGCGATGAAACGACCGCCCGTCGGCCTGGTGCTGGGCAGCGCCAGCGCCCCCGAGACGCTGGCCGCGACGGCGCGTACGGCGGAAGAGCTCGGCTACAACGAGCTGTGGATCGCCGAAGACTGCTTTTTCACCGGCGGCATCTCGGGGGCGACGGTGGCCCTGGCCGGCACCAAGCAGATCCCGATCGGCCTGGGCATCGTCTCCGCCCTGGTCCGCCACCCGGCGATCCTCGCCATGGAGATCGCCACGCTGGCGCGCATGTACCCCGGGCGGCTGCTCCCCGGCCTCGGCCTCGGGGTGCCGGACTGGATGCGGCAGATCGGCTTGCTGCCGAAATCACCGATGACCGCGCTGCGCGAATGCCTGACCACCACGTCGCGCCTGCTGGCCGGCGAAGAGGTGACCGAAAAAGGCGCGCTCTACTACTTCGACCGCGTCAAGCTGACGCACGTGCCGCACGAACGCCTGCCGATGTACATGGGCGTCGTCGGCCCGAAGATGCTGCAGCTCTCCGGCGAGATCGCCGACGGCACGGTGGTCTCCGTGATG
This sequence comes from uncultured Binatia bacterium (SeqCode), assembly GCA_964475125.1. Classification (GTDB taxonomy): domain Bacteria; phylum Desulfobacterota; class Binatia; order HRBIN30; family CADEER01; genus CAYYWP01. The sequence continues at coordinate 51,838 of CAYYWP010000007.1, read as the reverse complement.
GCGGCGCCGAGCTACGTGCAATGGCTGCGCGAGCGCGTGCGCGAGGGCGCGGCGCGCAGCGGGCGCTCGGCCGAGCAGCATCGCGTCGTGACCTACGTCCTGTGCTCGGTCGACAAGGATCGCCGGAAGGCGCGCGACGCCATGCGACCGATCCTCGCCTTCTACATGGTGGCGGTGGGCCGTTGTGCCCTCACCGAGGTGCCGGGGTGCGCCGATCTGCTCGAGAAGCTGATCGCCAAGGGCGGGGTCGAAGCGGTGACGAACGAGATGCCGGAGGAGTGGATCGACGAGCTCGGCGTCGCCGGCGACCCGGCGGAGTGCGCCGAGAAGATCAAGCGCTACCTGCAGACGGGCTCGGATTCGGTGGCGATCTTCCCCGCCCCGGCGGAACGGGGGGATGAGATCGTGCGCACCATCGCCAAGGAGGTGTTCCCGCGCTTGTAAAGGAGAACGGACAATCGCGGAGAACACGCAGACCATTAGCAGCCCGTTGAAAAACGTGTTCCGCCCACCCGTCGACGGGCTCAGGGCATCCCTGAGCTCGTCGACGGGTGAGCGGAACACGTCGCGGCACAAGCACTTCCTGAAAAAACCTCAACGCAGAGACCCAGAGTACGCAGACGACACAGAGGCAGCGTGCATGAGTTCGAGCGCTGACTCATCGTCATGGTCAATTGGGTTTGGGGTCACGCTCTCGGCCGTCGGGCTCCGCGTTCTCTGCGACCTCCGCGTCTCTGCGTTGAATTTCTTTTGTCCGATCAAGGTTAGTGCGCCATCTGGCCTCGCATGGCTGCGCGCTCCTTCGTGAAGGTGCAAGACATTCGTGGTGGCACAATCCATCGCTGGGCAAGCGTAGCGCGGTTCCTCGACACACGGAGATCAGCAACCACCTGGCTCGAAAGATTTGTGACGATCTGGGTGTTCCGGTTCCGGGAAAGCCATAAGATCGCCGCTCTGCGGCCGGGAACAGCCGACCCGGCTGAGCGCCGGCGAAGGCCGTCCTCGCGCACTACGCGGTTTGAGCCACTTTCCGTTATAAGGCTCATGCGAGCCGCAGGCCGGGGCACCGGCGACCCTGCTGCACGCGGAGGAGGAGTGAGCCGTGAAGTACGTCGGACAGAGCGTTCCAGGCCTCACCAACCGTGCGCTGGCCAGCGGCCACGGGACTTTCACCGCCGATCTCACCCTGCCCGACATGGCGGCAATGGCCGTGCTGCGCAGTCCGTACGCGCACGCGCGCCTGCGATCCATCGATGCCGCGCCGGCGCGCGCTTTTCCCGGGGTGATCGCCGTCATCACCGGCGAGGAGATCCGCGCCGCGACCCGACCGATGGTGGCGGCCGCCAACGCCGCGCACTATCCGGGAGGAAAAGGCGTCTCCCTGTACGCCCTGCCGAGCGAGCGCGTGCGCTTCGTCGGCGAGGCAGTCGCGGCGGTGGTCGCCGAGGACCGCTACACCGCGCACCGCGCCCTGGAGCTGATCGCGGTCGACTACGAAGAGCTGCCGGTGGTCTCCGATGCCGAGGCCGCGCTCGCACCGGGCACGCCGCTCGTCGAGCCCGAATGGGGCGACAACGTGATGCTGCAGCGCACCTTCACCAGCGGCGACGTGACCGCGGCGCTGGCCGAAGCCGACGGCGTCCGGCGCGGCAGCGTCCGGGCGCAGCGCTACGTCGCGGCGCCGATGGAGCCGCGCGCCAGCGCCGCGAGCTACGACCCCTACGCCGAGCAACTCACCGTGTGGTCGTCGACCCAGGGCCCGCATCCGCTGCGCGTCTATCTGTCGGAAACGCTCGGCATGGCGGAGCGCGACATCCGCGTCATCCAACCGCACGTCGGCGGCGGCTTCGGCCAGAAGGCGCCGGTCTTCCCCGAGGAGGTCCTGGTGGCGCACGCGGCGCGCGCCACCGGGCGGCCGGTCAAGTGGGTGGAGGAACGCACCGAGCACTTCCTGGCCGGCGGACACGCGCGCGAGGAGCGCATCACGTTCGAGGCCGGCTACCGACGCGACGGCCGCGTCACGGCGCTGCGCGTGCGCATCGTCGCCGACGTCGGCGTGGCCGCGACCTTCGTCGGCTGGGCGATGGCCTACGTCAGCGCCTACTGCGTGCCGGGACCCTACAAGATCGCCAACTGTCACATCGACCTCTACATCGTGGTCACCAACAAGTGCCCGTGGAACGGCTACCGCGCCTTCGGCAAGGAGGCGGCCTGCTTCCTCCTCGAGCGCGTCATGGACCAGGTCGCCGACGCCACCGGCCTGTCACGCGCCGCCGTCCGCCTGAAGAACTTCCTCGCCCCGGAGGAGTTCCCTTACACCCAGGTCTCCGGTGCCGTGCTGGACAGTGGCAATTACGCCAGCGCCGTGCGACAGGCGCTCGAGGTTGCGGGCGCCGATCGTTTCCCCGCCGAGCAAGCCGCGGCGCGGCAGCAGGGCCGCCGTCTCGGCATGGGGTTCGCCTTCGAGCTCACCCCGGAAGGCTGCGCGCTGCCGGGCGGCTACGTGCAGGGCTACGACGGCACCACCGTGCGCGTCGCGCCCTCCGGCGAGGTGACCGTGCTCACCGGCGTGACCTCGCCCGGCTCGGGGAACGAGACCGGCATCGCCCAGCTCGTCGCCGACGCGCTCGGCGCGCGGCTCCAGGACATCCGCGTCGTACAGGGCGACACCGACACCTGCCCGTTCGGCCTCGGCAACTTCAGCTCGCGCAGCGTCATGATCGGCGGCGCCGCGGCGCGCCTCGCCGCCCTCGACCTGCGCGCCAAGATGCACCAGGTGGCCGGCCGGGTGCTCGAGGTGGCGCCGGCCGATCTCGACGCCGACGACGGCCGCATCTTCGTCAAGGGCGCGCCGACGCGCAGCATCTCCTTCCGCGAGGTCGCCAGCCTGGTCTACCGCCATGCCTTCGGCCGCGAGGCCTCGGACATCGAACCCGGGCTGGAGTCGACGCGCTATTACAAGATCGACAACGTGCACCACGAGCCCGACGCCCAGGGCCGCATCAGCCCGTACCCGACGTGGCCGAACGGCGCCTGCATCGCGGTGGTCGAAGTCGACCCCGACACCGGCCTGGTGAAAGTGCTGCGCTACGTCATGGTGCACGACGCCGGCTTCGTGGTGAACCCGAAGCTGGTGGACGGCAACGTCCTCGGTGCGATCGCGCAGGGCCTCGGCGGGGCGCTGTACGAAGACATGGTGTACGACGAGAACGGCCAGCTCCGCACGGCCACCTTCATGGATTACACCCTGCCGACGGCGCTCGAAATGCCGCCCTGCACCCTCGCCCACCAGGTGACGCCGTCGCCCTTCACCCTCATGGGCATGAAAGGCGCCGGCGAGTCGGGCATCGCCGCACCGCTGGCCGCCATCGCCAGCGCGATCGAGAACGCCTTTCCAGAACACCACCTGCAGCTCACCGAGACCCCGTTCACGCCGAACCGTGTCTGGCGCGCCTTGCACGGCGCGCAGCCCTGAGCGCGCCGCACCACAGCCCTTCGCGCGCTGGCAGGCAGGCGACGGCGCGCCGCCTGCCAGGGAAAAACAGCGGCGCTATCGGCGCGGCCGGATCTCGACGACGAACCCGTCCGGCAGCTCGCGCCGCCCGCCGGTAAAGTCGCCGGCGATGTCGGTGACCCACAGGCGGTCGGCGTCGAACTGCAGGCCGAGCGGGTTGATGAACCCCGACGCCACCATGGCGAGCGCGCCGTCGGGCCCAACCCAGTAGACGGCGCCATCGGCCTGCAGCGCCTGCGTCATCGGCACCGGCATCTCGAAGCGCCCGGCGTCGGCGACGAACAGTTGCCCGCCATAGGTGCCGAACTCCGGCGGCGCCACGGCAAGACCCGTCGGCTGGGCGAGCCCCTCGACGAGCGGCTTGGGATCGACGGTGCCGTCGGCACGCACGCGCAGCACGACCCCGGGTCGCCCCTGGGCAGCCCCGGCGAGCGGGTCGTACGTCGAGGCGCTCAAGAGCATCGTTTCACCATCGGCGCTGAAGGCGATGCCGGTGGGACCGTAGTAGGGCGCCGGCAGAGCGGCGAAGGGCGTGCACCGCCCATCCGGGGCGACCTGGTAGACGACGTAGTTGCCGGCGGCGAGGGCAAAGAAGCGCCCGGCGAACGGCGACCCGTCCGGCCCGAAACGCGCCAGCGCGCCCATGCTTCCGGGCGCGCGCTCGCGACCGGCCGCCGGCAGGGTGCAGAGCACGACCACGGTTCGCTCATCCGGGTCGATGCGCAGGATGACGTGGGCGGCGTCGGCACCGCCGTCCCACCCGGCCTGGGCCTGGGCCAGCGCGTACAGGGTGCCGGGGTGAGGGGCGACGCTGGCGGGCGCCAGATCGAAGCCGATCACCGGCGTCAGCGCATCGACGTCGAGGCGAACGCCCAGGCGCCCGCTGGCGTCGACGGTCAGCAACCGACCGCCCCGGCTCCCTTCCTGACCGCCCTCATCGGTCAGAAAGGCAGTCGTGCCGCGCATGCGTACGTCGACCGGGTCGTACGCCTGCCCCGGCGGGACGATGACGCGGGCCGTGAAGCCCGCAGCAGGGCTGATCGCAGGCGTCGGCAATAGGCGGGCGACGATGCGACCGACTTCCGACGCCGGGCCTGGCGTGCGCTGCGCTGCCGGCTGGGCGTCCGCCGGGCTCTCGCACAGGATGGCCGCGCACAGGGCCAGCGCAAGCACGCGGAGGTCGTTCATGGTCTCAGTCCAGGACAGCCGGATGCCCTCGGGGTGTTGTCTCGGCTCGCCTCACGGTACAAGCGTCACCGCATGGGCAGCAAGGTGCAGACGGTCGGCTCGTATGCCCACATGGACGAGGCGCTGAACATCCTCGCGGACTACGGCCCCGACCTGCGCAGCGGACTCACCAACCACGCGCCGATGGCCGCCGAAGCCCTGTGCGCCCTCGGGCAGGGCGAGGCCGTGCTGCCGTGGATCGAACGCTATCGGGCCGGCATGCTGCCGCGCCCGACTGCCAGTGCGCCAATCGCCGTCGCCAACTGGCGCGCGGCCCTGGGGCAGGAGCATCGCTTCGCCGATTGGAGCGACCTCTTCCGCCGCCAGCTCGATGGCGAGCCGTGGCGCGTCGCGCTCGAGCGCTGGGTGAACCGGCTGATGCCGGGCAGCGCCGCGGCCGCCACGCACGGCCTCATCCGGGTCGGACATGCGGTGCGGAGCCTCGCCGCGGCCGATACCACCGCTCGCCGGCGCGAGCTCGCCGATGGTCTCGCCTACTGGGCGGCGACCTTTCGCGAGCTGCCGGCGGCGCCGTACGCCGCGCCCCGGTTGCCGCCGCGCCCGGCCGTCGAGCGGATCGCGCTCGTTCCCACCGCGCGGCGCCGCTTCGCCGGCACGATCGACTCGGCGCTCGCGGCGCTCGACGATTGGCCGGCGTTCGCGCCGGTCATCGATTGGCTCGACGTCGACGGCGACCTGGCACCGCTGCTCGCCGCGCTCGTCGAGCTGTTCGCTCGCATCTACCTCGCCAACGCCCGCGACGGCCTGACGACGATCGTGTTCATTCACGGCGTGACCAGTCTCGCCGCGCTCGGCAACCTGCTGCCCCATCTCGACGAGGCTACCGGCCGCGGCGCGTTGCGTTTCACCTGGCAGGCGGCCGCGGCGCTCTACGCCGCGATCGGCAGCGCGCCGCCGATCGGCGGGGAGATTGCGCCGGCGGGCGGCGGCCCGCCGGCGCTGATCGATCAGGCTGTCGCGCACGGCGACGAGCACGTCATCAAGTTTACCGAGGCATGCCTGCGCTACCACGCGCTGGCCCCCTCGCCCGCCTACCCCGCCGCCATCCAACACGCATTGCAATTGTAGGGGCGCGTGCCATGTCCGTCCGCGGCTGGCCGCGCGTCCGGTGGCGCGTGGATCAGGATGGATGGGCGAGGCGCCAGACGCGTTCGGGCGTCATCGGCAGCTCGGACACCTCGGCGCCGAAGGGCGACAGGGCGTCGGCGACGGCGTTGGCGATGGCAGCGGGCGAGCCGATGGCGCCGCTCTCGCCCACACCTTTGAAGCCTTGCTCGGTGAGCGGGGTCGGCGTCTCGATGTGGCCGATGCGCACGGTCGGGACCTCGGTGGCGGTGGCCACCAGGTAATCCATCAGCGAGGTCGTCAGCAGCTGACCGTTGTCGTCGTACAGCAGGTGCTCGTAGAGCGCGTTGCCGATGCCCTGCGCCAGCCCGCCGGCTACCTGCGCCTCGACGATCATCGGGTTGATGATGCGGCCGCAGTCCTCGACCACCAGGTAGCGCTCGATCTTCACCCGCCCGGTCTCGATCTCCACCTCGACCTCGGCGATGTGCACGCCGTTCGAGAACACCAAGCCGGGAGGGTCGAAGTAGTACGTCGCCTCGAGACCGGGCGTCTGTCCCTCCGGCAAGCCGCGCCAGGCCGCGAAGACCGAAGAGCGCGCCAGCTCGCGAATCGACATCGCGCGCGACGGCACCCCTTTGACCCGCACGCTGCCGCGCGCCAGCTCGAGGTCGGCGACGTCGACCTCCATCAGATGACCGGCCATGCGCAGCATCTTCTCGCGCACCTGCGAGGCGGCGCCGACCAGCGCCCCGCCGGCGGCCACGGTGCTGCGGCTGCCGAAGGTTCCCCAGCCGTAGGGCGTGATGTGGGTGTCGCCCTGCACGACGCGCACGTCCTCGACGCCGACGCCGAGCTCGTCGGCCACCACTTGCGCCCAGGTCGTGTAGTGGCCCTGACCGTGGCACAGGGTGCCGACGCGCACCACCACCCCGCCATCGGGCTCCATGCGCACGTTGGCCGCCTCGAAGGGACTCAGCTCGTAGCCGACCGAGGCCGCCCAGCGCCCCGCGTAGGTGGTCATCTCGATGAAGTTGCCGATGCCGATGCCGATGTACCGCCCGCGCGACCGCGCCTCGCGCTGGCGCTGGCGAAAGCCGGCGTAGTCGCTCATTTCGAGCGCCTTGGCGAGCGCCTGCGTCGCGCTGCAACTGTCGTACGGCAGGCCGCTGATGGACGTGCAAGGAAAATCTTCCGGAGGAATGAGATTGCGGCGGCGCAGCTCGGCCGGATCGATGTCGAGGCGGCGCGCCGCCAGATCCATCAGCCGTTCGTGCACCCACACGGCGGCCGGCTGGCCGACGCCGCGGTAGGTGCTGAGGGTGGTCTTGTTGGTGCACACCGCGCGTACCTCGAAGGCGTAGTTGCGCACGCGGTACGGACCGGGCAGCGCCACGGCCATGTGCATGGGCTCGAGCGACGACGGCCACGGGTCGGCGCTGTAGGCGCCGATGTCGCCGATCACCGAGCAGCGCAGGCCGAGCAGCGTGCCGTCCTTGGCGAACGCCATCTCGGCATCGAGGATGGCGTCCTTGGAGTGGTAGGCGGCGAGGAAGTGCTCGCGCCGATCCTCGATCCAGCGCACCGGCGCGTGCAGCTCGCGGGCGAAGAAGCAGGTCAGCGCCTCTTCCGGAATGACGATCGCCTTCATGCCGAAGCCGCCGCCGACGTCGGGCGTGATGACGCGCAGCTTCTGCTCCGGAAAGCCCAGCATCTCGGCGACGCGCGTGCGCACCACGAACGGATTCTGCGACGAGGTCCACAACGTCAGGTTGCCGTCGGCATCCGGCTCGGCCAGCGTCGCCCGCCCTTCCATCGGCAGGGCGAAGTGCCGGTTGGTGCGAAAGCGATCGCCCACCACCACCGCCGCGTCGCGAAACGCCGCCGCCACGTCGCCGGCCTCGCCTGTGACGTGTACGGCGACGTTGTCGGTGAACTCCTCGTGCAGGATCGGCGCGCCGGGGGCCAGCGCCTGCTCGGGGTCGACCGCCACGGGCAAGACGTCGTAGTCGATCTCGACCAGCTCGGCGCCGTCCTCCGCCAGATAGCGCGACTCGGCGATCACCGCCGCCACCGGCTCACCGACGAAACGCACCTTGCCGTGCGCTAGGCACGGCCACTTGACGTCCTTGATCGCGCCGGGTGGGTACGCATCCAGGCGCGGCGGCACGCCCATCGGCTTGATCGCGCCGGTGACGTCCGTCCCCGTGAAGACGCGCCGCACGCCGGCCAGGCGCAGGGCCGCACTGGCATCGATGCGGCGAATGCGGGCGTGCGCATGTGGGCTGCGCACGAAGGCGACGTGCAGCATCCCCGGCAGCTGGACGTCCTCCACGAACGTCGCCGCCCCGCGCAGAAACCGGCCATCTTCAACCCGCTTGACCGCCTTGCCAACCAGCTTTTCCATTATCTAACTCCCTGAGAAACCAACCACAGATGAACACAGATGAACACAGAGAGAGAACACTGAGTATCTGAGATCTTTATCTGTGTTCATCTGTGGCTAAGTATTTCTTCCTTCGATCAACGCCCGCACGCGATCCGGGCTGAGCGGCAGCGCGCTCACCATCACGCCGAGGCCGGCCAGGGCGTCGCTGACCGCGCTCACCAAGGCCGGGATGGAGCCGATGACGCCGCCTTCGCCGACCCCCTTGAAGCCGCCGAGCGTGTCCGTCGACGGTGTCTCCAGGTGCTCGCTCTCCACCGCGGGCGTGTCGCTCGCGGTCGGCAGCAAATAGTCCATCAGGCTGGCGGTGAGGAGCTGCCCGTCGCGGTCGTACACGATCGCCTCGAGCAGCACCTGGCCGAGGCCCTGCGCGGTGCCGCCGTGGATCTGCCCGTCGACGATCACCGGATTGATGATCCGGCCGCAGTCGTGCACGACCACGTAGCGCTCGATGTCGATGTGGCCGGTCTCCGGATCGATGGCGATCTGCACGACGTGCGCGCCGTTCGCCATCGTCGCCGCCGGCGGGCCGTAGTAGGCCGTCGCTTCGAGGCCGTAGCCCTCGCCGGCCGGCAGCGCGCGCGGCGTCATCGAGTAGGCCACCTCGGCGATCTCGCGGATGCTGACGCTTCTGGTCGGCGCGCCGCGCGCCGCCGCCCGCCCCTCGGCGAGCACGACGTCCTCGGCGGTGACTTCGAGCAGCTCCGAGGCGATGCGCCGCATCTTGGCGCGCAGCTGAGCCGACGACTCGACCAGGGCGCCGCCGCTGGCGACGGCGCTGCGGCTGGCGAAGGTCCCCGAGCCGTACAATCCGTTGCCGGTGTCGCCTTCGCTCACCGTCACGTCGCTCAAGCGCACGCCCAGACCGTCGGCGACCAACTGCGCGAAGGTCGTGGCGTGGCCCTGCCCTTGATCGGCGGCGGTGACCAGCGCGCGCACCCGGCCGGTGGGCTCGACGCGAATCGAGGCGCTGTCGAAGCCGGGGACGCGGCGCACGCCGCGCGGCGCCCAGCCGGCCGGGCCGATGCCGGTGATCTCGGTAAAGCACGACAGGCCGATGCCGCGATACTTGCCGCCGGCGAGGCGGTCCGCTGGCTGGCGGCGCCGGTAGTCGTCGTATCCGGCGCGCTCGAGCGCCCGCCGCAGCGCCTCGCTGTAGCTGCCGGTGTCGTAGCGCGCGCCGACGACGTTGACGTAGGGAAACTCATCCGGCTGCACCAGGTTGCGCAACCGCACCTCGGCGGGATCGAGGCCGAGGTCCCGGCCGATGCGATCCATGATGCCCTCGATGGCCAGGCGCGCCGTCGGCTGGGCGACGCCACGGTACGCCCCTGAAGGACAGGTATGGGTGGCGATCCCGTATGCCTCGTAGGTGTAGGTGGGCAACTTGTACGGGCCGGACAGCAGACGCGCGCCACCGGTTGGCTCGAGCGTGCAGCCGAAGGGATAGGATGGGTAGGCGCCGCCGTTGGAAAGGAGCCGGAGCTTGACGCCCAGCAGCACCCCGCGCGCGTCGACCGCCGCCTCGACGTCGTAGCGATGATCGCGGGCGTGGATGCTGGTGAGCAGATCCTCGCGCCGATCCTGCATCCATTTGACCGGCCGGGCCAGCCGCATGGCCAAGGCCGCGACCAGCACCTCCTCCGGATACACGTGCGCCTTGGTGCCGAAGCCACCGCCGACGTCGGGAGCGATGACCCGAATGCGCTCCTCCGGAAAGTTCAGCAGATCGGCCAGCGCCGTACGCAACAGGTGCGGAATCTGCGTCGACGACCATTCCGTCAGCTCGCGGCGGGCGGCGTCGTAGCGCGCCACGCAGCCGCGCGGCTCGAGCGGCACGCCGGCGACACGGTTGCTGCGGAACGATTCGCGCACCACATGCGCCGCTCCGGCAAAGGCGCCGGCGACGTCGCCACTCGAAAACTCGCTGTGGAAGAGCGCGTTGCTATCGATCTCGTCGTGTACCAGCGGTGCCGTCGGGGCCAGCGCCTCCTCCATGTCGACCACCGCCGGCAGCGGCTCGTAGGTGACGTGGACGAATTCGGCGGCGTCCTCGGCGAGGTAGCGGTCCTCGGCCACCACGACCGCCACCGGCTCGCCGACGAAGCGCACCTTGTCGACGGTGATGACGCGCCGCTCGGTCTGCCGATAGCCCGGCAAGGCGCACTCGACCCGAATCGGCCGGCACGGCTCGAGCAGATCCCGACCGGTGAAGACGGCGACGACGCCCGGCGCGGCGCTGGCGGCGCTGGTGTCGATGGCGACCAGACGCGCATGGGCGTGCGGGCTGCGCACGAAGGCGATGTGGAGCGTGCCGGGCAGCGCCAGGTCGCCGACGTACTCGCCGCGCCCGGTGAGCAGGCGATCGTCGCCGATGCGGCGCACGGCCGCCCCGGCGTAACAACTGACGGGGCCGTGTTCCATGACCGCGCCTACTCGGACGGGGACCGCGAGCCTGGCAGCGCCGATGCCAGCGGCACCAGCTCCGCCGCCAAACCGACGAGCTCGGGCGGGCCGACGAGGGTACCGCGGCGGACGATCTCCTCCCCGTCGATGCGGATCGACTGCAGCGTGATGACCCCGTCGGGGTGATTCTCGCCGCCGCCCGGCAACCACCACGGGATGCCGAGGCCGACGGCGTCGCCGCCGATCACGCGCGCGTCCTCGATGAACGACGTGCCGGTGCTGCGCGCGGTCGGATGGATGCCGTTGGTGAAGTGGATCACCGAGCCGTACTCGCCGCCGCCGGCGCGGCGCAGGGCGCGGTCCATCGGGCGCCAGGCGCTGCCGCCGCCGCTCACCTCACGGATCCGGCCGTCGAGGCGCAACACCAGCGGCGCCGGCATGGGCGCGTACCATTCGTGAAAGGCCGCCTCGAGCACGATCGTGCCGCGCACCGACTCGGGCTCGGGAAACATCGTCACCAGCCCCGGCATGACGTAGAAGCCGGGCCGCTCGGCGTGGCGCGGCTTCTGATAGGCGGGCTTGGCGAGCGTGAACGCCACGTCGGTTCCGGCCTCGGTGGTGATGCGACACTCGCGGCCCAGGGCGCGCGTCACCACCGCATCGAAGGCGTGGTGGACCGCGAACAAGCGATCCAGATCGACGCGCGTCAGCAGGCGCACCAGGCCGGCGCTGCCGACATCGCCGCCGAGCAGGTAGACGACGCGCTGGCTCGCCATCGCGGCGTCGTACGCGTGCGAGCCGGCGAGATACGGAAAGGTGAAGTCGAGCCACACGTCGCACGCCTTGATGGCGGCGGCCAGCGGCTCGGCGATCCAGGGGTCGGCGAGACTGCCCTGAAACGGCAGCTGCTCGATCCGCAGCGTCGCGACGCGGCCGCCGGCGAGCGCCGCGGCGTTGTGTGCGGCGTCGACCAGGGCGCGCTCCGAGGCGCTGTCGGCCGTGACCAGGACTTGCTGGCCGGATCCGACCCGGCAGTAGTCCGCCACCAGGATCTCGGCGGCGCGGGCGAGCTCGGGGGCGATCGCGGGCATCGGACAGAATTGCCGACAAGACCGGTGTGCCGTCAACCCGCGTGGTCAGCCGGCGAATGGAGGACGCTGCGCGGCGACGCCCGCGGCTTGCTCGAAGGCATGCGCCAGCTGGAGGACGTCGACGTCCGCCAGATGTCGCCCGACGATCTGCACGCCAACCGGCAGCCCGTCGCGGGTGAAGCCGCACGGCACCGAGATGGCGGGCAAGCCGGTGACCGAGATGTAGTAGCACGAGCGCATCCAATCCAGATACGTCGTCATCGGCACGCCGTCGATCTCGCGCACCCAGGGCTGCTTCACATCGAACGGCGGGACCTGGTTGACGGGACAGACGAGAAACTCGTAGCGCTCCAAGAACTGGCGCACGCGGTGGTAGAGGCGCGTGCGCTTGACCTCGGCGCGCCCGAGGTCGGGACCGGTGAGCTTGCGACCCTCTTCGATGTTCCACACCACGCTGTCGTTCATCAAAGCGCGATGCTCGTCGAGCAAGTTGCCGTAGCTGAGCTCGAAGAGCCACGCCCGCCAGACGCGGAAGGCCTCGTCGGCGTCGCTGAAATCGGGCTCGGCCTCCTCGATGGCGCAGCCGAGATCGGCGAACACCTGGCGGCGGCTCTCCAGCACCTGGGTGACGCGCCGATCGACCGGCAGGCCGCCCAGATTGCCGCTCCAGGCCAGGCGCACGCCGCGGAAATCGCGCCCCAGCGGTTGCGCGAACACGCTCGCCGGCTCGGCGACCGAGATCGGCGAGCGCGGATCGGGGCCGGCGACGGCCGACATCCCCAGCGCCACGTCGCCGACGGTGCGGCCCAGCATGCCCTGCACCGACAGGGGATACCAACCGACCAGACGCGGCCATGCCGGCACCCGCCCGGGCGAGGGGCGCAGGCCGACGACGGAGTTGAAGTTGCCCGGATTGCGCAGCGAGCCGCCGAGATCCGAACCGTCGGCGATCGGCACCATGCCGGCGGCCAGCGCCACCGCCGCGCCGCCGCTGCTGCCGCCGCAGGTCTTGGTGACGTCCCACGGGTTGAGCGTCGCACCGAAGACCGCATTGTACGTCTGCGAGCCGGCGGCGAACTCGGGCGTGTTCGTCTTGCCCACCATGATCGCCCCGGCGGCGCGCAGGCGCTCGACGATCAGCCCGTCCTGATCGGGCACGTGGGAGGCGAAGATGCGCGAGCCGAAGGTGGTGCGGATGCCGCGCGTCGGCACCATGTCCTTGTGCGCCACCGGCAGGCCGTGCAGCGGACCGACCGGCTCGCCGGCCGCCAGCGCCCGGTCGGCCGCCGCGGCCGCCGCCAACAGTTGCTCGCCCGGCAGCAGCGTGACGATGGCGTTGAGGCGCGGATTGACCCGCTCGATCTGCGCCAGGTGCGCCCGCATGACCTCGGCGCACGACACCTGGCGGGCGCGGATGCGCGCCGCCAGCTCGGCGGCCGACAGGAAGCACAATTCCGACGACGCCATCTGGCCCCTCCCGACGCGCCACCGTGCGCCGAAGCGCGCGCCAGGTCAACGTGGCCCTCGATCGCGAGCGAGGATCGTAGGGCGGGCCGGGCCGGTTGCGTGGGCCGCCGCACGGCCGCTGTCGATTTCCGGCTGCCCCGTTCGACTATACGGTGGAGTCACTCGACAGGAGGGAGGAGAATCCATGCCCAGCGAGCAGAAAATCACCACGTTCCTGTGGTTCGACGACAACGCCGAGGAGGCGATGAACTTCTACGTCTCCATCTTCAAGAACGCCAAGATCCTCGACCTCGTGCGTTACGGCGACGCCGGACCCGGACCGAAGGGAACGGTCATGTGCGGCACCTTTCAACTCGAAGGGCAGCAGTTCATGGCGCTGAATGGCGGCCCGCATTTCAAGTTCACGGAAGCCATCTCGCTGTTCGTCCACTGCGAGGCGCAGGAGGAGGTGGATGACTTGTGGGAGAAGCTCACGGCCGGCGGCGGGGCGCCGTCGCAATGCGGCTGGCTCAAGGACAAGTTTGGCCTGTCCTGGCAGATCATCCCGTCCGCGTTGCTCGAGATGATGCGAGACCGGGACCCGGAGAAGTCGAAGCGAGTCATGCAGGCCATGCTGGAGATGAGCAAGATCGACATCGGTCGCTTGAGACAGGCCTACGACCGTGGGTCGGGGACCGGACACGAGGAATCGAATGCGATCGGCGCGTGAGCCGGCGGTGCCCCCTCGGGCGGTGTCTTCGCCGCGCCCCTGCGGTACAGTCTCTTGTCGCTGAAGAAGGAGAGCGTTCATGGCCAAGTATGTCGACGGATTCGTGCTGCCCATCCCCAAGAAGAATACGGATGCCTACCGGCGGATAGCCCGCACCGCCGGCAAGATCTGGCGCCAGCATGGCGCGCTCGCCTACGTGGAGTGCATCGCCGACGACGTGAAGCCGGGCCGCTACACCTCGTTTCCGCAGAGCGTGAAGCTCAAGCCGAATGAGGTCGTCTGGTTCTCCTGGATCGTCTACAAGTCTCGCCGGCACCGCGACCGGGTGAACGCCAAGGTCATGAAGGACCCGCGCCTGGCCGCCATGATGGATCCCCGGGCGATGCCCTTCGACGGCAAGCGCCTCATCTACGGCGGCTTCAAGGCCATGGTCGAGCTGTGACCTCAGGCGGGCGCCGCGGGCTATGGCCGCGCCTGGCCGCAGACCTCGCGCAAACGCTGCAGCAGGAAGCGTCGCTCGGGCTCGGTCGCGACCAGCTCCAGGGCACGGCGGTAGGACGCCGCGGCGTCGGCCGTACGACCCAGGCGGCGCAGCAGGTCGGCTTTCGCCGCCCACAGCAGGTAGTAGGCCTCGAGGCCGCCGGCGGTTTCGATGGCGGCGAGCGCGCTCAAACCGACCTCGGGGCCATCGGCCATCGCCTGCGCGACGGCGCGGTTCAGCTCGACGATCGGCGACGGGCGCACGACGTGCAGCGCGTCGTACAGCGCGACGATGCGCCGCCAGTCTGTCTCTTCGGCCCGCCGCGCGCGGGCGTGCTCGGCGGCGATCGCCGCCTGCAGGGTGTAGGGGCCGAAAGAGCCGCGCAACGCCGTGGCGACCAGCTGCAGTCCGTCGTCGATCTGGGCCCGGTCCCACAGCGAGCGGTCCTGGTCGCTCAGCAACACCATGTCCCCCTCCGCCGAGGTGCGCGCGGCGCGGCGCGCGTCGTGCAGCAGCATCAGCGCCAGCAAGCCGGGCGGCTCGGGCTCGCGGGGCAACAGCTCGCACAGCAGGCGGCCGAGGTGGATGGCTTCGCGGCAGAGGTCCGCGCGCACCAAGCTGTCGCCCGCGGTGGCGGCGTAGCCCTCGTTGAAGACGAGGTAGATGACCGCCATCACCGCCTCGAGGCGCTCGGGCAGCACCTTGGGCGGTGGCACCTCGTAGGGGATCCGGGCGGCGGAGATCTTGCGCTGGGCGCGCACCAGGCGCTGCGCCATCGTCGCCGGCGGCACCAGGAAGGCGCGGGCGATCTCGTCGGTGGACAGGCCGCACAAGGTGCGCAGCGACAGGGCGACCTGCGCCTCCGGCGCCAGTGCCGGGTGACAGCAGGTGAAGATGAGCCGCAGGCGTTCGTCGGGAATGGCGGTCTCGGCCGGATCCGGCATCTCGCTGGCCGTGTCGCTGATCAGCCGCAGCTCGCCGCGAATGCCCTCGAAGCGACCGCCGCGCCGCAGCGCGTCGATGGCCTTGTGGCGCGCGGTCGAGATCAGCCAGGCGCGCGGGTTCGCCGGCCACTGGTCGGCCGGCCACTGCTCGAGCGCGGCGGCGAAGGCATCCTGCACCGCTTCCTCGGCGACGTGAAAGTCGCCGATGGAGCGCAGGACGCTCGCCAAGACGCGTCCGAATTCGCCCCGGTAGAAGGCCGCCAGATCGCGCATCGCCCGTGGCCGGTTGTCACCGCCGAAGCCGAGAGTCACCGGCAGCTTGGCGGTTTTCGCCCGCTCTGTCGACCCGGGACGGCTGCGTGCGACGACGCGAGGCGATGCCGGCGGCGCGGGCGGAACTGCGCCCGTCATCGGGACTGATCGACAGCGGCGGAAAAGGAAACGCACCATGCGGTACATGCTGCTGATCTACCTGGATGAGAACGCCCTCGCGGAGGTGGAGCGGGAGCAGTGCTACCGCGAGTCGGTGGAGCTGGCGCACCAGCTCGAGGCGGCGGGCCGGTATCGCGCCGCGGCGCCGCTGCACGCGACGTCGACGGCAACCTGCGTCCGCCTGCGCGACGGCAAGCCCCTCGTCACCGACGGCCCGTTCGCCGAGACGCGCGAACAGCTGGGCGGCTACTTCCTCATCGAGGCCAAGGACCTCGACGAGGCGATCGCGGTCGCGGCGCGGATCCCGATGGCGCGCCGCGGCACCGTCGAAGTGCGGCCGGTCATCGACATCCCCGACCTGCCGGCATCTCGCGGCTAGGGCGCGACCACCGCACGGCCTGTCCAGCCTCGCATGCAACCCGACCGGCGGTAGTCGGATCGCCAGGACTCGACTCAGGGCGATGCCCCATCCTCCTCGAGACGCGGCGGCGCACCGGGGCGTACGCCATCCACCCGACGTTTGAGCCATTGCCGTCCGTCCCAACGCGCGACGACCAACTCGCAGGTGCTCCGTTCGTAGTAGGCAATGATGGGGGCGTCGGCCTTGTCGAGCGCCAGCGCCGTGTACCAGACGTTGCGCGCGAGCGGCCGGATACGCCATTCGGCACCAGTCAGGAACGCATAGCGGGCTTCGTCGCCGACACCGGTGTAGCTGATATGGGGATGGCCGGCGCGATCGACGGCAATCGAAGTGAACCCACCGAACCATTGCGCTGCGTCGACCAGGGTAATCGCCCACTGGCCATCGCCGCGGCGCCGCGCGTGCTTCACTCGTCGGTGCGTGGTGTCGAGGTAGCTGATATGCGGCGCGCCAGCCCGATCCAGCGCCAGCGAGTTGAACTCGCCGAGAAAGCCGGAGCGGTCGACGAACTCCGTCTGCCAGCGACCGTCGATCCGCTGCGCGTACTTGATGCACGCCTTCTTGCCGCTGGCCGCGAAGTAACTGACATGGGCTTCACCGGCGCGGTCGACCTGCAAGGAGAAGTACATTTCCATCCAGCCCTTGCCATCGACGATTTCGCTCACCCAGCCGTCGCCCGTGCGCTGCGCATGGGTCAGCACGCCGGCCTCGGCGTACACGATGTGCGGCTCGCCGTTCTCAGCCAGTGCCAGCGCCGTTTCGTATGTCATGCGTTTGCCGGGCGCCGCGGTGGCAGCCGTCTCGATCCGCCAGCCGCCATCGGCTCGCCGCGCAGACAGGACGGACCGATGCGTTGGGTCAAGGAACGCCAGGTGCGGGGCACCGCTGGCATCCAGAGCGAGCGCAACCAGCGGCTGATAGGTGCCTGCGTAGATCGTCGCCGGGGGGTCGGCGACGATCTCGACGTGCCAGCCGGTCTCGTCCTCCACCGCGTAGTACACTGCCTCGCCGACGTACGCCAGATGCGCGCGCCCGCGTGCGTCGATGCGCAGCCCCTGATCGCCGATGCCGAGAAAAGCCGTGCGGCAGTCGAACGCGGTCGGCGTCCTTACCGGGCTGGCCGGCACCGGCGGTGGCGGTGCGGGGCCGGGCGCGGCCCGACACACCGGCGCAGCGGCGAGCAACGACACCAGCGCCGCGCCGATCCGTTGCGTCGTGCGACATCGGCGCCGCGCCGTCGAGAAGCGCCTGCGCGACGGTCGCGATGCCCTTGCGGCCATGGGCCGCGACAGAGTAAGGCGGGCGGCGATCACGGCCGGCCGACTCTGCATGGTCATCTCACGCACGCCTCTGCGCATCAGCTTTGCCGGCGGCGGCTCGGATCTTCCGGCCTACTACGAGCGCGAGATCGGGGCCGTGGTCAGCGCGGCAATCACGCAATACATCTACATCACCGTCAATCCGAAGTTCGACCGTCGCATCCGCGCGAGCTATTCGCAAACCGAGATCGTCGACCGGGTCGAGGACCTGCGCCACGAGCTCATCCGCGAAGCGCTGAGGCTCACGGGCATCGACGGAGCCATCGAGATCACCTCCGTCTCCGACATTCCGTCGCGCGGCACCGGCCTCGGATCCTCGAGCAGCTATACGGTCGGCCTGCTGAACGCCCTGCACGCCCACCTCGGACATCCGGCGGACCCCGAACAGTTGGCGCGCGAAGCCTGCGAAATCGAGATCGGTTGCTGCGGCCACCCGATCGGCAAGCAGGACCAGTACAGCGCCGCGTACGGCGGCATCACGTATTTCAGCTTCCTGCCGGATGGTCAGGTGACGGTCGAGCCGATCCGCTGCGACCTGGCCGCCCAGCGCCGGCTGGAGCGAAGTCTGCTGCTGCTCTACACCGGACAGACGCGACGCGCCGAGACGATCCTCGAAGAACAGGCGCGCAACAGCCGGCACGACGAGCTCACGCGGCAGCGGCTGCGCCGCATGGTGACGCTCGCCGGCGAGCTGCGCGAGGCGTTGCAGCGCGGTGCCATCGACGGGTTCGGCGAGGTCCTGCATGCCAACTGGATGGAGAAGCGGCACCTCGCCAGCGGCATCACCACGGCGCTGCTCGACCAGTGGTACGACACCGCCCGTGCGCATGGCGCCGTCGGCGGCAAGATCCTCGGCGCCGGTGGCGGCGGCTTCTTACTGCTCTGCGCGCCGCCGCAACATCACTCTGCGATCTGCAGCGCCCTCCCGGCGCTGCGCCCCGTTCCCTTCCGCTTCGACGCCCGCGGCAGTCGGCGCCTTCCGATCGATGACGACGGCGCGGCTCCCTGACGGCCGCTGCCAGTCTTTATCCTTGACATCGGAGGACCGGTCCGGCAGAGTCTCGCCGACACCCCGGTAGCGCGGCTGGACGAGGGCGCGAGGTGCAGCGATGAAGCGAGAGCGGTGGTTGATTCTGACGTTCGTACCGGCGTTGATGCTTCTCAACGCCTTCGTGGTGATCAACTACACCGGTCTTTCGTACCAGCCATTCAGTTGGAAGGCATTCGCGGCGATGTATCCCGACGGCGCGATGTGCACCGATCCATCCGACTGCCTGTCCGGAAACTGTGTCGACGACGTTTGCTGCAACAGTCCGTGCGACGGCCCGAACGCAAGCTGTGACGTTCCGGGACGCGAAGGGACATGTGTGAACAGAGCGCCGGCGCCAGCGCTTTCGGGCGCAGGCCTGCTGGCCGCAGCGGCGCTGCTGGCTGGGCTTGGCGGCCTGGGGTTGTTGCGGCACAAGCGCGACGACACGTAACCGGTCTCGCCGGCCAGTTCGCTCGATCATCTGGCCAAGCGGTGAACGGTGCAGCGCCGCCGGTGCGGGCGCTGTCGCATCCGCCGAGTGTCTGGGACGGATGAAGTGGTCCGGAGGCGTGCTCGCAGCAGCTGCGCTGCTCGGCGTCTATGGAGCGCTGCTGTTCACGGTTCCCCCGGGTGGTTTCTACTCGCCCGACGAGGGGGCGAAGTTCCTGCAACTGCACAGTATCGGGTGGAGCAGGGGCCTCACCTACCACGTCCCGTACGGCGGTGCCGCCCTCGATCCGACCTACGCGTTCTACCCCACCCGCTGTCGACACGAGGATCTCTATCCCGTGCAACAGCCGGATGGCGCGGTGAAGCTGCACTGGCCGATCTGGTTCTCGCTCATCACCATCCCTGCGGTCAGCCTGATGGGGCTGCGCGGGCTCTACGTCGTGCCGCTGCTCAGCGGGTGGCTGATCGCACTGCTCAGCGGCCGCCTCGTCCGAATCTACGATCGGCGACTCAGTCCGTTGGCTGTCCTCGCAGTCGGCCTGGCGACGCCCGTGGCGTTCTTCAGCCTCACCCATTGGGAACACACGCTCGCCACCCTGCTCGGTCTAGCCGCCCTGACGATGATGGTAGCCCCTGGCGCGCACCGGCGCGCGCGCGTTGCGGCGGTTCCGCTGTTGCTGGCGGCTATCGTGCTGCGCATCGAGTTGGTCGTCCTTGCCGTCGCTGTGCCAATCGCCTGGTGGGTGGTGCGGCCGGCCACCGCCACACCGTCACCGCGCGCTACCCGGCGCAGCCCCTGGCTGGCGGCTGGCGTTCTGGCAGCCGCGCTCATCGCCGTCACGGTCGTCGGGTTTCTCCCGGAGCGGCACGTATGGCTGCTCAAGGAAACGCCAGCATATGCCGGCGCCGCGCTGGCCAGGTTGCCCCACCTCCCCGGCACCCTCGTCGCGATGTTGATCGACGCGTCCGGCAATCGCGCCCCTGAGCTGTCGGAGGCGCTACGGATCGGTGCGCTGCTGGTCTTCGCAGCACTCGTGGCAGCCCCATTCGCAGTCCGACCACAGACGCGCACAGCGGTCGGGGTGGTCGCCGGGTTCCTCGCTCTGGACTTCAGCGCCTGGCTCGGGGTGCTGCCGGAACCGTACATCTCCCTGCACGGGCTGTTCCCGGTGGCTCCGTTCACCGCGCTCGCGGCCTGGGCGGTCGCCGATGCCTGGCGGACGCGGCGGCCCGACCACCTGATGCTGGCGATCGCGACCAGTCTCTACCTGTTCCTCGGCATCGGCTTGCTGTTCACGTTCGCGGTGGAATCGGATGGCACCTACCGAACCGGCCTCGAGTGGGGCAATCGCTACCTGCTGACGTTCTACCCGCTGGCCACGGTGCTCGCCCTCGGCGGCATCGCAGCCTGGCGCCGGTCGATCGCCAGCCCGGTGTTGCGCCGCATCGTCACCGTCGTGGTACTCGGGCTCTTCTTGTGCGGCGCGCAGATGCAAGCGCGCGGGCTTTCGGTGCTGTACCACAGTCGGACACTGGTGACGGCGTGGCAGGCGGCGCTGCAAGGCGACGGGCCGATCGTGACCGACGTCTGGTGGTTGCCCGCCGCGATGGCGCCGCTGTTTGCCGCCCGGGCCGTGTATTGCGTACGCGATCCCACCGATCTGGCCGATTGGCTCGCCGGTGCTCATGCCCGCGGGGTCGAGGAGTTCACCTTTGCCAGCTTCCGCGACCTCCCTGCGGCGCGACTGTCCCTGACCGCGCTCACCCTCGAGGATACCACTTCGTCGGTGGTCTCCGGCCTGCACATCCAGCGCTACCGGATCTCCACGGCGAAGCAGCCGTGAGAATCGCCGCTCCCGTCTCATCGCCGCCGCGTCAGCCCTGCTTCGGGCGGTCGATTCGCCGTGGCGGTTCGGGATAAGGTCCGCGCCGTGCGGGTGTTACTGCTCTGCCAGGTCGTGCCCTTCCCGCCCGACAGCGGCCCAAAGGTGAAGACGTGGAACCTGATCAAGTGGCTCGGTGCACAGCACGAGGTCACGCTGATCGCCTTTTCGCGCCGGGAACCGCCGCAGACGTGGGATGTCCTGCGCCGCCATTGTCGCGATGTGCACACGGTTCCGATGCACCGCGGCATCGCGCGCGATGCGTGGTATCTGGTCGCCAGTCTGTGCTCGGGCCAGCCGTGGATCATCGCCCGCGATGCGCGCCGCGCGATGCACCGCACGGTTGCGGAGGTGGCGGGACGGACGGCGTTCGATGTCGTTCACGTCGACCAGCTCAATATGGCGCAGTACGCCGCCCAGGTGACCGGCGCGTTCACGGTGCTGGATGCCCACAACGCACTGTGGGTTCTCTACCGGCATCTCGCCGACGCCGCGCCGGTCGGCCCCCGCAAGCTGCTCCTCGAACGCGAGTGGCGGCGACTGCGCGCCTACGAGGGTGACGTCGGCCGCCGTGCCGACGCCGTCCTGGCGGTCAGTGAGACCGATCGCGCCGATCTCGCCGAGGCGATGGGTACGGACCGCCCGATCTCCGTGCTCCCGATCGCCGTCGACCCCGCCGAGCTCACGCCGGTGCGGCGCGCGCTCGACGCCGACCGCATCGTGCACGTCGGCACGATGTTCTGGCCGCCCAACGTGGATGCCGTGCACTGGTTCCTCGACGCCGTCTGGCCGCGCATTCGCGCCGTGCGTAGCGACGCCGCATTCGACATCGTCGGCGCGCGGCCGCCGCGCGCGCTGCGCCGACACGCGGCGCGCTGCGGCGCGCGCTGCACCGGTTACGTCGCCGACCCGACCCCCTACTTACAGCGCGCCGGCGTCGTGGTCGTCCCGCTGCGCGCCGGCTCGGGTATGCGCGTCAAGGTCCTCAGCGCTCTCGCGCAGGGATTGCCGGTGGTCTCGACGACGCTCGGTTGTGAAGGCATCGCCGTCGAAAATGAACGGCATGTCTTGCTGGCGGATACCCCGAGCACCTTCGCCGACGCCGTCCTTCGCCTCCTCGGCGACCGAGCCTTGGGAAATCGGCTCGGCCGTAACGGCCGGCTTCTGATCGAGACGTCCTACGACTACCGCCGCGTTTACCCGGCCCTCCAGCCGATCTACGCACGGCACGCCGCGACGGCGGGGTCGGCGGCGGTCGGCGCCACCGGATGAGCCTCGCTCCGGAGCTCGCGGGTGGTGCGAGCCTAGAGGCGCCGCGGCCGCGGTGGGCGCGCCTGCCTGGCGCCG
This sequence comes from uncultured Binatia bacterium (SeqCode), assembly GCA_964475125.1. Lineage (GTDB taxonomy): Bacteria > Desulfobacterota > Binatia > HRBIN30 > CADEER01 > CAYYWP01. Next base: position 29,585 of record CAYYWP010000007.1, on the reverse strand, counting down.
CTGCGTTCGCGTTGCCGCTCGTCCTCTATTGCCACACCATCGCCCCCACGGTGTACGGCGTCGACAGTGCCGAGCTCACCACCGGAGCCTACTTGCTGGGCATCGTCCACCCGCCCGGCTCACCGACCTATCTCTTGCTCGGTCATCTCTTCACCTGGTTGCCGTGGGGCGACATCGGCTATCGGGTCAATCTGCTCTCGACAACCGCCGCCGCGGCGTCCTCATTCTTGCTCTTCACCATTGTGCGTCGCCTGACCGGCGATCCTGCGATTGGCTTGTTGACCAGCCTGGTGGCGGCGACGAGCTACTACCTGTGGATTACGGCCGTCGTCGCCGAGCTGTACGCCCTGCAGGGCGCGGTGACCCTGGCACTGATCACCCTGGCCTTGCAGTGGCGGACGAGCGGGGAACGATACCGGCTGGCGCTGCTGTGGCTGCTGGCCGGACTCGGCCTCGGCGTCCATTTGGCCTCGGCGTTGTTGCTCCCCGGCGTGGCCCTGCTGGTATGGATGGCGCCGCGCCCGCGCACCGGCGCTGCCCGCCCCCTGCTCATCTCTGGCATGGCCTTCCTGCTCGGCGCCAGCGTGTATGCCTATCTCCCGCTGCGCCATCTCGGTGGCCTGCCCCTCAATCCGGCGCGCGACTACTGGCAGGTCGACCTGACGAGTTGGGGAGGGTTCTGGTGGATGATCAGCGGCGGCGGCTTTCGCGACCAGTTTTTCGCCGTCCCGGTCGCGGGTGTGCCGGCCGCTCTCGCGCATGTCGCACACTGCCTGTGGAGCAACTTCCTCGGCCTCGGCGCGATCCTCGGCGCCATCGGCCTGGCCCACGGACTGCGGCGCGCCCCACAAATCCACCTCGGGCTGGTGCTGATGCTGGCTGGGCACCTCGCATTTTTCCTCCGCTATGGCGCCGGTGACACCGACGTGATGAACGTCCCCGTCCTACTGCTCTGGGCCATCTGGATGGGGCTCGGCGCCGCCGTCACCAATCAGTGGATCGCCACGCACCTACGGATCACGAGTCTGAGCGCCGGGCGCGTCGCACTCGCCTCATTGGTGGTCCTCCTGGCGCTCGTCAATCGACCGCTGGTCGATGTGAGTGACGATCACTCGGCGCGCGACCGTGGCGAGACCATTCTGGCGACCCTCGCGCCGGATGCGGTCTTCGTCGGCGCCTGGCCTGACCTCCGCATGGTCGAGTATCTGCAGCACGTCGAGGCGCAGCGCCTGGACGTCCAGCTCATGGACGCGTTCTTCTCCAGCCCCGAGGCCCGCGCCCGTTACATCGCTGCCGCACTGCGCACCGGCCGGCCAGTGTACGTCAGCACCTGCCGAGATCTTCCCGATCCAGCCCTGCGTTGTACGTACTTGCGGGGTTGCGATTGCCACCGCGTCAGCGCCACGCCGTGAGCGGCGATCGGAGTGCGGCCCGCCCAGGGATGTGAGGCTGTATTCAGACGGCGTGCGGAGCGGCGAGTCGTGCGAGGAACCCTTCGAGTTCGTCAACCGATCGGGCCAGTGTGAAGCGGGCCGCGACGGTCTCTCGTGCGGCGCGCGCCAGCGCACGGCGCTCGGCGGGGTGGCGCTGCAGGCGGGCGATTTGCGCCGCCAGCATCATCGCGTCGCCGGGGCGAAAGGTCAGGCCGGTGACGCCATCGACCAAGACCTCCGGCGTGCCGCCGGTCGTCGTGCCGATCACCGGTGTGCCAACGGCCATCGCCTCCAGGACGACTCTGGAAAAAGGCTCGTCCCACTCCGATGCCAATACGAGCGCCCCGTGACGCGCGAGCACTTCGGGAACGTCGCCCGAGTCGACGCGGCCACGCAAGCGGACAGCGCCTTGTAGGCCGTGCCGTCGTATTGCGCGGCGCAGTCGCGACGTATAACCGGGATCGCCGCTGCCAACGATGTCGAGCGTGACACCGACCCGCGGCCGCTGCACCCGAAGGGCGTGCACGGCGTCAATGATGGTGTGCACGCCCTTCTCCGCTACCAGGCGCCCGACAGAGACCAGCGAGAACGGGGCATCCGGCGGCGCGTGGGAATGCTCGTGCCGGTCCGACGGCGCGACCGCCGTCCCACCGTAGATCACCGGCGCATCGGCGACTGACAAGCCGGCCCTGACGAGCCGCTCTCGCACGGCGCGGCTGACACAAATCACGCGCGCGTACCGCAGCGGAATGTCGGCCTCGCGCGCCAGGCGGTACGTGACACCGCCTCGCAAGAGGCGTTTCACCAGCCGCGTCGCCAGGCGCCGTGATGGCGCCTGCCACTGCTGCAGGTAGGCCGACGGCAGGGTTGGCCAATAGTCGCTCATATAGTAGGCGACGCGATCCGCCATTCGATCCTCGATTAGGGCAGGCACCGCGCGGGGGACGTTCCATAATCCCCAGAACAGAGCGACATCGGGGCGGCACTGGGCCAGCACGGCCTGCACCGATTCGACGTTCTCCGCCGCGTGTCGTCGACGATCGACCCACAGCCGCGCCGTGGTGCTCAGCAGGCCGCCCACGACTTCGAGATGGAGCACCCGATGCACGGCAATCACGTCGGGTGAGACGACCGGCTCCGCGCTCGGCGGCCGCGAGGTCAGAATCTGCACCGTATGGCCGCGTTGCGTCAGCGCGCGAGCGACATCCTGGCACTGGAGCTCGTAGCCGCCGAGTGCGTGCGGTGGAAAATAGTTGGAGACGAATAGCAGTCGCATGGTGACGCGGGCGCGGTGCGCGGGAGGGAGGAGCGGTCCGAAAGCGGTCACGCCCTGCTGAGCGCGGCATCGCCCCGTGGCGCCGAACCGACGCGCGTCGAATGCCCGCCCCCCGCGCGGCCGAATTCGACCTCCAACTCGTCGACCATACGTCGGATATCGAAACGGCGTACGATCTCGGCGCGCGCCCGTTCACGCATCTGCGTCGTATGGTCCCACTGGTCCCGCAGATACTCGATCTGATCGGCGAGGGCCTCCGGGTCGCCGGCGCGAAATACGAGTCCGGTCTCGCCCGCGACCAGCAGCTCTTTCGTACCGCCGGTGTCGCTCCCGATGACGAGCACGCCACTCGCCATGGCCTCTTGCATCACCACCGCCAACGGCTCCTCCCAGATCGACGGGAAGACGAGGGCATCGAATTCATGCAGGAGCGCCGGCATGTCATCGCGCGGGACGGCAGGGCGGAAGCGCACATGGGCGTCGATCCGATGTGCAACAACCGACCGGCGAAGCGTCGCCTCGTAATCGGGATGCCCCTGGCCGACGATGGTCAGCGACAGTCCGTTGGCGCGGCCGCGCACGGCGAGTCGCGCCAGCGCCTCCACGGCCGTGTGGACGCCCTTGTGCGGCAGGAGGCTCCCGGCATAGAGGAGTCGTGTGCCAGCGCCTCGAACACCAACGCGCGGCGTGAAGCGCTCGGTATCGACGCCGTTGTAGACGACGCGGACGCGCCGTGGATCGGCTCCCGTGTGGCGGATCACCGCGTCGCGCATCGCGGCGCTGACGCAGAGGACGTGCTCGAAGCGCAGCGCATGCGCTCGCTGCCAGCGCGCGAGCGCGCGCAACGCCACCGGCCGCAGCAGCCGTTTGAGGGCGCTGCGCCCGGGACGACGGCCCGGATCCTGCCAATAGGCGGTGTGCGCATCCGGGGTGTAGGGCCAGTGGTCGGCGATGTAGTAACTGACGCGCCCCGGGCAGAGACGCTCGGCCAGCCACGGCAGGCCGCGCGAGAGGTTCCACATGCATTGAACGGAGATGGCGTCCGGCGCAAACGCCTCGATGGCGCGGGTCAAGGCGCGCTGGTTGGCCGCCACGCGGCGGCGGCGCTGCACACCGTCGAGGAAGCGGTAGTGATACAGATCGGCATCCAGATGGAGCACGCGCTCGACGCCTGGATCGCGCCTCGGCGCGGTCAGGCCGAAGGTGCTCGTCACCACCTGCGTGTGGTGACCACGGGCGCACAGCCGTCGGTTGATGTCCTCGACCAGCAGCGGCCAGCCGCCGACGCTGTGCGGCGGGTAGAAGCCCGAGAGGAAGAGAATGCGCACGCGCTATCTTCCCACCGGCATCAGGGAACATCCGAGGTCGGCGACGCGCCTGACAGGTCGAGGTATCGTCGCGCGAGGTAGGTCGAGAGCACCGCGGCGCCACGTCGGTTCAAGTGGTTCGAGTCTGCGAAGTCCGCGGCGGTGAACTCGGTGGGCGCCGGTGGGCGGCTGGGATCCCAGAACGGGACATCGTACTCGAAGGATAGCAGCCGGACCGCGGTGAGGTAGCGCTCGTAGTCGGCCGGCGCATCGAACAAGGTCAAGTACTCGGCCGTCAGTGGCATGTTCACCAGCACCACGCGAAGCCCGTCGCGTCGGCAGTGGTCAATGAGGCGTCGCAGAGCGGCGAGTTGCTCGCCCTCGGTCGAGTAATTCAGCACCCCGGCGCGATTGTTGCGCGCGACCGCGTCATCAGCGAGACGCCTTGCGATCGAGTGAAACCCCCGCCCGTCGACGTAGACGGGGCCTGGAGGGGGAAGGAGCCCGCCACGCAGCAGCCACTGCTGCATCACCCCCCGGTGGCGGAACAATTCCGAATGATCGAGAAGCGCTCGCATCGCGGCGCCCCGCCAGGTGGCCTGCGCGGCGATCAGCCGCGGGGCGTGGCGCACGCGCTCGCTGACGTCACGGGCCCAGGGGCTGTTCGAGTTGAGGTCCTGCGGCTGGAGGCCGTAGACGATCGCCTGCGGGTGCGAGCGCTGGAGGTACATGGCGAGGAAGCGTTCCATGCCGACCGGTGGTACCCCTTCCAGGGCTGCGTTGAACGATCCCCTGCCCGGCACCGCCACGCCGCGCATCGCATCGAACCGTGCGGGGTCCACAGCGGCTTGCACGCTCGAGTTGCCGATGAACAGGACGTCGATGCCGCGGGCGGCTTCGAAAGCGGTCAACAACGCGAGCTTCTCGGCGGCCAGCGGGGCGGGCCACAATCCGGGCTCCGGATCGGGGATGCGGGCATGGACCGCCGGCTGGCGCAGTGACCATTCGGCGACTGCCAGCAGCACCAGCAGGACGGGAAGCCACGCCGGCACGACCCACCGTCTCCGCGGCATCGGGGCCGTCTGATCGTTCACGCGCGCTACGCCTCACACCCGCTGTCAGAACTGAAAGTAGATGAACGGGGCGCGCGAACCAATCGCCAACAAGGTGAGAAACAGGAGCACCGCCACCGCCGCGTGCCGAAGCGGCGCCGGCCACGTCAGAAGCGCCTCGTCACGGCCGGCTCGCTGCTGCGGAACGTCGATCAGCAACACGACCATCCAGGGTACGGCGACCGTCAGCACCGCGGCTGGCAGCGCGTCCATGTCGCGCCCGCTCGCGAGTTGCCCCAGGTAATCAAGGCCGGCGCGCAACCCTGAGGCGCGGAACAATACGAAGGTGAACACGACCAGGTGAAAGGTCAGACACCAACTCGCCGCTCGCCTGAGCGCTGCGACTCCCCGCTGCCGGGGCCACGGCTTCGCGGCGAACACCCCCTGCAGCGCCCGATAGGCGACGAGGTAACAGCCGTGGAGCCCGCCCCAGGCGAGAAACGAGAGCGCCGCCCCATGCCAGAGACCGCCAAGTGTCATCGTCGCCATCAGGTTCCGGTACGTCCGCAGGCGGCCGTACCGATTGCCTCCCAGCGGAACGTACAGATAGTCGCGCAGCCAGGTCGACAGCGAGATGTGCCAGCGCCGCCAGAACTCGGCCAGGTTGGTCGCGAAGTACGGCTGCCGAAAGTTCTGCATCAACTCGATGCCGAAGAGACGACTGGAGCCACGGGCGATGTCGCTGTATCCGGCGAAATCGCAGTAAATCTGCAGGGCGAAGAGATAGGCGCCGGCCGCCAGTTCCGGGGTGGAACAGGTGCCCGGTGCGGCGAATGCCTGATCCACCTGGGGCGCCACGCCGTCGGCGATGAACAGCTTGCGAAAGAGGCCAATCAAGATGAGCAGCGCACCGCTGGCCAGGGCACCACTGGTGACACGGCGGGGCGTCTGCAAGCTCGGCAGGAGGTGCTGCGGGCGCTCGATCGGTCCGGCAACGAGTTGGGGGAAGTAGGCGACATAGAGGGCGTAATCGACGACGTTCGCCGTCGGCCGAATCTGTCGGCGATAGACCTCGATCATGTAGGCCATGCTCTGAAAGGTGTAGAAGGAAATCCCCACCGGCAGCAGGATGTAGAGCAGTGGCGGATCGACGGCGAGCCCAAGCGTCGACAGGGCGCGGATCGCGGTGGCGAGAAAAAAGTTGCAGTACTTGAACACCCCGAGCAGGCCGAGGCTGGCCAGGAGGCCGAGGATGAGCAGGCACCGCCGCTGGCCAACCCGGGCGCTGCGATCAATCGCCCATCCGATCGCATAACTGATGCCGGTGACCAGGGCGATAAGGGACAGGAACCGCGCGTCCCAAAAGCCGTAGAAGAAGTAACTGGCGGCCAACAGCAGATAGTTTTGGAGGCGAAACGACAGGCAGTAGTACAGCCCAAGGACGGCCGGCAGGAAGAACAGGTACTCCGGGCTGGTGAACACCATGTCGGGGTGTCCGGCGGGATCAAACGGCGGGCGGGCGGAGGCTCAGCGACCGCTTGCGCGGCGGGCGCCGCGAGGCCGATCCGGCAGGCCTGTCGCCGCTAACCACAGGCTGGCTCCCAGGGTGCGCAGCCAGCGAGGGTTCCACGCCAGGCGCGGGTCACTGCGCAGGGCGCGGCCGAGAAAACGCCGTGCCGGGCGCAACCGGCGGGCCCCGTAGGCAAGCAGGCCCAGACAGAAAAAGGCGTTACCGAAGGCGCGCCGCCGAGCGCCAGCCGCGGCGCCGGGCACGGCCGCATCAAACACCCGGTCGAGAACGGCCGCCAGGGTGGAAGCGCTGCGCTCGAGGTCCACACTGTCGAGATCGCCATGATAGCCGCGCGCTTGGTGTCCGCAGGCCAGCTCGTACCATGGCTCCAGCTCTGACAGGAGCGGCGGATGCGCCGTGGCCATGCGACACACGCACTCCAGCGCCTGCGCATCGTCGCCGCGTTCCAGGTACTCGACGGCCGAGCGGAGATGGGCGCGTGCCATTGCCGCACCGAGACCCGCGCGGGTCTGGCGTCCGCCGTGCTTCTCAAGGACCGCCAGCCGAGCCCGATGCATGCGAGCCGGATCGCTCGACATGCTGTGCGGGAGGACGCGGTGGCGCGTCAGCACGCGAGTCGTGCCGACCAGCCGGTAGCGGCTCGCCACCCGCAACCACATGTCCCAATCTTCACACGCGTCCAGGGCGGAATCGAACAGACCCAATGTCTCGTAGCACTGCCGCGACAGCAGCAGCGCTTCCGGAACCAGGAAGTTTCCGCCGAGCAGCACGGCGTGCACCTGCTCGTTCGGCGGCGGGGCTGGGCAGCGCTGCGGGAGAGGCCGTCCGTCTCGATCGACCAATTGATAGCCGCAGTAGGCACCGTGCGCCGCCGGGTCTGCGCGCAGCAGCCCGAGCAACGTGTGCAAGAACTCGGGCTCGTACATGTCATCGGCATCCAACACGCCGATGTAGGCACCGCGCGCGCGGCGAATCCCGGTGTTGCGTGCCGACGCAAGCCCGCCGCGCGGCTGAGCGACGTAGCACACCCGCTGGCCGAATCGGGCCACGACGCTAGCCGTGGCGTCCTCCGAGCCGTCGTCGACGACGATCACCTCGACGGCGCGATGCCCCTGCTGGAGCACGCTCTCGATGGCGTCGCCGACGAATTGCGCGTGATTGTGAGTCGGAACGACTACCGTCACCTCCGGCGACCCGCCTGCATCCGCCGTCCTGTCCGGTTTCATCCGCGTCACGGGCGATGATGCGCGCGCGCGAGGACGGATCCGAATACGTCTTCCAAGCGCCGCGCGGTATGCTGCCAGCCGTGGTGGGCCTCCGCCTCGAGGCGCGCTTGCCGGCCGAGGCGCTGCCGCAGTGCGGCATCGCGGCTGAGGTGAGCGATGGCATCGGCCAGCGCGCACGCGTCTCCAGGCGGTACGACCCAACCCGTCCGTCCGTGCTCAATGAGGGCCGGCTGGCCGTCGCGACCGGAGGCGATGATCGCGAGACCGGCGGCCTTGTAGTCGAGGAGTTTGAGCCCCGAGAACTCGACGCGCCCCGCGTACGGTGACACACCGATCGCCCCCATCGTCAGCCGCTCGGCTAATCGCGCCAGGTCGAGCGGCCCCGTGAACGTGACCGTCTCGCCGACGTGCAGTTCCTGAGTGAGGCGGCGCAACCGCTGCTCTTCGGAACCGGAGCCGATCACCTCCAGCCGGACGGCAGTTCCGCGCGCGCGCGCGCCAGCGAAGGCGCGGAGCAGGATGTCGATCCCTTGCCAGGGCTCGAAGCTGCCCGCGAACACGACCGTCACGAGCTCGCCCGGCTCACCGGGTGGGCGAAAGCACGGTAGCGCGTCGCGCGCGCAGAGCTCGACGAGCCGGCTGCCGTTCTCGATCGTGGTCACACGCTCGCCGCGAACCCGCCAGCGCTCGATGCAGGATCGCCGCCAGCCCTCGCCGGTCGCGACGAGATGCGCCGCGCTGCGCACCGCAAACCGCATCAGGGCCATCGACAGCCGGCGCTGTGCGCCGCGCGGCGCCGCCCCCAGGGCGGCGAACTCGGTCGGGTGATCGCCATTGATCTCCAGCACCAGCGGAATGTGCCCGCAGCGCGACGCCACGGCGCCGCCATAGCCGACCCATCCCATACGCTCGTAGAAGAGGTCGCAGTCCGATAGCGCCTGCCGACAGGCAGCGGCGAATCGCACGCTCTCGAACAGCGCCGCGTACGGAAGCCGGAGCTCGTACTGGAGCCGTCGTGTGACGCGCTCGAGCCAGCGCAGGGGGCCCCGGTCGAGTCCGTCGATGACGACCGGCTCAAAGCACTGCAGATCGGATGACATCCAGATCCGCTCATCGAGGAGAGCCAGCAGACGCACGCGATGACCGCGACGGCCCAACTCGACACACACCTCGCGGACATGGTTCGCCGGTCCTGAGAACGGCGCGCGGCGAATCTCCGGAACGCCGGCCTGCAACAGGTAGCCGATGTTCATGGCTCACGAGGCGACCGCGGGGGGGCGGTGCAGCGCACTGGCGCGCTCAATGCGATCACAGATCTGCTCGACCGCGCGGCGCAGGTCGAACTTGTCGCAGGCGATTTGCCGCATGCGGGCGCGATACGCGCGCTGTTCCGGCGCCGGCGCCCGCGCATAGGCGAGAATCTTCTCGCGCAGCTCGCGACCGGTGGTGAAGAGCTCGCGGCTCGGCAGCAGCTCCTCGGCGCCGTCCCAGCGATGCGCCAGGCAATAACACCCGGACGCCATCGCCTCGATGGCGGCGACTTGAAGGCCTTCGGAATAACTGTTCGAGACGAAGATATCGAGTTGCCGATACCAGGCAGGCGTGTCGACCACGTGGTCATAGAACACGACGCGGTCGGCCAGCCGCAATGCGGCGACCAATTGGTGCAGGGCGAGGTAGTAGTCGCCGGCCCCCGGCCGGCGCCCGCCGCCGATGTGGAGGCGAAAATCATGCCCATCTTCGGTGAGTTCAGCGAAGGCGAGAATGAGATCGTACACCCGCTTGCGCGGCGTCAGGTGGCACAGGGTCCCAATATCGCCCGCGAAGGTCCGCTCGCCTACGGCAGGGCAAAACCGGTCGAGCGCCACGGACGGATACGACACCACGACTTTGGCGGCCTGGCGCGGAAACCGGGTGGTGAACTCCCGCCGCTTCGCTTCACTGACCACGATGATCGTGTCGACGGGATCCCAGTCGATGCGATCCGCCCACTCGTAGAGCTCATAGCGGTGCAGGCGGGCGATCATGCGCGCCACCTTCGGTAGCCGCGTCGCCGCGGCCAGCAGCTCGCTGGCCCACTCGAAGAACACGACGTCGTTGGCGCGGAGAAAGGCGCGCAGGTCGCGGCGCAAGACGGCGCGATTGACGCGGGCGTTGAAGACCGGCAGTCCGATCGTTCGGCGCTGGAAGACCGCCGTCCGATAGCGTCGGGCAAAGGTGTCGAACAACGGCGTGAGGAAATCCCACGTCTCCTCGCTGACCACCCCGAGCCGGAGCCGGGCCGAGCCTGCGGAATTGGCACCGGTCATCCGAACACCTGACGATGCCACAGCTCGATGGTCAGCAGCGCGCCGAGCTGCTTGGCGTGGTTCGCCCCCGCCATATGCCTCTCCACCAACCGGCGTACCGCGTCGGCATCGAACAGGCTGTTGACTCGGCTGTGTGCGCCGAGCAGCAACTCCTCGACCCACCCGCGCAGCGCGGTCCGCATCCACGCGTCATAATCCGCATAGGGACGGCGCTGGGGGACTGCGACCCACGACAGACCGGCCGCGCGCAGACGCCAGCGCACCTGGGTGTTGGCGCGCAGCAACAAATCGCGCCCACACGGGATCAGCGGCAACCCGGTCTCGGTTGATGGAACCTTGGCGAGATCGGGCGCGGTGCGGGCGAGCGCTTGCACGACCACGTGGCGATCGATCTGCAACCCAGGCGGCACGCGGAGCATGAAAGACACCACATCGCGGTCGCAGAGCGGCAAGCGCACCTCCATCCGGCTGCGCACCAGCTCGACCCCCATCAGCGTGAGTCGGGGCACGCGGTAGCGCATCCGGAAGTAGTGCTGCTGATCCGCGAGCAAGGGGGAGTCGCACTGCGTCAGCGCCGCCGCAAACGCTGCGAGCGCGGCATCGACGAGCTCCCCAGCCTTGGACGGGAACAGCGCGGTCAGTTCGTCGGGCGGAAATACGAGCACGCCGTGATGCGCCAACGCCCGAAGGTGCGACTGCGCAACGGTGCGCGCATGGCCTTCGGCCCACAATTCCCGGGTGAGCCCGGCGCCAAACAGCCCGCCGTCCAACCCCTTGTAGACGACCTGCGCCAGCGGCGCCTGCTGTGCGAGGTTGGCGAAGGCATGTAGATGCACGCAATTCGAGGCGCCATCCGTCAATCGCACGGCGGTCGACGCGTCCTGCACGAGGTAATCGGGACGCAGCGCGGAGAAATGAAACCTCGCTCCGGTTCGCGTCGCAACTTCGCCTGCCCAACGGGCATCGTCGCAGCGCGGAATCCCGAAGCTGAAACACGTCACCCTCGGCGCCAGCCCCTCGTCGCGCAACACCGCCTGCAGCAGTCGGGAATCCAGTCCGCCACTGAGGAACAGACCGGCCGACAGGCCGTCGGCCCATTGACGCCGAACGGCCTGCCGCACACGCAGCAGCAACTCGGCGATGTACTCCTCCTCGCCGGCGCTGCCTCCGTCATGGCCGTATCGAATCGTCCAATAGGGACGGAGATCGAGTCGTCCGTTCGCGACGGTCAGCACGGACCCAGGGGCTAACGCGCGGACGCCCGCCAGTGACGTGCGATCTTCCAGCGGGTGATCGAAGATCAGACTCTGCACCAGCGCCAGCGGATCGACGACGCGCGGCAGCCGCGGCTCGGCCAACAGGGCGCGCACGCCCGAAGCGAATAGGAAGCGCTCGCCCACCGGCGCGTAATAGAGCGGGAACAGACCCAGGCGGTCGTTCGTGATCAGCAGTCGGGCCCGCGAGCGGTCGTAGAGGGCAATGACGAACGATCCGTTGAGCTCGGCCGCAAAGGCGTCGCCCTGCTCCTCGTAGAGCCGAAGCGCGAGCGCTGCCGGGCAGTCGGCATTCCCGTCGGACGTACCAGTTGGCGCGGCGGCGCGCCGCGGACCGTCACCGTAGAACTCGCCCTCCATCACCACGCAGGTGGTGCGCTCATCATTCCATTGTGGTTGCGGAGAGGGGTTGATGAATCCGAGGCTGACCCGGCCGAGACCAAAGGTCCCCTCGTCATGGAGCTCGAGGCGATACCGATCCTCATGCTGCAGCGCGTTCGCCATCGCGTGCAGCAGCGATGGGAACCCGCCCGAAGGGTCCCGACCCGCGTATCCCACCAATCCAGGCATACGGGCGGCCCTACCTCACTCCGCCGCGGCCACACCCGAGGCGGTCATGGCGTGCCGCGCCGACCGGCGCGCGCAACGGGCCAGTGATCGGAGGAGAATGGCGTGGAATCCGCGGTTGGCGATTTCGCGCGGCTCATTGGCCCACGCCCTCAGCACACTCCACGGAACGGTCGAGTACGCCCCGTCGTGGTAGCCGGAGAAGGCCCGCCCCGCCCAGTAGGCCGCCCGCAGGCGCCGGCCGGCCGCCCAGCCCGCGACGGTAGCCAACCCCCTCGTACAGCGCGCCACGGCCAGGCGCGCCGCCGCGCGGCCGAAGACCACTTCGTAATCCAGCAGGTGTGCCGCGAGCTTGCGAAGCAACGCGTCGTCGACACGGGCGCGCCACCGGCGCGCCTCCGCCAGGTGACGGCGGGCGTCCTCCGGGCGCTCCCACAGCGTCGCGCGCATCGCCTTCAGTAGATGCCCGCGTGCGGTAGCCCACGGGTGACATCGTTCGAACTGGCCGATCTCCGGCGGGAGTGCGGCGAACAGGCGAGCGAGCACCGCTTCGTGGTCGATCGTCTCGTCGGCAAGACTCCGGTTGATCAGCGAGTCGAGCAACGGGCTCGGCGTGCCGGTCAGCAGAGCGGAATTCAGTCGTACGGCCTCGCGTATCAATCTCCGACCGAGCGGGGCTTCGTCCTGTATCAATGCCTGCATGGCCCAGACCAGGTAGGTGCTGCTCCAGGCCCGGTCTCGCAGCGCTGCGATCTCGGGCGGACAGCGCGAGTCCGCGAAAATGCGCTGCTGGGCATCGAGTTCCATCTGACAGTTGCCCGCCAGGTCAGCGAAAACGCGTCCGGCATGGTGGCGGCGGGAGTTCAGCGCCCGGTCGATGCGCGCGAAGGCACAGCCCGCCAGGTGCAGCCGGCCGGTGAGAATCATCTCGCCGCCGAAGAGTCCATGCGTTTCCTCCCACAGACCGGCGGTGTCCAGCCAGCGCTTGCGAATCACCATGTCGCTCGGGGATACGGGAAAGCCGAGCACACAGTCGGCAAACGGCAGCGGCGCCGGCGGCAGCCACATCTCCCGAATCGTGTCCGTGCCGGGGTTCAGCTCGAAGCGGGCATTGTATGAGAAACCGACCTCGGGCCGATCACGACTCAGCAGTTGCACGTGTGCACGCAGTTTGTCCGCATGAAACAGGTCGTCATGGTCGAGGAAGGCGAGGATTTCGGCGCGCGCGGCCCGAATCCCGGTGTTGCGCGCCGCAAGGATACCGCGATTGCGATCGTGCGCGAGCTGCCGCAGGCGCGGGTCTCGGACGGCGGCCACCACCTGCGCGGTCCCGTCGGTGGAGCCGTCGTCGACCACGATGATTTCGAAGTTCGCGTGCGTCTGCCGCAAGACGCTGCGAATCGCTTCGCCAATGAGCTTCTCCCCGTTGTAGACGGGGATGACGACGCTCACGTCCACGCCACTCATGCGCCCTGCCGCCGCGGCTGCCGGGCGTTGTCGTGAGTCGTGCCCTGTCGCATCAGGATCGTGCTCATCGGCGCGCGTGAGGCGCCGATCTGACGCGCGCGATACGCCGTGCCGATACCGCAACCGCTGCCATGGCTGCCAATCCCACCAGCGACCAGATGACGGCCGGGAACGGGGAGTAGACGGGCTCGAGCGGCAGCTCCGGTGCGGGTAGTCGGGCGTGGGAGGACCACACGCCGCCGTCCTTCAGGCCTGGGTCGGTCATCCAGGTGACCAATAAAACGTTGCCCTGGCTGACCGCGGCGCGCACCTCGTAGGGATCGAAATAGGGGCGCTGCGGACCCGAGACGACCGCCTCTGGTTCACTCCACTGATCCTGCACCCATTCGCTGTGCCACAGACCGTGCGTCGCATCCGTGCCCTGCAGGGGGATGCGCTGGCCGAAGAGGGCGTGCAGAACGTCCGCACTGTCGGCAACCAACGCGATCCGTCCGTTGCGTCCGACATGGCGCGGGAAAGCGCGAGCAGCGGGCGTCCAGCTCACCCCACCGTCGCTCGAGTAGCGAAACCAGTGCGCTGGGGGCACGCCCGATGGCGGGATGCCGTTGTTGTAGACGGTGATCAACGTGTCCTCGTGTCGGCTGATCGCCGGCAGGGCGAGGCCCATCCCGTTCTCGACGCCGACGGCGCGATCGATCTCGATCGCCTGATCCGGCCCGCCGGTCCGCAGATCGAGGCGGGCGTAGTGACCGGACACGTTGTGACCGCGCCGGTCCACCACGTTCCAGACGACGTGCGCCCGTCCCTCGTCACCGATCGTCAGGTCGGGCGCCCACGGCCGGCGCTCGTCGTCGCCGGTCGCAGCAATGAGCGCCGGATCCGACCACGTATCACCGCCATCCCGTGAGCTTACGGCGTACAGGCCGACGGCGCCCACGCGACCACCGTACACGACGACGAAGGTGCCGCGCTCGTCGCTGGCCAGCGCGGCGGCCCTCGGGGTGATGGCGGCGCGGCCGATGATCTTCGGCGACGACCATGATGAGGCCCATCCGGCGCGCCAGAGAGGCGCGCGCGCATAGTAGATGCGCGCATCGAGATCATCGCCGCCGAAGAAGATCAGGTGGATCTGTCCGGCGCGGTCGAGGATGACTCCTTGCACGGCGGCTTGGCGCCGGTAGGGCGGCGGCATGATGGACTCCGGCGCGGTCCATCCGCCCTCCAGGGTCCATCGACTGTAGATGAGGGCGAGCTCGTCGTCCCCGGAGCCGCGCCACCGGCTACCGAAGGCGTGCACAGCGCGGTCGCGGTCCGCCACCACGTACGGGGTCCAGGTCTTGCTCGTGTAGCCCGGAATCGGTTCCTGGTGCGCCCAGTCGAGCCCGGAAGACCATGCCGGGAGCGCCGCGATCACCAGCGCGCCGAGCAGCCATTCGAACCAGCCGACCGGCGCGCGCAAGGTGCCTGGCGTCTCCATACCTCCGTGAACTCATACGATGGGGGCGAAGTCGAATGCCAGACGTGAAGCCCCTTCGTCCCCGAGCACCGCAAATGAGAGCCCTCGACTGCCATTGGTTCTCCAGGCGATGGGGTCGTGCTATCACCCGCCGACTGATGCGTTCCGAGCCGATCTTGGTGACTGGCGGCGCCGGCTTCATCGGCGCCAATCTGTGCCGCCGTTTGCTCGACGCGGGCCATCGCGTCACCGTCCTCGACGATCTGTCTCGCCCAGGATGCGCGAGAAACCTCGCCTGGCTGAAGGCCGGCACGGGCAGTGAGGGGCTGCGCCTGCTGACCGCCAACCTGCGTGACGCGCGCGCCGTTTATCACGCCACCGAGGGGGCCCGGCGCATCTACCACCTCGGTGGCCAAGTCGCGGTCACCGGTTCGCTGCATGACCCGCGCGCGGATTTCGAAAGCAATGCGCTCGGCACCCTCAACGTGCTGGAGGCCGCGCGCCAGCTCGGCGATGATCCGATCGTCATCTACGCCAGCACGAACAAAGTCTATGGCAACCTCGAGGCCCTCGGGGTGGGCGAGCAGCCGACACGCTACGAGTACCGCGACCTGCCACACGGCGTGGATGAGACTCAGCCGCTCGATTTCCACTCGCCGTACGCCTGCTCGAAGGGCGCCGGTGATCAGTACGTGCGCGACTATGCGCGCGTGTACGGACTGCGGACCATCGTCGCCCGGCAGAGCTGCATCTACGGCCCGCGTCAATTCGGTACCGAGGACCAGGGGTGGCTGGCCTGGCTGATGATGCGCGCCCTGCGGCGCGAGCCAATCACGATCTACGGCAGCGGCAAACAGGTCCGCGACGTGCTGTACATCGACGACCTGCTGGATGCGTACGACTGCATGGTACAGCGCATCGACGTCGCCGCCGGACAGATCTACAATCTTGGCGGCGGACCGGAGAACACCATCAGCATCTGGGCCGAGTTCGGCGCCGCGCTGGAGCGTCTGCTCGGCCACGCGCTACCGGTCGAGCGGCAAGCGGCCCGCGCCGGCGATCAGCGCGTCTATATCAGCGACATCCGCAAGGCGCACCGCGAGTTGGGATGGTCGCCGCACGTCGGCGTCTCGGAAGGCATCGGGCGCCTCTTCACCTGGTTGCGCGGGTGGCAGGACGCGCTGGCGCGGGTGTGAGCCGCGCACATGTCGCGCCTCCTGCTCGTCGGCTACAACCCGCCGCCCTGCCTGCGCCACGCGCGCATCGAGGCGGCCCACTACCGCACGCACCAATTCCTCCAGCCGCTGCTCGACGACGGCCACGCAATTTGTCTCTGCGCCGGCAGCCGCGACGAGCCCGCAGGGACATTGCCGGCAGAGTGGCAAGGCCGTCTCGACTATCGCCCGATCGCCTTCGGACGCCGAGGTTGGCGACGGGCGCTGCAAGCGGCGCACGACGCGTACAAGCCCGACGCGATCGTCGCCGTCAACTTCAGTCATTGCCTCTATGCGACAGCGCTGCGCACCGATCAGCCGATCTGGATGGACATCTACGGCGACATGCTGACCATCATGCAAGCGGCCGCCTTCCACGCCGGTAGCGATCGCGGCCTCGGGACGACGGTGGCGTTCCTGCGCCAGGTGCTGCGGGCTGGGGACGTTTTCTCCGCTTGTGGGACCCCGCAACAGCACGCCCTGGTAGGCGAGCTGGCGATGTGCGGCCGCCTCAATCGCCATACCTTTGGCTACGAGCTGACCCAGGTCGTCTTGCCAGGCGCGCCGCCGCCGGACGCGGCGCCAGTGACCGGCCCGCGACCGCGGCCCCGACTGGCGCAGCACGGCGTGCGCGACGGCGACGTCGTCGCGTTGTGGTGCGGAGGCTACAACACATGGACCGACGTCGAGACCCTGTTCCACGGACTGACGCTGGCCATGGCGAGCGCGCCGGGCTTGCACTATGTGTCCGCCGGGGCGAGCACGTATGCCGCCCCCGACAATGCCTACGCGCGACTGTGCGCGCTCGTCGCCGCCTCACCGTATCGCGAGCGTTTTCATTTGCTCGGCTGGCGCCCGTGGACAGAGATCGCAGCGTTGTACGCCGAGAGCGACCTGGGCCTCAGTCTCGATGCCCGACACTACGAGACCACGTATGGCACCCGCACGCGGCTGGTCGAAATGCTCGGCGCCGGTTTGCCGGTGGTCACGACGCTGGGGACCGAGCTCAGCGCCCTCCTCCGCGACCGTGGTGCGGCGCTCACCTTTGACATCGGCGATTGGCGCGCCCTCGGCGAGCAGCTGTGCAATGCCGCCGCCGATCCGACCCGCCGAAGCGCGCTCGCGAGCGCGGCACGGCGCTGCGCGGCCGAGACGCTCTCCTTCCGGGTCACTACGGCAGCGGCGCGCGCCTGGGCGCGCCACCCGACCAGGGCCCCTGATCACGAGCCCAGCAACCGAACGGGGCGGCGGGCCGCCTGGCCGATGCGCCTGCGCACGGCGGCTCGGCTCGCACTGTGGCACCTCGCCGGCCGCGACCGTTGAACGGGGGGCCCGTACGCCCCGGGCCCCTCAGGCCTGCGCACCGCACGGCGGCGGCGGTCGATTCGCGAGCACCATTCGCGCTATGGACGCCGCGTGGCACATCTGGCCGTCATCGTCGTCAGTTGGAATACCTGCGCACTGCTCGCTGAATCCCTCGCCTCGGTCGCTGAGGCGACGGCGGGCCTCGACGTGGAAGCGATCGTGGTCGACAACGCTTCGACCGACGGCAGCGCCGCCATGGTGCGGGCGGACTTCCCCACCGTGCGTCTCCTCGTCAACGCGACGAACGTCGGCTTCGCGCGCGCCAACAACCTGGGCGTGGCCGCCACCGACGCAGCGCTTCTCTTGTTGCTCAACAGCGATGCCCGCCTGGGCGGTGAGGCGCTGCAACGACTGCTCGCCCGCATGCGGGCAGCGCCGCGCGCCGGCGTGATCGGAGCGGAGCTGCGCAACCCCGATGGCACGTTCCAATACTCCCACGCGCCCTTTCCAACGCTTGGGATGGAGCTGCTCATGCTGTCTGGGCTCGGCCGCAAGGTGTTCGGTTCCTGGTATCCGAGCCGCGGGCCGCGTTCGGGCGATGCCGCCTGCACGGTCGACTGGGTTGGCGGGGCCTGCATGCTGGCTCGCCGCGCCGCCTTCGAGGCCGTCGCTGGCTTCGATGAGGGATACGAACTGTACGGCGAGGAGGTCGACCTTTGCTATCGGCTGCGGCGCGCCGGCTGGGAGGTCTGGTACGAGCCTGCGGCACGCGTCGTGCACCATGGCGGGGCCGGTACGAGCCAGCTCGCATCTCTGCGCGAGGCCCACCTCTACCGCTCGCGCTTGCGCTTCTTCCGACTCCACTACGGCCCCGCGGCCGCTGCCCTCCTCGCCACACAGATCCTGCTCTGCACGACTCCCAAGATCGTCGCGCACGGCGCCTTGCGCCGCCTGAGCGGCGGTCGAATCGGGCGCACGGTGATCGGCTGGCGGGCGTTACGCGACGTCGTTGCCGATCCGCTCGCGCCACTGGCACTGCCGTCGGAACGCGCGTCGACAGCGGGATCCGACGCGCGAGCGGGCGCGGCATCCGATTCGCCTGCGCCTTCGACGAGCCCGCGACGATGATCGCGTGTCACCAACGAGGTGGTCGCCGGGCATGAGGCCACGAGCCCTCGAGTCGCACGGGTGGTGGCTGGCGATTGCCATCGCCTTGGCCAGTGGTGTCTTCGGACGCTGGCCGCTACCGCCCGCCGCCGAGATCGCCGCATTGGCCATCGCGGCGTGCACCGCCGCGTGGTCAGCGCCCAGTGGTCTGGCCCTGCTCCTCGCCGCTGGGTTGCTCAGCCCGTGGGTCTTGTCGACCGGTACGCAGACGTCCCTCCCGCTCCTGTGGGTGCTCGTGCCGGCATTGTTCATCGGCTGGGCGGCGCGCGCTGCTGCCCGCGGCGCGCTGTGGCAGGGGCTCTTCGCCCGCCCCGCCCTCGCGCTGGTCGCCCTGGGGGGAACGGCACTGGCTTCGTTCGCCAGCGCCAATCTGGCCATGTTTGGCTGCGGCGGCCGCGCCTCGACGCTGGTCCAGCTCGCCACGCTGGCGAGTCTGATGATGCCCGCGGCCGTCTATCTCGTCGCGAGCACGGTTGAATGCCGCTGGATCGAGCGCCTGACTTGGCTCTTCATTGCCGTCGGTGGGGTCGAGGTGGCCACGCGCTTCGTGCCGGACCTCCGCGGCGCCGCCATTACCGGTACGGACGGCAGCCTGTTCTGGGTCTGGCTGACGACGCTCGTCGCCGGGCAGGCGGTCGCCAACCGGTCTTTGCTCCCTGAGTGGCGCGTCGCGCTCGGCTGGGTGGTCGTCATGATCTTCTGTGTCACCGCCAGCGAGCTGCGCCGGGAGTGGCTGGCCGGCTGGATTCCCGCCCTGGTGGGCCTCGCGGCCGTCGCCGCCCTGGTAGTACCTCGTCTCGCCGCCGGTGCGGCGGCCGCGGCGGGTATCGCCGTATTGGTCGCCGTGTCATGGCCGCAGCACGCCGGCGTCATCACCCACAACCTGTACAGCCTCGGAACGAGGTGGGACGCGGCACGCATCATCCTGAGGATGCTGGCGGGCAATCCGGTGGTGGGATTCGGACCAGCCAACTATTACCACTGCACGCCGCTGATCCCGATCCGCGGCTACGCGGTGCACTTCAGCTCACACAACAACTACGTCGACCTCGCCGCGCAGACTGGGGTGCTGGGCCTGGGTTGTGTACTCTGGTTCATCGGCGCCACGCTGCGGCTCGGTCTCCGGACCTGGCGGCGCGTGCCGGACGGCTTCGCGCGCGGCTACGTCTGCGGTTGCCTCGGCGGCCTCGCCGGCACGGTGACGGCAGCTGCCATGGGCGACTGGTGGTTGCCCTTTCCGTACAACGTCACCCTCGCTGGACTGCGCACCAGTCTCCTGGCGTGGATCTTCCTCGGCGGCCTGGCGGCGGTGGCGCGCGAGACCACCTGAGCCGCCGAGGCCCAGCGTGCGCAACCACCCGCTCCTGGGCATTCTGGCCGTAGCAATCGCGCTGCGGCTCGCCACGGCCGTGTGGCTCGGCGACCGCGCCGAACCGGTGTCAGGCGCGTACGACCAGCTCTCGTACGATACGCTGGCGCGGCGCGTGCTCGACGGCCACGGCTTCAGTTTCGCCACCGACTGGTATCCGTTCACCAAGGCGAACCGGCCGACCGCTCACTGGTCGTACGCCTACACGCTGTACCTCGCCGGGGTCTATGCGCTGGTCGGCCACCATCCATTGGCGGCGCGCGTACTGCAGGGGTTGCTCTCGACGGTCATCTGTCTGTTGCTCTATCGCTTGGGCCGCCGGCTCTTCGATCCAACCGTCGGGCTGACCGCCGCGGCCTTGGCGGCCGGGTACGCGTACTTGGTCTTCTTTGCCGCCGCTTTGATGACGCAGACGTTCTACATCGCGCTGGTCCTGGCCGCGCTCGAGCGCGCCCTCCTCACCGCCGAACGGCCCCTGTGGCGCCATTGGATCGTCCTCGGACTGTTGCTGGGTGCCGGAATCCTCCTGCGCCAGTCCCTCCTGCTGTTCGTTCCGCTCCTGCTCGGCTGCACGGTCTGGCAGATCGGCAGTCGCCCGGCGAGGCGGGGGGCGGCAGTGGCCGCCGTCGCCGCCGCGCTCTGCGTCCTGCCATGGACGATCTACAACCGCGTCGTGTTCGGTGACTTCTTGCTGCTCAATTCGAACGGCGGCTGGTTCACTTACGCCAGCAACCACGCCAGCCGTGGCACACACTTCGATCCGAGCTACGTTCCTCCGCCTCCGCCGGAGCTGGTCGGTCTCGACGAACCGGCGGCCGATCGGGTCCTGTATCGCGCCGCGCTGGCCGAAGTCGCGCGCCATCCGCTTCGCATCGCGGCACTCACGCTCGATCGCGTCCCGGAGTACTTCTGGCTGCTGCCTTCGCCGCGCTCCAGCGCACTGAGTAACACCGCACGGGTGCTGTCGTTTACGCTCGCCGCACCCTTCATGCTGTACGGCCTGTGGATCTCCCGGCACCGCTGGCGGAGTTGCGCGCCACTGTATCTCTACGTCGGCTTCGACACGGCGCTACACCTCTGTACGTGGGCCGCGCCGCGCTACCGGGTGCCCAGCGACGCCGTGCTGTTGATCTTCGCCGCCGCCGCCGTGGTCGAGCTCGTGCGCCGGATGAGCCCGGCGCGGCGGATGACCGGCGCGGAAGAAGGCGAGCCAGGGCTGGCCGCCCGTTGAACGACGCGCCCGCAGGCGTCGACACGGCTCAGCCCGAGGGGCGTGGTCCCTGCGCCGCAATGCGTTCCGCTCACTCTGCGAGCAGCACTGGACCTGCCGTGAGCCGTCGAGGGGTGAGCGGAACGCCTGCGCGCCCTCAGTCAGCCAGGTGCCGCCGGCGGGCGCGATGCAAGCGCACGACGCGTACGCCGGCGACGCTGATCGCCATGGCCAGCCAAACCGGGACGTACGCCGGCAGGTCGCGACGGCCACGCGGCGACCACCATTCGGCGCGACGCGGCGGGATGGGCGGACTCGCCGGCGCGCCAGTCCGCGCTTCGGCGGACAGCAAGCGCTGCTGGGGGTCGCGATACACCACCACCAAGCGGTCGCCGCCCTGAATGGCCGCCACCGCGCTGAGCGCTGGGGCATGCGCATCGGCCCCGGCCACATAGGTCGAATCGCCCCAGCCGGTGCCGAGCCAACGCCGATGCCACACGGCGTCTCGGTAGGTCGTCACGAGATGCAGGGTGCCACCGCCATCGACGAGCAATTGCGGCGGTGCGGCGGCCCCGCCACCCGGTGCAACCGTGTCGACCGGCAGCCAGGTGGTCGCTCCGTCGTTCGACCAGCGATGCTCGCGCACCCCGTTCTCCTTCAGGCGATTCCAGGCCACATGAACCGTCCGCGGATCGAGCCGCACGATCGATGCTTGGCCCGCGTCACCGTCGGCAAGCTGAACAGGTCGCGTCCAGCTCCGCCCAGCGTCCATCGAGCGCGAGTGAAAGACCCCGACCGGAGGCCAGGCACCAGGCAGCTCGAATTCCGTCCAGACCAGATCGAGCACCACGCTGCCGGCGCCGGCCAGGCGTGTGTAATCCGCCGCTCGGTCGGGGGCCGATGGCGACGCGACCGTCACCGGGTCGGACCAGTTCGCACCGCCGTCGACCGACTGTCGATAGAACACGCCCGCGGCGCCCTTGCCGGGATAGGTCAGGTGCAGGGTGCCATCCACATCCGCGACGAGGTCGGCATGTGTGTTGCTTTCCGTAGCGGTCGGCGTGGCGATCCGTCGACCAGCGCGCGTCAGACTCACGTGATCGAGCCGTTGCCCGGCGGCAAACCACAGCACGTGCAGTTCGCCATACGGGTCTGCCGCGAGGCTCGGGGCGAGCGCGACGGACTCCTCGACCACGGTCACCGGAGTCGACCACGCTACCGACGTCGACGGCGTCGCTTCCGCGTGCGCCAAACGAATGCGATAGCGAACCGGCTCGGCCGTGACCTTTGCCGGCCAGGCCAGATGCAGGCGCTGCTCGGGGTCCACGGCCAGCACGGGATCGAGGAGGCGCTCGCTCGACGAGGCAACGATCTGCGGTCTCGACCATTCCAACGCTGCGCTTGGCGCGTCCTGGGCTACCCCGGCCGACGCCGCGGTCAACAGCGCGCAGCAGGTGCCCAAGCCACGGGCGACCATCAGCCGCGCACCCAGCCGAGGGTCTGGCGGCCGATATCGAGGCCGCTCTTCAGCCCCTGCCAAGAGTTCAGGCTCTTCAGGAAGGTCCACAGCGGCCCCGGTCGCAGGGCCCATTCGCGAAAGGCGCGCTTCTGCCAGTAGCGCAGGTCCTCCGCCTTGAGGTCGGGATAGTCGAGGACCGTGTCCTCGTCCATGTCGACCTCTTCCCAGCGCGTCCCGGGCCGGAACCAGCCGTTCTCGACCACCTCGAAGAAAAATGGCGTGCCCGGGTACGGCGCGGCGACGTGGAACAGCGCGATGTCGAGTGGCAACGCCTTAGCTAGGGCGATGGTTTCTTGGATCGTCTGCACCGTTTCGCCGGGCAAGCCGATGATGAAATAGCCCCAGTTCTTGATCCCCGAGGCGCGGGCCCAAGCGAGGGCGCGGTGCGCCTGCTCCGTCTTGGCGCCTTTGTGGGCGCGCTTGAGAATCAGCTCGTTGCCGCTCTCGATGCCCCACGCGATCAGTGTGCACCCCGCTCGGCCCATGAGTCCGAGCATTTCGGCGTCGACGTAGTCGACACGACTATTGGCGGTCCAGCTCAGGCGCAGCCCGGAATCGATGATCAACCGACAGAGCTCGATCACCTGGTCGCGGTTGACGGTGAACAGGTCCGCGTACATGTGGATGTGCGCCACGCCGAGCCCCTGGAGCAGGCGCATCTCCTCGACCAGCTTGGCCGGCGCGCGCAGGCGCACGGCGTACTGGTAGCTGACGTGCTTGATGCAGTAGGTGCATCCGGCGGGACAGCCGCGGCTGGTGACGATGAAGGAGTAGGGTCCCCGAATCATCGGCATGCGGTAGCGGTCGAGCGGCAGCAGGTGGTGCAGCGGCATCGGCAGGTCATCGAGGCTGCGCACGAACGGCCGGTCGGGATTGACGACGATCTCACCCGCTCGGCGCCAGCCCAAGCCCTTGATCGCGCCGAGCCCCCCGTCCGTCCAGGCCGGACACCAGGCGGAGTCGGCCTCGCGCCAGAGCTTCCACATCAGCTCGTGCCCCGCCGCCGGTATTCCACTCACTGCGTCGACCAAGTGGCCGTCCTCGCCGGCGCGCCAACGGCCGCGGACGGTCTCCAGGGTGTCGATCAACTCGCGCAAGGTGAGCTCCGGCTCGCCGCGCAGCACGTAATCGAGCGCCGGAAAGGCGCGCAGGGTCTCGCGTGCCATCGGCGTGACGTGAGTGCCGAACCCCATGGTCACGGCCCCGAGGCTGCGCGCCAGGAAGGCGCCGTACATGTCGTTGGTGAGCGTCGGCGCCGTCACCTGCGTGAGGTAGTAGCGCGGGCGGCGCTCGCGCAGGAGAGCGGCGAAGGCCGGCCAGCTCATCCGCTCGGCGATCGCGTCGACGACCTCGACCGAGTAATCGGGGACGAGTAGCGCCGCCATCTGCGCCAGACTCACCTGCGGCCAGATCATGTTCTCGCGGCTGCGCCGGCCGACCCGGTGCTGGGTGCGGATCCAGATGCCACCGTCGGGCGAGGGGGGGTTCACTAACAGGACGTCTCCCTTCGGAGCCGCCCTGGCAACCCCCGGCGCCCCGGCGATCGCGTCCGCGTCGGGAAAGCGCGCCACGGGCAGGGGGGCGACCCGATGGGCACCGCGGTTGGTCATGTCCTGGGAGGCTGGTGGCATGTCCGGACCAGGCGGTCGCTCGTCCTTACGACCTGCCACCTCCCCGCGGATCGCCGATCTCGCGCAAGGAGACCTCGGCCAGTACCTGCATCAGGATCCACGACGCCACCAGTTGCCCACCGACCAAGATCAGCAAGGCGCTGCTGACGAGATAGAGCCAGAGCCGTTCGACCGCCCAACCGTGGGCGCCGAGTAAGAGGCTGGCAACTGCCAGCCCACAACCCACCGCGGCGAGCAGCAGCCCGACCCAGCCGAAATGCCGCTCGAGTGGCCGCCGGAAGAGCGGTTTGCCGAAGACGCCGTAGCGGATCGGCTGGTGGCGCAGCAAGGCGAGCAGGTAGTTGAAGGTCGCGCCGAGGCCGAACAGGCTGACACCGCCGACGCCGGTGATCAGGGCTGCGAACACGGCCGCCACTCCCCAGGGACCGAGCACGGTCGTCCCGCTCAACCGCACTGCGACGACGCCGCCAATCATGACCAGGGCACCGCCGACGCCGATCAGGCCTAGGCCGCCGAAAACCCGCACCGGATTGTAGCCGAGGGCCGCCCACACGATCGAGTACAGATACCGGAAACCGTCGCGCACGAGGCGCAGCTTCGAGCGACCTACCCGCTCGGCATACGGGATCGGCACCTCGACGACGCGCAACCCCTCGTGCATGGCGCGCAGGCTCATGATCGGAGTGAAGTTCAACCCGTCGGGCAGGGGCGTCAATCGTTCGAGCGCCTCGCGGCGCAGCACCCGCATGCCGCTGGCGCTGTCGCACACGCGGCCCGGACTGAGCAAACTCACCAGCGTGGCGAAGGCGCGGTTGCCCACCCGTCGGCTGACCGGCATGCCGTTCTCCGCTGCCGCCATGCGCGACCCGACGACGACGTCGGCACCCGCCAGCGCCGCGCCACACAGCCCCAGGAGAGACTCGGGCGGATAGGTTCCATCGGCGTCGAGGAAGGCGATCAAGCTCCCCTGCGCCGCCTGCATGCCACTTTTCAACGCCGCCCCGTAGCCGCGGTTTCGCTGGTGTCGAATGAGCTGAACGCCGGGCAACCTGCCGGCGATTTCGGCCGTGCGGTCCGAGGATCCGTCATCCACGACGATGACCTCGGGGCCATCGATGCCATCGGCGGCCAGGCGCGGCCGCAGCGAGAGGACGCGCTCGAGCACGCCGCCGATCGCCTGTTCCTCATTGAAGGCCGGAATGACGACAGAGAATGTCCCGCGCAGCGCGGTCACGCGTTCCTCCGCCCAGGGGGGCATCGTCGGCCCGACGAGGACCCCGTTCGCATCAGTAATGCACCGCCGCTGCCCGTGGACTCCGCCGCTCCTCGACCCCGACGGTCCGGATCACGCGGGCCGGCACGCCCGCGACTACCGTGTGAGGTAGGACGTCCGCGGTCACGACCGCACCCGCGGCCACGACAGCGCCGCGACCGATCGTCACCCCATCGGTCACCACCGCCCCCGCGCCGAGCCAGACATCGTCTTCGACGACAATGCCCTTGGCGGTGATGCCCTGCGCGATGAACGGGCGAGCGGGGTCGTCGAATACGTGGTCGACCGCGATCAGCTGGCTGTGCGGCGAGGTGTAGACGCGGTCACCGATCGTCACCCCCCCCTGGCCGCGAATCACCGTGTACTCTCCGATCAGTGCGTCGCTGCCGATGCGGATGCCGGCGTGCGGCAGGTGGCGGAAGTTGTACACGTGCAGCACCGCGCCGTGCATAACCAGCGTTCGCGGGCCGATCGAGACACCCTCGGGGCAGGCGTGGATGTACACGCCCGCGTCGAGGTAGCTGCCATGGCCGAGGCGAAGGCGACTGGCGAAGCGCAGCCGCACGCCGGGCTCGATCGCCGCCCAACCGTCCATGCGCAACATGAGCCGGTACGCGAGCCCCCGCAGGGCCATCCCCGCCGGCGTCGGTACCCAGCCAAGCGCGCCCTGCAGTACTTGTTCCAGCACGTACCGCAGCGGCGAATCGGCCTGGCGTGCGACGTAGAGCCGCAGCTGGGCCGCAATCCCAGCGGGCGAGTCGGCCATGGCGAGTTCGCGCGCCGCCCTGGTCTCTCCAGTCGCCAGCGAGAGGGCACGGCAAACCGTGCCACCTAGGGCGCCGCGGGCGACGCCTCGGCCTCCATGAAGTAGTAGGTGATCAGGTGCTGAATCAGGAAGTGGCCTTCCTCAACATGCCCCATGTGATCGGTCTCGACGGCCACGCGCTCGGCGACCAGGCTCCCCAGCTTGCCACCGATTCGCGTCGTAATTCCGACCGTCGTCAAACCGTGCTCATTCGCCCACTCGACCGCGCGCACGACGTTGCTCGAATTGCCGCTACCGCTGAAGGCGATCAGCACATCACCGGCTTGCGCGTGGTTCTTGAGCTGCTCGACGAAGACCCGTTCGTAGTCGGTGTCGTTCGCCAGGGCGGTGAGCCAGGCGATATTGTCGGTCAGCGCCAGGGCGCGAAAGCGCACCGGCTGCCCCCAAGAGCTCTCCTTGCTCAACCCGGCAGCGAAATGTGAGGCGGTCGTCGCACTGCCGCCGTTGCCGCAAATGAACACCTGCCGGCCAGCCAAGCGCGTCGCGTGCAGCACCTCGATCAGCCGGCTCAGCTCGTCGGCGGAGATCGCGCTCAACACCGCGACGCTGCGCTGCAAATACGCGCTGGCGAAGGCTTTGGCGTGTCCGTTCAGATGGGAGGCAGGTCCGACGCGTTCGTTCATGATCGGCAGCGCACCCTATCCCGCGACGGCAACCCTGGCAATGCCGTCGGCTCGCGGTCCGCTGCCGCCATCAATACGCCCCTCGCATGGTCACGACCACGGGGATGGTGCGCACCAGGATGGTCAGATCGAGCCACAGCGACCAATGCTCGATGTAGTGCAGGTCGAGACGCACCCGCTCGTCGTACCCCAGCTCCTGGCGTCCGCTCACTTGCCACAGCCCCGTGATTCCGGGCTTCACCGCCAGGCGCCGTTCGAGGGCGGCGCCGAAGCGCGGCATTTCCTCGGGCGCGATCATGCGCGGCCCCACCAGGCTCATCTGCCCGCGGAGGACGTTGATGAGCTGCGGCAGCTCATCCAGGCTGCAACGCCGCAGCACGCCGCCAACCCGAGTCAGACGAGGGTCATCGCGCAGCTTCATCTGCACGTCGAACGCTCGCCGCAGCGCAGGCTGCGCCTCGAGGAGTTGATCCGCACCGACAACCATGGTGCGAAACTTGAAGGCGTCGAACTCCACGCCGCGCAGGCCGACGACGCGGCGGCGATGGAAAACCGGCCCGGCAGACGTCAATGCGATCAACACGGCCACGACGCCGAAGAGCGGCGCCAGGGCGATCAGGGCCAGTGCCGCCAGCCCGCGCTCGATCACATCCTTGCAGATCCGTGCCGCGCGGCGCGACTCGGCGATCGCCTCCGCGGCGTTCATGACGAGGCTCGCATGGCGACCGTCGCCTCGATCGCCTCGCCGTACAAGCGCTCCAGGCGCTCCGTCATCCGTGCCCACTCGTGGTGCGCGCTGACATAGCGGCGGCCCGCCGCTCCCACCCGCGCGGCTGCGGCAGGGTCATCGAGGAGGCTCAGAACCGCAGCGCTGAACTGTTCCGGCGCAGCTGCGACGAGCAAGTCGGAGCCGTGCACGGCGGCCAGCGCCGCGCGGGCCGCCGGCGACGCCACCACCGGTGTCGCCATCGCCATCGCTTCGAGCACCTTGTTCTGGATGCCCACGGCGTAGGGCAACGGGCTCACCGCGACCGTCGCGCGGGCCAGGAACGGACGGACGTCTGCCACCAGGCCCGTCACCGTCACGCGTTCCCCAGCCCGCGCCGCCGCGCGCCGCAACGCCGACGGTGGATCGGCACCGACGATCACCAACCGCGCGCCGGGCCGCCGCGCCCATACGCGCGGCATGATCTCCTCGACCAACGCGAGGGCGCCGGCCAGATTGGCGTGATAGGCCAGCCGACCGACGAATACCAACGTGGCCGGCTCGCGCGGCTCATCGCGGGGGGAGAAATAGCCGAGATCGACGCCGTTGGGCAGCGTGCGCACCCGATCGCCGCGGTCGTCGTCATCGCGACGGCCGTCGAGCCCGAGCAGCGCACGCCGATCGCTCTCGGAGCTCACCAACACGCGCTCGAAGCGCCGCAGCGCCAGGCGCTCGAGGCGCTGCGTCGGCCCCAGCTCCAGGCGCGCCGTCGTGCGTGTCAGCCAGCTCGACCCGCCCGTGGCGGCGTACGCGTGTAGCCGGCTCATACAGTCGACCGCATCGTAGACCCGCGGTCGCGTCGGCGCGCCCAAGCCGTAGCCAGCGGCGCGCAGGTGCTCGATATGCAAGACGTCGAACGGGGGTCGGCCTGCAAGGGTCGAGTGCAGGAGCGAGTTCATGACGGGGGAGAAGCAGTACGCAGCCTGCAACGGTTGGCGGCGGGCGAACGCCACGGCGCAGCGCCGAAGCGAACCGAGGGTTGGCAGATGCAGGATCTCGACCCGCTCACAGAGCGCCTGCAGCGCACTGGCGTGGGCCAGCTCGATGGGCGTGGTCGCAAGCGCCAAGAGCGCGACACGATGGCCGCGCTGCACCAAACCGTGGAGAAAATGAAACGGCCTGGGGCGCAGACGGGAGGGCACATACGGCACGATGAACAGGATTCGCAACGGTCGCATGAGCCGCGCCGCATTTCCGGTGTAAAGCGCGGGAGACCGAACTCCTGCACCCGGCGATGCACGCGCACACTGTCCCTCGCTGGCCGCAGGGCCTCCTCTCCGTCAACCTGGACCCGGCTACCATAGGCGCGCCGTTGGGGTCAAAGCGCTGCGGCAGACGGTTCGCCCAAAGCGAAGAATAGGCGCCACCGCGAAGCGTACGACGGGTTAGGGTCCGGCTGGCAAGTCATGAACAGGCCAGCGACCGGCGCGCGCCGAGCCCCGTTCAGGCGGTAACGGATGGGCGGACGGCGGGCGGGCGTTGGGGGGCCCGCCGTCGCCTCGCGGACGGGCAGAGCTCGCTCGGGCGGGCGCGGATGCGCGCCGCCAATTCGGCGGCCGACAGAAAACACAGCTCCGACGACGCCATCTCGTCTCCCTCTCCGATGCCCGACGCGCCCCCGTGCGCCGACGCGCGCGTCGGGTCAACGTCGCCGGTCATGCGCGGGATCGTGCGTTCTGGTCGCCGGGCCGGGCGACGTCGGGAGCCTCGACCGTCACGGATCTGAAATCAGGGTCTTCTGCATTTCGAGTGGGTGAAAAGTGCCTGTTCGAGCGGTCCTAAGC
>CAYYWP010000006.1:36843-59016 GCA_964475125.1 uncultured Binatia bacterium (SeqCode) | reverse complement strand
GAAGAAGCGGCGCGCGCCGCCGGCTACGCGCCGGCGCGGCGCTGAGCGCGCGCGCCACGGCGACGCGGGTGCGAGGCGGCGGCCGAGCGGCGCGCGGGCTGCGGCGGGCGAGATGTTGAACGGCATCCGCATCATCGACCACGGCGGTGGCGGGGCGACCCTCGCGGCGCGATTGCTGACCGATCTGGGGGCGCTGGTCGGCGAAGATGTTTCGCTCTCGGAGGCCGACGTCGTCATCGTCAGCGGTCGTCCCTCGGAGCTGCGCGCGCGCGGCCTGGAGCCCGAAGCCCTGCGCGCCGCCCATCCGCGGCTGATCATCGCCGCGCTCACGCCCTTCGGGCTCGACGGACCGCGCGCCGAATGGCGGGCCTGCGACACCGTGGCTCAGGCCGCGGGCGGCATGCTGCTGCTCAACGGCTCGCCGGACCGCCCGCCGCTGCGCGTGCCGGGCCCGCAGGCGGCCCACTGCGCGGGCCTGCAGGCGGCGCTGGGGATTGCGCTGGCGCTGCTGGCGCGCGAGCGTTTCGGCTTCGGACAGATCGTCGACGTCGGCGTGCACGAAGCAGTGGTCGCCACGCTCGAGCACGTCACCGGACGCTATCGCGAAGGCGGCGAGGTGGCGCGCCGGCAGGGCTCGCTGCACTGGAGCGGCGCCTTCGCCGTCGGGCACTGCGCCGACGGCCCCGTGCTGTTGAGCCACGCCGGCGACTGGACGACTCTGCTCGAGTGGCTCAAGGCCGATGGCGCGGCGCAGGATCTCGAGGCGCCGCGCTGGGGCGAGGAAGCCGTGCGTCGCGCCCATGCCGCGCACGTTTTCGACGTGCTCGACGCCTGGGCGCAGCGCTATCGAGTCGACGAGCTCGTCGAGCGCGCCGCGCTGCTGCGCCTGCCCTTCGCCGCGGTGTGGCCGCCGGCCCGCGCGGCGCGCGCCGCGGAGGTGCCATGGTTGCGCCGGCTCGATGAGCCGCCCGGCACCGTCCCGGCCGCAACGGAGTGCGGGAAGACGGCGGTCGGTGGCAGTCTGCGATCGGGCGGCGCCCGTGCCGGCGTGCTGCAGGGCGTCCGCGTCCTCGACTTCACCTGGGTCGTGGCCGGGCCGCTGGCGACGCGCGTGCTCGCCGACTTCGGCGCCGAGGTGATCAAGATCGAGCGCGTCGATGCGGCGGACGGCCCCGAGCGCCAGGCGGCGATGTTCGCCAACCTCCACCGCGGCAAATACAGCCTGGCGCTCGACCTCGGCGCGGCGCGCGGACGCGAGATCGCGCGCGCGCTGGCGCGACGGTGCGAGGTGATCGTGGACAACTTCACGCCGCGGGTCATGGCCAACTGGGGGCTCGACCCGGCGGCCCTGCGCGCGCTCGATCCGGCGGCGATCGCCGTCAGCCTCTCCGGCTTCGGGCGCGCTGGGCCGTTCGCCGGTCGCGTGAGCTACGCGCCGATGGTGCCCGCTTTGCGGGGTTTCCCGGGCCAATTGCCCCCCCGGGGTGCCGCGCCGCTCGGACCCGGCTTTGCCTATGCGGACATGGCCAGCGGCTATGCCACCGCGCTGGCCATCGTCGCCGCGCTGTGGCGCCGCCATCGGAGCGGCGTCGGCGCGAGCCTCGAAGTGACGCAGCTCGGCGTGACCCGCCGCCTCCTGCCTGCGCCCGTGGCGGGCGCCGGGGCGGTCGCAGACGAGCCGGGGCTTTCTGCACCCGAGAGCAGCGCCGTCCCGCACGGCGTCTACCGCTGTCGCGACCGCGACGGCGAGCGCTGGATCGCACTCAGCGTCCTCGACGACGCGGACTGGGCGTGTCTGGGCGTCGCGGTGGCCGAGCCGTGGGCGCGCGAACCGCGCTACGCCACGGTCGCCGGGCGCCGCGCCTGGCGCGCCGCGCTCGAGGCCGAGGTCGCCAACTGGGCGCGCCGACACGACGCCGAGGAGGTCGCGTCGCGCTTGCAAGGCGCCGGCGTCACCGCCGCCGCGCTCGCCGATGCCGCGGACCTCTGCGGACGCGATCCCCAGCTGGCGGCGCGCGGCTTCTTCGCGCGCGCCGGCAGCGCCGTGGTCGACGGCCCCATGCCGCGTCTGCGCTCTACCCCTGGCGCGGTCGCCGCGCCGCCGCCGCGCCGCGGCGAACACAGCGCCCAGGTATTGCGCCAGGTGCTCGCCATGCACGAAACGGAGATCGATCTACTCTACGCGGCCCGCGCCGTCGGACGACCCGGCTCCGGTTAGGTTGTTCGGGCTTTTCCCGGTCCCCTAGTACAGCCCGTTGAAAAACGTGTTCCGCCCACCCTTCGACGGGCTCAGGGTGAGCGGAACACGTTGCGGCACAAGCACTTCCCGCTCATCCTGAGCCCGTCGAAGGATGAGCGCGGCCTTTTTCAACGGACTGCTAACCGCCTAACAACCTAAAGACCTAACGACCGTCGCCCAGCTCCTGCCGCCGGGCAGTCACTTCCTGATGGGCGCGCGACACTTCGGCGCCGAGGAGGATCACGCACCAGGCGATATAGATCCAGGCCAGCAGGATCGGCAGCTGCCAGAGCGCGCCATAGACCGCGCTGTAGCGCACCAGGCGGATGACGAAGGCGACGTAGGCCCACTGCGAGAGCTGCCACAGCGTGCCCGCCACCACGGCGCCGAACACGGCCGAGCGCGTGCGGACGTGCGTATGTGGCAGCAAGGTGTAGAGCAGGGTGAAGCTGAGCCAGAGCAGCGCATAGGGCAGGGCGCGCAGGGCCAGCAGGGCGAGGTCTCCCAGCCGCCAGGAATCGAACAGCGTATACAGCGCCGCGCCGGGCCGCAGCTGCGTGGTGACCGCCAGGGCGAGGAGGAGCAGCAGCGGTGCGACCACGCAGACCAGGGCGAAGGAGCGGAACTTGCGCCGCCAGCTGCGTCCGGGCACGCCGCCCCAGATCTGATTGAAGCACAGTTCGGCGTTGCTCATGATGGCGACCACCGCCAGCACCGCGCCGATCGCGGCCAGCACGCCGGCGGCCTTCAGGTTGGTGGCGTCGATGAAAGCGACGATGTCGCGTGCCACGCGCGGCGAGCCGGCGCCAACCGTGCTGATCACGAACGGCGTCAGCTGGCGGTGCAGACCGAACAGCTTGATGAGGGCGAAGACGGCCGTGAACAACGGTACGAAACCGATCAGGGTGTAGTAGGCGAGCGCCGCGGCCCACTGGATGCCCTGATGACCGACGAAGCGCACCGCGGCCAGCGGCAAGGCGATGAGCGCGCTGGGCAGCCACGACCGCGGTGCCTGGTCCTCGAACCAGCGCTCGGCGGCGAGTGGCCGGCCGTTCATGCGGGTCTCGCGCCCTCGCGCCCGGCGCCACAGAATGCCAGCACGAAGGCTTCCAAGCGCAGCCGCGGATCGGTCGGCGTGCTCTTGAACGCGACATCGAGCGCCTGCAGGGCGAGCATGCCCCGTTGCAAGTCGCCGACCGGCACGCGGCCGGCGTTCTGCAGGCACTGGTAGAGCACGAACGGGTGCAGAGCACCGATGGCCTGGCGTTCGTCCTCGCTGAGGCGCGGCAGCAGGCGATCGCGAAAGGTCGCGTACGTCGTGCGCGCGCTCCAGGCGCCGGCCAGCGAGCCGCTCAGACAGTCGTGCGCCAGCAGCAGCAGGCGCAGCTCGCGGGCGATGACCGCCAGCAGGCGCAGCGGGTGTTCGCCTTGCGTAAACAAGTTGCGCAACAGCGCCAGGGCCGGCCCCGCCTGGCGCTGCGCCAACGCCTTGGTGAAGTCGAAGATCCACCCCTCGCCGAGATCGCGCAGGCTGTCGCGCACGGCGGGCTCATCGATCGTGGCGCTGTCGCCGGCGTAGAGCACGAGCTTTTCGAGCTCGCTGGCCAACAGCCCGGGCTGCGTTCCGGCCCGCTGATGGAGAAGCTGGCGGGCGGGCGGCGTGAGCCGTTTGCCCGCCGCGCCGATGACGCGCGCGCTCATCCCGTCGATGCTCTCCGGGCTGAGCGCGCCGGAACGCTCGCGCGCGACGGTGAACTCGATCAGCGCGCCGCGCTGCTGGATGGTCTTGACGACGCGTTTGCGGCGATCGACCGCGCTGGCCGTGCAGAGCAACACCACGCCGGGAGGCGGCGCGGTGGCGAGGTATTGCTCGAGCGCGCCGCTGTCGTCGCGAAAGGCGCCGACGCTCAGGCCGCGCTCGCTGGCCAAGGCGCGCAGACCGGCGAGCGCGTCGAGCTCGCGCCGCGCGAGCGTGCGGCCGAAGAGGGTGCCCTGCGCCGGCGCGGTCATGGCGGCGAAATCCGCCGCGGCGAAGTCGGCCTGCGACCAGCCCGCCACGGCCGCGAGCACGAGCAGCTTCTCGGTTGCCTCGAGGCGGCGATCTTCGTCGACGGCGCTGAACAGGGCGTCGGTCACCTCGCTGCGTTTCTCGCCGGAGAGAAACCAGGTCGGCTCGCGCACCCACACCACCTTGGTGCCGCCGAACAGGCTCGGCGTGCGCAGGCTGTCGAGTACCGCACCGATCGCCGCCGAGCGTCCATCCACTTGCTCGAGGTTGAAGTCGCGCTGCGCGGCCGGCACCAGCCGGTCGATCAACGTCCGCGCCGCCGCCTCGGTGTCGAACGGTTCACCGAGCAACAGGTAGACCGGTGCGGGCGGGTCGGCGGTGAGCACCGCGGGCAGCTCGGTTGGCATGATCAAGGCGGTTTGTAGCCGGCTGTTGCGGCCGATGCCACGCACCGGGTTGCCTTTTCCGACGCGGCGGAGGAGCCTCGCAGCGAGCGGCGATTCAAGGCGCGAACGGGGGAGGTTCGCGTGGCGGAGGATCAGGCGATGACGAACAATGGGGAGGCCGGCTCGGCGCCCGTGGCTCGGGGCGAGGAGATCGGCGCGCTGGTGAGCATGGCCGGCCAGAGCGGCCCGCGCGAGGCGGCGCGGGTGCTCGGCGAGCAGGCGGACGAGGTGGTGGCGCAGGTGCTGGAAGCGCTGAACCCGGCGCGCGTGGCCGACATTCTCGATGAGGTCCCGGTCGAGCGACGACAGGCGATCCTCGCCGCCGCGCCGCCCGACCTCGGCCGCCAGTGGTCGCGCAACCACGCCTACCCCGAGGGCAGCGTCGGGCGGCTGATGGACCCGCCGATCGGCGTCTTTCCGCTCGGCCTCAGCGTCGGCGAGACGATCGAGCGCCTGCGCGCGCTGGTCAGCCGCCGCTTCATCACCTACGGCTACGTCATCGACGATGCCGCGCGCCTGTGCGGCGTGTTGGTCATGCGCGATTTGCTGTTCGCCGAGCGCGGCGCGCCGATCGAGGCCATCATGGTGCCGAAGCCGTTATCGCTGCGGCCCGAGATGCCGCTGATGGAGGCGATGCGACGGGTGGCGATCTATCAGTACCCCGCCTATCCGGTGTGCGACGAGGCCGGCCGCATCGTCGGCGTGGTGCGCGGCCAGGCGCTCTTCGAGGCCGAAGCATTCGAGATCAGCGCCCAGGCCGGCAGCATGGTCGGCGTCGACAAGGAAGAGCGACTGGCCACGCCGTGGCCGCGGAGCGTGCGCTTCCGACAACCGTGGCTGCAGCTCAACCTGCTGACGACGTTTCTCGCCGCCGCGGTGGTGAGCGTGTTTCAGCAGACGATCAACGAGATCGTCCTCCTCGCGGTGTTCGTGCCGGTGTTGTGCAGTCAGGCGTCCAACACCGGCTGTCAATCCCTGGCCGTGACCTTGCGCGGGCTCACGCTCGGCGACCTCAAAGCCGGTGGTCGGCGCCGCGTCGTGTGGAAGGAAACCTACCTCGGGCTGCTCAACGGCATCCTGGTCGGGGTGGTTGCGGCGGGGGCGATGTTCGCCCTCGCCTGGCTGCAAGCGAACCCGCTGGCGTTCGGGCTCGCCGCGGTCGTGCTGGCGGCGATGGTCGGCAGTTGCGTCGTCAGCGGCTTCGCCGGCGGCCTGGTGCCGCTGGCGCTGCAGCGCCTCGGCGCCGATCCGGTGACGGCCTCCAGCATCCTGGTCACCACCGCCACCGACGTCGTCAGCATCGGGCTCCTGCTCAGCCTCGGCGCCTGGCTGACGCATTCGTGACTGATGAGTTCACCTTGGTCGGACAAAAGAAATTCAACGCCGAGGTGCGGACGCCGCAGAGAACGCGGAGCACGACGGTCGAGCAGGATGCTGAAAAACCCGCCGCTCACCCTTCGACGGGCTCAGGGCATGTCCTGAGCTCGTCGAAGGATGAGCGGAACACGTTGCGGCACAAGCACTTCCCGCTCATCCTGAGCCCGTCGAAGGATGAGCGCGGCCTTTTGCAACGGACTGTTAGAGAGGGACCCCCAAACCCAATCGACGATGACGATGAGTCAGCGCTCGAACTCATGCACGCTGCCTCTGGGTCCTCTGCGTACTCTGGGTCTCTGCGTTGAGGTTTTTGTCAGATCAACTCGTCGCAGACACCCGGTGCAACCACCGCCGCTCAGCGCCGCCGGCCGCCGAGCAGGGCGCCCAGCACGCCACGCACCAGCGAGCGGCCGACCTGGGTGCCGACGCTGCGCGCGATACTGGTGCCGATCGAGACCGCTGCCTTGGTGAGCTGATCCTGCTGCGGCTGGCCGCCGCGCCGGCGCGGCTCGGAGGCGGCGTCGCCCGCCGCCGCACGAGGGGCGACGCGCTTCGACAGTCGCTCGTACGCCGACTCGCGATCGACGACGGCCTCGTAGTGGCCGGCGACGGCCGAGCGCTTGAGCGTGCTGGCGCGCTCGGCGGCATCGAGCGGCCGCAGTCGCGTGCGCGGCGGGTACATGAGGGCGCGTTCGACCATGCTCGGCGTGCCGCGCTCGTCGAGCACCGAGATCAGCGCCTCGCCGACGCCGAGCTCGGTGATGACCCGGGCCACGTCGAGGGCGGGGTTGGGACGAAAGGTCTCGGCGGCCGTCTTCACCGCCTTCTGGTCCTTGGGCGTGAAGGCGCGCAGGGCATGCTGCACGCGGTGGCCGAGCTGGCCCAGCACCGCATCGGGGATATCGAGCGGGCTCTGGGTGACGAAGTACACGCCGACGCCCTTCGAGCGCACCAGGCGGACGACGCGCTCGATCTGCTCGACCAGCGCCTTCGGCGTGTCCTCGAACAGCAGGTGCGCTTCGTCGAAGAAGAACACCAGCTTCGGCTGCTCGACGTCGCCCACCTCCGGCAGGCGCTCGAACAGCTCGGCGAGCAGCCAGAGCAGGAAGGTCGAATAGAGGGCGGGCGTTTGCATCAACTGGTCGGCGGCCAGCACGTTGATGATGCCGGCGCCGCTGGCGTCGGTCTGCATGAGATCGTCGAGATCGAGGGCGGGCTCGCCGAAGAAGCGCTCGCCACCCTGTTGTTCGAGGCCCAGGAGCCCGCGCTGAATGGCGCCGATGCTCGCCGCCGAGACGTTGCCGTAGGTGGTCTTGATCGACGCCGCCTGCTCGCCGACGTGCGCCAACAAGGCGCGCAAGTCCTTGAGGTCGAGAAGCAGGAGCCCCTCGTCGTCGGCGAACTTGAAGACGATGGACAGGACCCCGGCCTGGGTGTCGTTGAGGTTGAGCAGGCGGGCGAGCAGCAGCGGCCCCATGTCGGAGACCGTCGCGCGCACCGGGTGGCCTTGTCGGCCGTGCAGGTCCCAGAACGCCACCGGACAGGCGGCGGGCTCGAGCGCCAGGCCGAGCTGCTGGGCGCGCTCGGCGACTTTCGGATTGTCGCCGCCCGCCTCGGCCAGGCCGGAGAGATCGCCCTTCACGTCGGCCAGAAAGACCGGCACGCCGATGCGGCTGAACTGCTCGGCGACGACGCGCAGGCTCACCGTCTTGCCGGTGCCGGTGGCGCCGGCGATCAGACCGTGGCGGTTGGCCATGCCGGGCAGGATCGCGATGGTGTGCTCCCCCTTGGCGATCGGCAACGGCGCGGCGGTGCTCGACATCGGGCCTCCTGGCTGAACGGCGCACGGCAGCGCGCCGCTGCTCGCTTACGTCGCCTCGCCCCCGCCGGTCAACGATGACCGCATGGCACACGCCAGCACCGGGCTTGTCGAATCGGGCGGCGCGTGTCATGTCGGCCGCATT
This sequence comes from uncultured Binatia bacterium (SeqCode), assembly GCA_964475125.1. Taxonomy (GTDB): domain Bacteria; phylum Desulfobacterota; class Binatia; order HRBIN30; family CADEER01; genus CAYYWP01. The sequence goes on along the minus strand of CAYYWP010000006.1, from coordinate 50,982 downwards.
CGCGGCGCACCGGCGGGGGCCACGGCCGGGCCGAGGGGAGCGGTGTGAAAGCGGGGTACGCGATGCAGAGATCGAAGCGCGGTGCAGCCCACCATCTGGTCTGGTCACTCGGGTTGGGGCTGTTGGCGGCCGCGGCGCAGGCCGACCAGGTGACGGTGAAGGGCACGGTGTTGCAGGGCAAGATCACCGGCTTCTCCGCCGCCGGCGTGGTGCTGGAGACGGTGTACGGCAAGGGGGCGTTGACCATCAAATGGGAGGACATCGAGGACCTCAAGAGCGAAGGGTCCTTCCAGGTTCTGTACGGCGACGGCGAGGAAGCCGCCGCGCCCCTGCAGGGGTTGAGCGGTGGGAAGGTGCTGGTCGGTGGCGAGCCCGGTGCGGCGACGCCGATCGACACCGCGGGCATCCACTCCGCCGTACCGATCGCCGGCGATGCGCTCAGCTGGCAAGACCGCGTGCGTAGCGCCTGGCGCTACTGGGACGGCAGTTTCGACCTCGCCTTCAGCGCGCAGCAGGCAACCACCGACACCAACGGCTTCGTGCTTGGCTTCGGGACGACGCGCAAGCACGCCCCGACGCGCCTGATCCTCGGCGGCAACTATCGCTATGCGACGCAGAAGCAAAAGGGGCAGAGCCGCCAGACCATCGAGGACCGCGCCTTCGGGCTGATCCGCGGCGAGTACGATCTCACGCCGCGGCTGTACGGCTTCGCTTCGGGCGACGCCACCTACGACGCGATTCAGAAGCTCAGCATTCGCGGCGTGCCCAAGGCGGGTTTGGGCTACCTGCTGTGGGAGGAGCAGCTCGACGAATTGAAGCGCAACTTTCTCTCCGCCGAAGCGGGTGGTGCGTGGGTCTACGAGGGCTACTTCCGCAGCGCCGGCAAGGATCACACCGATTACGTCGCCGTCGCCTTCGGTGCCGCGGCGGGGTATCACCTGCCGTACGCCGTTCACGCGACCTGGCGCCTCGACTACTTGCCGGCGGTCGACGACTTCGCCAACGACTACCTGTTGCGCAATGAGGCGGGACTGGCGGCGCCGCTGGTCGACCCCGTCAGCGCCAAATTCTCGCTGGTCAACGAGTACGACAACACGCCGGCGCCCAACACCGACCGCAACAGTCTCTACCTCGCGCTCGGCCTGTCGGTGGGATGGTGAACCCGCCGCGCTGGTGAGGCATCGTGACCATCGGCGACTGGCGTGCCCGATTGCACCGCTGGCGGTGGTGGCTGATCGCCCTTGCCGTCGTCATCGTCATCCGCATCGCCCTGCCGGAGATTCTCCGCCGCGTCATCCAGAGCCAAGCCTCGGCTGCCTTGCACGCCCAGGTCGCCATCGGCGACGTCGACTTGCGCCTGTGGCGCGGTGGAGTAGCGCTGGAAGACGTCGCCGTGCGTCCGGCGAGCGCCCCGGCGGACGCCTCGGCGCCGTCTCCGGATCGGTCGGCGCCGGCGGCCGGCCCGGCGGGGCCAGCCGCGGCTCCCGATGCAGCGGCGCCGAGCCCGACACCGACCGCGACCCTCGAGGAGAACTCAGCGCCGATTCCGACTCCGACCCCGACGCCGCTCGCCGAGCCTGCCGCTGCCTCGCCGCAGCCTGCCGCGCCGAATAGCCCCGCCCCGCCGGCGCCCGGCACGGCGGTGGCAGCCGTGGCGAACTTCGATGCCTCGGCGATCATCTCGTTCCGCCGCTTCGCCGTCGAGCTGCGCTATTGGCCGCTGGTGCACAAGACCATCCAGCTACGCGAGGTGGCGCTCGACGCGCCGCGCATTTCGCTCGATCGCCTCGCCTCCGGCGATCTGAACATCATGGCCCTGGTGCCGCGCGAGGAAATGAGCGTCGAAGCCGGCGCCACACCCGGTGCCGAGTCGGGCGCCGGCGCCACGCCGCCGGCCGCAGCCACGCCGGCAGAGGCGGCGGCCGGTGCGCCCTGGAAGCTCGGGCTCGACAAGTTCGATCTGACCAACGGGCGAGTGCGCTTCCGCGACTTTGCCGTCGAGGGCGGTGAGCCGGTCGAGATCGGGATCGACCGGGTGTCGGTTGAGGAGATCGCGTTGACGCCGGAAGTCTACGGCGAGCCGGCGCGCGTGCGTCTGAAACTCGGGGTGGACGAGGGCGCGATCGACGTCGACGCCCGCTTGCAGTTGATCGACGGACAGGTCGCCGTGACCACCGACGTCGGCGCGCAGCGCCTGCCGTTGCGCCGCGCCCGGCTCTACGTGCCGGGCGTCGGGTGGAGCGCGCTGACCGGTGAGCTCGACCTGGCGCTCACCTATGCGCTCGAACCCGAGCGCCAGAACAAGCTCACCGGCACCCTGGCGTTGCGCGACGTGGCGGTGGTCGTGCCGGATCACGAAGGCACCGCGCTGGCATGGCGGAGCCTCAGCGTCGGCCTCGACAGCATCGATCTGCTGGCGCAGCGCGCCGCGGTTCGGCAGGTGCTGCTCGACGGCGCACGCTTGACCGTGCGCACGCGCGGCGGCGAGCGCATCGTCGCCTTGGCCAAGCGCGCCCATGCCGCGGCAGAGGAGGCGGCGGCGACGCCGAGTGCGGCGCCGGATACTGCCGGTACTGGAGAGGCGGAAAGCGAGTCGGCGCCGCCAGATGCTGCCGCGGCGCCTCTACCTTGGCAGTGGAGCGTGGCCGAAGTGAAGGTCAGCGATTCCACCCTGCACGTGCTCAGCGATCAGCCGCCGATCGATGTCGGCGTCGGTCTGGCGGCGGCGAACCTGACCTCTGCCGCGGATGCGCTCAGCCACGTGACCCTCGACGTCGCGGTCGGCGACGGCACCCTGCAACTGGACGGCGACGTCCGGCTCGACTCGCCGGCCTTCGGCGGCACGCTGGAGCTGGTCGGCCTGCCGCTGGCCCCGATCGTCGCCAGGGTCACTCCCTTGCCGCCCGACGCCGTGAGGTCCGGGGCGTTGCGCGCCGACCTGGCGATCCAGGCCGGCCTGCCAGCGGCGAGTGGGGGCGCCGCGGCGGCCGACCGCGTGCAGGTCACCGGGACGCTCGGCCTCGCCGACCTGCAGGCCGCGCCGCCGGAGAGCGGCGGGCTCGTCGTCGAGCTCAAAGATCTCGATCTGCGCGTCGACCGCCTCGCCATCCCCGGCGTCATTCCCATCGGCGAGGCGGCGGCGCCGGAGGCGGCGATCGACGTCGCCGCGGTGCTCGACCTGAAAGGCGCGCACATCGTCCGCCAGGACGGGGAGAAGCTGACCGCCTCGCTCGAGACGCTGGCGCTCGATGTCAAGTCGCTCGAGGTGCCGGCCGGTGTCGCCGGCCTCGCGCCCGCCGCTGCCGCGCCGACCGTGCGCGGCGCGCTGGACCTCAAGGTCACTGCGCCGCGCGTCGTGCTCGCCGATGGCAAGGCCTTCGCCTTCAGCGCCCGGTCGCTCGCCGTGCCGCTGAGCAAGTTGACGTTGCCCATGCCGTCGGCTGCCCCCAGCAACGCTCAAGCCGCGGCTCCGATGCAGGCGCAGTTCGGCCACATCCGCATCGAGGCGCCAGTCGCGCGCCTGACGCGCACCAAGGCGGGCATGGTGCTGCCCGGCAGCGGTAGCGAGCCCGCCGCCGGGCAGGCGAAGCCGACGCCGGCGCCATCGCCGTCCACGGCGCCCGAATCGGCGGGGGCGCCGTTCGAGCTGCAGATCGCCGCGCTGCGCGTCACCGACGGCCAGCTCGACTTCACCGATCGCGCCGTGCAGCCGGTGTTCAGCAACCGCTTTGCGCCCATCGAGGTCGATGCGCGCAACATCCGACTACCCGGACCGAACGCCAGCCCGCTCAACGTCGACATCGGCAGCGGCGAACAGGGCAAGGCCATCTCCGTCCGCGGCAGCCTGGCGCCCGACACCAGCGACCTCCAGGTGACGATCGATCAGCTGGCGCTGCTGCCGTTCAACCCGTATGCGGCGACCTATTCGCCCTACAGCATCGCCGACGGCGCGTTGTCGATCAGCACCAAGGCGGCGGCGCGCGGCGGCAAGTACGACGTCGAAACGGACGTGACGTTGCACCAGTTCGACCTGGCCGGCGCCGAGGGCGATTCGTTGTTCGAGCAGCAGTTCGGCATATCGCTCACCATGGCCCTGGCGCTGCTGCGCGACGTGCAGGGCGACATCGATCTCGCCATTCCGCTCACCGTCGACCGCGAGGGCAATGCCGCGGTCGACGTGCTGGCGGTGGTGCGCAGCGCGCTGCGCCAAGCGCTGATCGGCGCCATCTCATCACCGCTCAAGATGCTCGGCGCGGCGGTCGGCGGCGGTGGCGCGGCGCCGGTCGCGCCGGCGCCGATTGCCTTCCGCCTCGGCCGCCCGCAACCGACGGAGGCGGGACAAGAGAACGCCGGGCGGCTGGCCGCCTTCCTCGCCAGCCGCCCCGGGATGGGCGTGGAGCTGGCGACGGCAGCGACGCACGACGACGCGCGCTGGTTGCACGAGCAGGCGCTGGCGAGCGAATGGGCCGACGAGGGGGTCTTCAAGCGGTCGGTGGGCTTCTTGACCGAGCGCGGGCCGCGCCAGCGCATCGGCGCCTACCTGCAGGCGCGGGCGGAAGATGAGTCGGGGGAGCTCTCGGCCGAGGATGCTGCGACGCTAGACGAATGGCTGGCCGAGCGACCGCCGCCGAGCCCCGAGCAGCTGCAAGCGCTGGCGGCGGCGCGCTTGGCCGCGGTCGAAGCCGAGTTGCGCGACAAGGACATCGATGCGGCGCGCCTGACGCTCGCCGCACCGCCGCCGGCGCTGGCGGACGGCGCGCCGACGGTGTCGATCAAGTTGCAGGCCGCGGGCCGGCGCCCCGGCGCCGCCGCTTCACCACCGGATGGCGCCAGTGCGCCGCCGGTTCTCGAGCCCGGCGCCGCGCCCGCGGCGCCCCAGACTCCCTGAATGGGGACGAGAGGAGGAATGCGATGCTGAAGGAGTTCAAAGAGTTCGCCATGAAGGGCAACGTCCTCGACATGGCGATCGGGATCATCATCGGCGCGGCGTTCGGCAAGATCGTCAGCTCGTTCGTGGCCGACCTGCTGATGCCGCCGCTCAGCCTGCTGCTGGGCGGGGTCGACTTCACCAACTGGTTCGTCAGCCTGAGCGGTGGTGAGTACGCCACGCTCAAGGCAGCAAGAGATGCCGGGGCGGTGACCATGAACTACGGCATCTTCATCAACTTCGTGCTCGACTTCCTGATCGTCGCCTTCGCCATCTTCCTGCTCGTCAAGCAGGTCAACCGCCTGAAGAAGGAGGCCCCGCCGGCGCCGCCGCCTGAACCGCCGCGGCAAGAGGCCCTGCTGGCCGAGATCCGCGACCTGCTGGCGCGCCGGGTGTAGCGCGGCGCTGACACCTCGCCGGCTGCCTTTCGACGAGCTGCCGGTGCGCGCACGTGGAAATTCGCGGGACCCGTGCCCGTCGGCGATGTCGCGCGCCGCCGAGTGGCTGGGGGTGTGGCGCGAGGAGACCGGCGGTGTCTCGCAACGATGGCCGGACCACGGTTGCCGCGCCCCACCCCTCCGGGCAGCGCGGTGCGCTGCCGGCGGGCACGGGTCCCGCGGCTACGGCTTGCAGCGGGCATTGGTTGATCGTTCGCCGGCTGCGGTCCCCGTTGCACGAGCCCGGGCGCGGTGGCATGCCAGAAGCGTGCTGCTGCACGATCCCTCCTTGCTCGCCATTCCCGGATACATCGTGGCGATGTTGGTGGAGTGGCGGGTGGTTTCGCGCCGGCGCCTGGCCGGAGATCGCGGCCTGCGCGGCTACGAGGTGAGAGATGCGTGGACCAGCATTCTCGCCGGCGTCACGGCGGTGATCGCATGGATACCGATCACCCTCACCACCTACGCGCTGGCCAGCTGGTTGTGGGTGTATCGCCTCGTCGATCTCGGCACCGGAGCGCTCGCCTGGGCGGTGATCCTGATCGGCTGGGATTTCTCCTATTACTGGCAGCACCGCATGGAACACGAGGTCCGGCTGCTCTGGGCCGGGCACGTCACTCACCACTCGAGCCAGTACTTCAACTATTCCACCGCGGTGCGGCAGTCGTGGACGCCGTGGACCGGCCCGCTCTTCTACGTCTGGTGGGCCCTGCTCGGCATCCGCCCGGAGCTGATCCTGGCCTCCGGTGGTTTCAACCTGATCTACCAATTCTGGATCCACACCGAGGCGATCGACCGACTGCCCGCCGGCCTCGAGCGCTGGCTGAACACGCCGTCCCATCACCGCGTGCATCACGGTGCCAACCCGCAGTATCTCGACAAGAACTACGCCGGCGCACTGATCGTCTGGGATCGCCTCTTCGGCACCTTCGAGCCCGAAGGCGAACGCGTCATCTACGGCCTGACCAAGAACATCGACAGCTACCACCCGCTCTGGGTGCAACTGCACGAGTACGTCGCCATCGGGCGCGACCTGGTGCGGGCGGCGCCCTGGCGCCGGCGGCTGCAGTTCGTCTTCGGCTCGCCGGCCTGGCGCGCCTCGCTGCGGGAGTCACCGGCGGGAGTGTGAGCGCGGGGGGCACGACGGTGCGCCCCGAGCCACCCGACGCATGAGTCAGCCGATGCCGTCATCGCCGCGCTGGTTACTGCGCTGGCTGCTCGCCCTCGGCGCGCTGCTGCTGCTCGTCAGCGTCGCGGTGGCGTTGCTGGTCAGCCGGCGCGGTTGGTTGCTGGTGGCGTTGGTGCCGGCGATCTACACCCCCTTTGCCTACGCCCGGATGCGCCTGGCCCGGCGCCTGACCCCGGCGTTCTCCGATTGGCCGTGGGCGCGGCGCTGCGTTGCGGCCGCCGGTGTGCTGTGCGACGCGCTGATGGCCGCGCAGTTGCTGACCTCGCGCGCTGGCGCCGAGCTGCCGCTCGTGCACGCGCCCGGTGTCGACTGGGTTGGGCCGGTGTGGTTCAGCGCCCACGCCCTGGCGGCCCTGGCCTACGGCGTGCGCGGCGTGGGGCGTGCCGGCCTGGGTCTGCTGCGCCGCCTGCCGCGGCGCCGTCCGGCGGTGATGGCGGACGAGGCGCCGGCGATCGGCCGGCGCGAGTTTCTGCAGCAAGTCAGTGTCGTCGGCGTCGCCGCGCCCTTCGCCATCTCGTTGTCGGGCGTGCCGCTGTCATACGACTTTCGCGTCGAGCAGCGCGACATCGAGCTGCCGCACTGGCCGCGCGCCCTCGATGGCCTGCGGGTCGCCCACCTGTCGGACATACACGTCGGCGGGGCGATGGACCGCGCCCGCCTGCGCGAGGTGGCGGCCCTGGTCGCCGAGGCGCGGCCCGACCTGGTGCTGCACACCGGCGATTTCCTCACCCATCGCCGCGGCGACTTCGACGCCCCATTGTACGAAGCCCTGGCGCGCATCGAGGCGCCGTTCGGCCAGTGGGCCAGCCTCGGCAACCACGACTTCGACGACCCGGCGCGTTTGGTCCGGCGCTTGCGCGATGCCGGGGTGACCGTCTTGCGCGACGCCCTGGTCACACTCGACCTCGGGCAGCCGCTCGAGCTCGCCGGGCTCGACTTCTGCTTCGCGCGCGACGAACGCGCGGTGCGGCTCGCCCAGCGCGTCGGCGGTTGGCCGGCGCGCAGCGAGCGGCCGCGGCTGCTGCTCGATCACGATCCGCGCGACTTCGTTGCGTTGCCCGACGACGGCTGCGCCGACCTCGTGCTCTCCGGCCACACGCACGGCGGACACATCGGCCTCCAACTCGGGCGCGACGCTGCCGTGACCATCGTCGGGCTGGCGGGGATTCCCGACCAGGGCCTCTTTCGGCGCGGCGGCATGCGCATGTTCGTCACCCGCTGCGTCGGCTTCTACGGCTACCCGATGCGCCTCGGTATCCCGCCCGAGATCGCCATTCTCGTACTGCGCGCCCCGCGCAGTGCGCCGGTGTGACGGAGCCCGCCAACCTGAAAGGGGAGAGACATGTGCCATCACGACATCGACCGCTTTCCATCGCGTCGCGACGTGCTGCGCCGCGGCGCCGCCGGCATCGGCGCGGTAGCCGTCGCCGGCCTCTTGCGGCCCGCGACGGCGCGCGCCGAGGCGAGCCCGGCGAACGCGCTCACGCCGCAGGCGGCGCTGGCGCGTCTGCAGGAAGGCAATGGGCGCTTCGCCGACGGCAAGCCGATCAACCCGCAACGCGACCTGACGCGCCTGCGCGAGATCGCCGCCGGGCAGAGCCCGTTTGCCGCCTTTCTCGGTTGCGCCGACTCACGTGTGCCGATCGAGCTGGCCTACGATCAGGGCTTCGGCGATCTGTTCGTCGTCCGTGTGGCCGGCAACATCGCCACCGCGATGGAAATCGCCAGCCTCGAGTTCGGCACCCAGGTGTTGGGCGCCAAGGTCATCGTCGTCCTCGGCCACAGCGGCTGCGGAGCCATCAAATCGGCGCTGGCCGGTGCGGACGTGCCGGGCCAGATCAGCGCGCTGTACTCCCAGATCGTTCCGGCGCTCAACCGCAAGACCATGGACCTGGCGGCGGCAACGGTCGCCAACGTGCGCTACCAGGCGCGCAAGCTCAAGGCATCGCCAGTGATCCGCAAGCGCATCGCCGACGGCGAGCTGCTCGTCGTCGGCGGGGTCTTCGACATCGCCACCGCGCGCGTGACGCCGGTCGAGGTGTGAGCCTGGGGCAGGCTGCTAGGTTGTTAGGTTGTTACGTTGTTAGGTTGTCAAGTTACGAAGCTCGGTCCAGACTCTCCTACTAACAACTAAAAACCTAACAACTAAAAACCTAACAACTAAAAACCTAACAACTAACAACCTAGCAGCCTCCCACCGCCGGTCCTGTTCACCGCGCGTCCGCCAGCTGGCGGAGCAGCGCCGCGTCGTGGCCGTAGATGTCTTCGAAGAAGTTCACTTGGCTCGATTCCTCGACCACGACGGTGGTGTAGAAGAGGTACACCGGCACCGGTGTGGCGAGCGTGACGTGGCGGTTGTTCGCCCCGTCGCGCATGGCGCGCTCGATGCGGGTGCGGTCCCAACCCGGCGGCGTGTCGCGCAGGACGAACTCGGCCAGCCCCAGCGGGTCGGCGACGCGGATACACCCGTGGCTGAAGTCGCGCCGGGCGCGGGCGAACAGCGCCTTCGCCGGCGTGTCGTGCAGGTACACGTGGTAGCGGTTGGGGAAGATGAACTTGATCAGGCCGAGCGCGTTGTTGCGCCCGGGCAGCTGGCGGATGCGGCCGTCGACCATGATCATGCGGTGACGCTCGAGGTAGCTGGGATCGCGCTCGATTTTGGGCAGGAGCTCCTGGCGCGCGATGCCCGGCGGGACGGCCCAGGTGGGGCGGAAGACGACGTAGGTCATGTCGGCTTGCAGCACCGGCGTCTTGTGTTTCTGGGCGGCCGCGGCTTCGCCAACCACCACGTTCATGATCAGGGCCGGTGCGCCGTCGCCGCTGGTGAAGCCGCGCAGGCGGAACTCGGGAATGTTGACGAAGACGAAACGGGACGGCCAGCGGTACGGCAGCCAGCGCAGGCGCTCCATGGCGAGCTCGATCTGGGCAACGCGTTCGGTCAGCGGGGTACGCAGGGCGCGCAGCGTGGCCGGACCGATGATGCCGTCGGCGTCGAGCCCGTGGCGAGTCTGGAAGTGCTGCACGGCGGCGACCAGCGCCGGGTCGTACTGTTCCGGGTCGCTTGCGACCGCTGCCTCGGCCGGGAGGTCGCCGAGCGCGGCGAGCCGCGCGCGCAGCGCCGGGATGCCGGCATCGCGGTCGTCAGGGCGTAGCTTTGGCAGGGCCGGGACCTCGGCGACGTCGGCGCGCGCCGCCAGGGCGCGATAGTGCGCCAGGGCATCGCGCAAGCGCGCGAAGGCGGCGAATGGGGGGTCGAGAGAGGCGAGGGCACGCGCCGGTGCGTCGCCGCCCGGGCTCGCGGCCAGCGCCGGGATGAGAACCGCGAGGTCGAGGGGCTGCTTGGCGCTGCCGTCGCTGCGCAGGTCGGCCGCATGTGGGTTGACGCGGCCCTGATACGCATCGGCGGCATAGCGCATGGTCGCGGCGGTGAGCGTGCAGTCGTACTCTGCCGCGGCGTCCGCATCGGCGGTCTGCGCGTCCAGCCGCTGCTGCGCGTCGAGCAAGCGCGGTGCGGCGTAGTCGGCCGGTCGCAGGCCGCGCGCCTCCGCGGCCTGCAACGCGGCGATCACCGACCGCGCAGCGGCACTCGGTCGGCTGTCCTGGATCCAGAGCGGCGCGAAGGCGCGCCCCTCGTAGACGCCGCGTATGGCGGTTTCCTGTGCGGCGAAGGCGTTCGAGGTCACCCACGGGTGGCAGCCCTGCGCGACCAGCCGTTCGAGAGCAGCGGCGGCTCCATCGGCGGCGCCGGCGCCCGGCGCGGCGAGCAGAAATCCCAGTGTGCCGAGAGCCGCGACGCCACACGCCAGCACCCGCTTGACCCCTCTCGAATCGCCACGCCGCATGGGTGTTTGCGTGATGTCCGCCGATCGCCCGCCAGTCATTTGAGCAGAAATGCCGCATGACGGAAAGGGACTCCGGCGGGGACGTAGTTTCAAGTGTTCCGAGTCTCGTCCGAGACTTGGAACACTTGAAACTACGTCCCCGCGGGAGTCCCTTTCCGCCCCGCCGGCGAAGGAGTACAAGAACCGTCGTTGCGAGCGTCGCGCCGGGTTCACGGACGCCAGCGCGGCCCACGTGCGGAGGTGTGGCAATGTCTGATCGCATGGCCATCGCGAAGGCCTATGAGCGAGCGCTGTTCGCCGGGCGCATGGACGAAGTGGCGAGCTACTTCACCGACGATGCCGTCTACTGGGTCGCCGGCGCGCCGCCGATCGGTGGCGAGTGGCGCGGCCCGGCCGCGATCGTGCGCGCCTTCGCGCAGCGCGAGTTCGGCCTCGGGGCGGCCGACTGGGGTTACGAGGAGATATGGCGCGACTGGTATCTGGCCGACGAGCGCGTGATCGTCGAGATCCGCGAGCGCAGCTGGCTGAAGAGCGCGCCGGCGGACATCATCGACCAGCGCACCTGCGTGGTCATTCGCTTCCGCGGCGAGCGCATCTGCGAGATGCGCGACTACAGCGACGCGCATCTCTACGAGCAGTTCCGCGCCCGCCACCCGGAGCTGCCGAAGTTCCGTCACGACTAACCTTGATCGGAATCAACGCAGAGGCGCGGAGGCCGCAGAGAACGCGGAGCACGAGGGTCTCGAGAGTGAACCCCAAACCCAATTGACGATGACGATGAGTCAGCGCTCGAACTCATGCACGCTGGCTCTGCATCCTCTGCGTACTCTGGGTCTCTGCGTTGAGGTTTTTCTCAGATCAAGACCAAGTCGCGCGGTGCCCCCGCGTTGGGCTCGCCCTTCGATGGGCGATCGAGAACGCCCGCGGCTCCGGCTCGTCGCGCCGGCTCAGCGGTGATGCGGGGCGGCGCGCGAACCGACCAGGCGGCGCAAGGTGACGTAGAACACGGGCGTCAGGAACAGGCCGAGCGAGGTGACGCCGAGCATGCCGCTGAAGACCGCGGTGCCGAGGGATTGGCGCATCTCGGCGGCGGCGCCGCGGGCCATGACGAGCGGCAGCACGCCGAAGATGAAGGACAGCGAGGTCATGAGGATCGGGCGCAGGCGCAAGCGGCACGCCTCCAGCGCCGCGGCGGGGGCATCGAGGCCGGCGTCCTCGCGCTGCTTGGCGAACTCGACGATGAGCACGGCGTTTTTCGCCGCCAGGCCGATCAAGACGACGAAACCGATCTGAGCGATCAAGTTGTTGTCGATCCCGCGCAGCCAGAGGCCGCCGAGCGCGAACGGCAGGCAGATCGGTGCGATGAGAATGATCGCCAGCGGCAGCAGCCAGCTCTCGAACTCGGCCGCGTGGACCAGGAAGACGAGCAGGACGCAGAGCGGGAAGATCAGCAGCGCCGTGTTGCCCGCCAGCTGCGCCTGGTAAGCGAGATCGGTCCACGCCAGCGCGAATCCCGAGGGCAGGTAGTCCTCAGCCAGGTGCTGCATGGTCGTCATGGCCGTGCCGAGGCTGCCGCCGGGCGCCGCATCCCCGTTGACCTCGGCGCTTGGGAACATGTTGTAGCGCACGATGCGGTCGGGGCCGGTGCGCCACTCGATGTCGAGCACCGAGCCGAGCGGGACCATGCGGCCGTTGGCGTTGCGGGTCTTGAGCTGCGCGATGGTGTCGGGGTCGGCGCGGAAGGCGCCCTCGGCCTGGGCGCGGACCTGATAGGTGCGGCCGAAGAGGTTGAAGTCGTTGACGTACTCCGAGCCCAGATAGACCTGCAGCGTGTCGAACACGTTGGCCAGCGGGACGTTCAGCTTGCTGGCCTTGATGCGGTCGATGTCGGCGTAGAGCTGCGGTGTCGAGGCGCGGAAGGTGGTGAAGACCCCGCTGACGCTGGGGTCCCGGCGCGCCGCATCGACCAGCTGATCGGTGCCGGCCTGTAAGGCCTGGAGGCCGCGGCCGCCGCGATCCTGCACGAGCAGCTTGAAGCCACCGGTGGTGCCGAGGCCCGGCACCGGCGGCGGGGGGATGATGAAGATATTCGCCTCGTCGATCGCCGCCAGCCGTTCCTGGAGGCGGGCGCGCATCACCGCCGCGCTCAGCCCCTGCGGCAGTCGCTCGGCGAAGGGCGCCAGACCGATGAAGGTCGCGCCGACGTTGGAGGCGTTGGTGCGGGTGGCGCCGGAGAACCCGGCGATGGCGGAGGCGTAGCGCGTGCCCGGGGTGTCGAGAATGATCTGCGTGGCGCGCCGCACGACCGCGTCGGTGCGCTCCAGGGAGGCGCCGTCGGGCAGCTGGATGGCGGTGATGAGAAAACCCTGATCCTGGGTGGGGATGAAGCCAGTGGGCAAGACCCACAGGGCCGTTCCGCCGGCGCCGAGCAGGGCGGCGTAGATGAGGAGCGCCAGCGCGGCGCGGCGCAGCAGCCAGCCGACGCCGCCGACATAGCGCGCCCGCAGCCGGTCGAAACCGCGGTTGAAGCCGGCGAAGAATCGCTTCGGCAGCCGGTGCCACCAGCGTTCGGCGTGCGGCACCGCCGCGTCCTGCGGCCGCAGGAGCAGCGCGCACAACGCCGGGCTAAGGGTGAGCGAGTTGAACGCCGACAGCAGCGTCGCCACGGCGATGGTGAGCGCGAACTGGCGATAGAACTGGCCGGCGATGCCACCGAGAAACGCCGTCGGCACGAACACGGCGCACAGCGCCACGGCGATGGCGATCACCGCGCGGGTGACCTCCTCCATGGCTTTCAGTGTCGCCTCGCGTGGCGACAGGCCGCGCGCGAGGTGGCGCTGCACGTTCTCGACCACGACGATCGCATCGTCGACGACGATGCCGATTGCCAGCACCAAGCCGAACAGCGACAGCGTGTTGAGCGAGAATCCGAAGGCCGCCAGGGCGGCGAACGTGCCGATCAGAGACACCGGGATGGCGAGCAGCGGAATGACGGCGGCGCGCCAGCTCTGCAGGAAGAGCAGTACCACCACCACCACGAGGGCGCCGGCTTCGTAGAGCGTGCGAAACGCCGCCTTGACCGACTCGCGCACGAACTGGGTCGTGTCGTAGGAGATGCGGTACTCGATCCCGGCGGGGAAGTCTTTCGACAGCTCCTCCATGGTGCGGATGACCCCATCGGCGGTCGCCAGCAGGTTCGAGCCGGGTCGTTGGGCGATCAGTAGGCCGATCGTCGGGTGGCCATCCAGATAACTGTTGGCGGTATAGTCCCTGGCCCCGAGCTCGACGCGGGCGACGTCGCGCACGCGCGTGACGCGGCCATCGGCTCCGGTCTTGACGACGATGTTCTCGAACTGCTCCGGGCTGAGCAGCCTGCCGAGCGTGTTCACGGGGAGCTGGAAAGCGGTGCCGGTGGGGACGGGCGGCTGGCCGATCACCCCGGAAGCGACCTGAATGTTCTGCTCGCGCAGGGCCTGCACGACGTCGCTGGTGGCCAGGTTGCGGCTGGTCAGCCGCTCGGGGTCGAGCCACACCCGCATGCTGTACTCGCGCAGGCCGCCGATGTTGACGGCGCCGACGCCGTCGACGCGCAGCAGCGCATCGCGGATTTGCAGCATGGCGTAGTTGCCGACGTAGACCTGGTCGTAGCGATCCGTGGGCGAGCGCACGTGGACCACCATCAACAGGTCCGGCGAGGTCTTCAGCGTCGTCGCGGGTCAGCCCCCAGCGGAGGGCGGCCAGCGC
>CAYYWP010000006.1:0-36833 GCA_964475125.1 uncultured Binatia bacterium (SeqCode) | reverse complement strand
AGCGCGTAGTTGCCGATGTAGAGCTGGTCGAAGCGGCCGTCCGGCGACAGCAGGTGGACGACCATCAACAGGTCGGGCGACGACTTGAGGGTGGTCACGCCGATGCGCCGCACCTCCTCGGGCAGGCGCGGCTCGGCGATGGCGACGCGGTTCTGCACCAGCACCTGGGCCAGGTCGAGATCGGTGCCGAGGCGGAAGGTGATGGTGAGCGCCATCTGCCCGTCGGTGGTGCTCTGCGAGGACATGTAGAGCATGTTCTCGACGCCGTTCACTTCCTGCTCGAGCGGCGTCGCCACGGTGTTGGCGATCACCTCGGGCGAGGCGCCGGGGTACGAAGCGCGCACGACGATGGTCGGCGGCACGACCTCGGGATAGAGGGCTACCGGCAGGGCGTAGTACGCGATCACCCCGACGAGCACGGTGACGATCGAGATGACCGAGGCGAAGATCGGCCGGTCGATGAAAAAGCGGGAGAGGTTCATGGCGGGCTCGCGCCGGCGGCCGGGGCGACGATGGCGGGCGCCGAAGTCACGGGCGTGGCGAGCGACAACTGGCGCTCCTCCGGCTGGACGAGGGCGCCGGGCCGCACGCGTTGTGTGCCGCTGATCACGACCCGGTCGTCGGCCGTGAGGCCGCTGCGCACGATGCGCAGCCCGTGGTTGAGCGGGCCGATCTCGACCGGGCGAACCTGGGCCGTATTGTCAGGCGCGACGACATAGACGAACTTTTGCGCCTGATCGCTGCCCACGGCCTCGTCGGGGATGAGCAGGGCGCGATATTCGCCGCTGCCGACCACGCGCAAGCGCGCGAACAGTCCCGGCGTCAAGCTCAGGTCCGGGTTGGGGAGTACGGCGCGCGCGATGATCGTGCCGGTATCCGGGTCGACGCGGTTGTCGACGAAGTCCATGCTGCCTTGGTGAGGAAAACCGACCTCATCTGCCAGTCCGATCTGCACCGGGTTGTGCACATCTCGCGAGCTCGGTCGTCTCCCCTGCTGCGCCAGCCGCACGTACTTCAGGTGGGAGCGTTCGTCGGCCTCGAAGTAGACGTAGAGTGGATCGAGCGAGACGATGGTGGTGAGCAGGGTGCCCTGCGAGCTGGAGCCGCCGTTCACGAGGTTGCCCTCGGTGACCAGCTTGCGGCCCACCCGGCCGCTGACCGGCGCCCGCACCTCGGTGAACTCGACGTCCAGCCGCGTGGTCTCGAGCGCCGCGGCGGCGGCCTCCAACGCGGCCTCGGCCTGGCGGGCCTCGGCGGCGCGCGTGTCGGCCTCCTCCTGTGAGATGGCGTCCTCCGCCACCAACTTGAGGGCTCGCTGGTGGCGCTTCTCGGCCAGTTCGCGGCGCGCCTTGGCGAGCGCCACGTCGGCCTCGGCGCGGCGTTGCGCGGCGACGTAGGGGCGCGGATCGATGACGAACAAGACGTCGCCTTCCTGCACCGTCGCGCCGTCGGTGAAGCGCACCGCCTCGAGGTAGCCGCTGACGCGTGCGCGCACCTCGACCGAGTCGATGGCCTCGAGCCGGGCCGTGTATTCGTCCCACTCGACGATGTCCCGTTGCAGCGGCTTCGCCACCCCGACCGTGGCCGGCGGCGGCGCCGCTCGCTCCGCGGCGCCGTCGCACGCTGGCGAGAGAACGGCGAGAGCCAGCAGTGTCGCCAACGGGGGTCGCAACCGGTACCGCATGGTGGTCGAGCATCCCAGGGTACTCCGAAAGCGGCTCTCCGCACAGCCCCGGCAGGGGTCCGTCGTCTCGGTTCTGGCGCGGCGAGCCATCGCCGCGGGAGCGGTGCCCGCCGCCGCCGCGCGTCGCCGGGTGGCGGCGGCAGGTGCGACGTGACCGCGGGTGTCAGGCTGCTGCCACCACTATCCAGTTGCCGCGCCCCGCCCTACCGGGCAGCGCGCTGCGCTGCCGGCGGGCACAGGTCCCGCGGTTACGGCTTGCAGCAAACGTCCCGGCGCGGTCACTGGCTCGGGAGTTGGTTCTGCGTCGCCCGTATCAGCTGCTTGCGCTCGCGCTGCAACTGATTCAGCTTCTTGCCGAGATTCTCGATGGCCGTGGTGTCCTGGCGCTGGCGCGCGGTGAACAGCTCGCGCTGCACGTCCACGACCTGATCCTCGACGTCGCGCAGACGCGCCTGCTGCTCATGCGGATATGCCGGCGCCTCCGCGGCGTAGGCGCCAGCGGCGCCGGCGGCGAAGACGGCCGTGGCGACGAGCAGCGCGCGCAACGCCCGAAGGATGCCCATCACAGCTCCTGCCACGAGGTGATGCGCATCGGCCGCGGCACGACGTTGACGGCGCCGCCGACGTTGTCGATCAAGCGCAGGCAGGCGTCGCAGTAGTTGACGATGGCGCTGCCGCCGACCTTGATCTGCAGGTGGCCGGTCCACAGCGAGCCGAAGACGTTGGCGTTGCCCAGCACCTCGGACTCGTCGTCCGCGTCGCCGGTGGCGTTGATGATGGTGTCGCCGCGCACGATGATCCAGCCGACGAAGTCGAGCGTGCCGTTGATGGTCAGCGAGCCGTCGACGATCAGCACGCCCGCGCCTTGCGCGTTGCCGTTCAGCTTCACGTCGTCGGCGGTCATGTGCGTGATGCGCGGCGCCGCGGTGGTGCCGAAGACGTCGTTGCCGTTGAAGTTGTGCTGGCTCGTCGTATCCACCGCGGCGGAGAGGCTGAGCAGGTAGTTGGTGATCTGGTCGAGGTCGTTGATGTCCGGCCCGCCGGTGGTCAGCACGCTCGGCGCCAGCGGGCTGAGGCTGAAGCCCAGTCCCTTGACGTTGTCCTTCTGTGTGGGATTGAGGCTGTCCACGACGTCCTCGGTGACCGCGTCGTTGCGCGTCGAGATGCCGGGCTTGACGATGCCGCCGGGGACGAGGCTGCCGAACTGGTCGTGGTCGTTACCGTCGACGTTGAAGGCGTTGCCGGTGAACTGGCTGGTGACGGCGTCGGCGGCCAGGTAGATCGCTCCGGGCGTGCCGCCGAAGGAGCCCTTCGCAATGCCGACCCGCAAGGTGCGCAGGCCCTGCCGGGGGGAGAAGCCCGTCGAGGTGATGGTGCCGCGATTGGCGGGGTCGGCCGGATCGGCGGCGACTTCCACCTGATAGCTCATGGTAGTGTTGCTCGGCATGGTCTTCAGCGCCGCGCCGTACATGGTGTCCCAGCGGTTGACGATGTCCTGATCGAAGTTGATGACGCCGGGCGTGTTCATGGTGCCGAGGGCGTGCATGAGCCCCGCCTCGGCGGCGGCGAAGGCGCGGTTGCCGGTGTCGAAGTGCGAGGTGGCGCGCAGATCGAGGGTGCTGAAGGCGACGCTCCCAGCGCCTACGGTGAGGCCGAGCAGGAGGAGCAGGGTGACGGCGACCATCGCGAAGCCGCGCTGGTCGCGCGCCGGAAGGGATCGGGTCGATGACATGGTGAAATACCCCACTCAGCTCACGGGCATGCCGTGCTGGCGATGAAGAAGCGATTGCGCAGGTCGACGTCGGTGGAGGCGCGCGCCACCAGCAAGCCGCTCTTGTTCGGATCGGCTGGGCGGGCCCTCAGCGCGACCTCGATGCGCACGCGACGTACCGCAGCGCGGTCAGCGGCGCTCAGACCCGAGCCCGGGACGAGCTCGGTGCCGGCGGCGTCGAAGTACCGAAAGCGCGAGCCGGTGATTTGCTGGCCGGAGAGTAGGTAATCGGTGACGCCGGCGGTGCGCTCGATGAGCTTGTCCTCGATGCGGAAACGGTAGCGCACATCTTCGTTGGGCTGATCGATGGCGCCGCTGCCGTTGAGGTCGCTGAGCAGGCGGATCTCGTCGCTCTTCGCCTCGCTGATCGCCTCGAAGCCCTTGGCGCAGGGCGGATCCATGCCGGTGCGGCGAACCTCGCGGGCGAACAGATCGACGATGCTGCGCGCCGTGGTCTGCAGGTCGACCTGTCGGACTTGATCCTGCATGGCGAACGATTGATGGC
This sequence comes from uncultured Binatia bacterium (SeqCode), assembly GCA_964475125.1. Taxonomy (GTDB): domain Bacteria; phylum Desulfobacterota; class Binatia; order HRBIN30; family CADEER01; genus CAYYWP01. The sequence goes on along the minus strand of CAYYWP010000006.1, from coordinate 32,873 downwards.
GGTTGAACGTCAGAATGCCCGTCGCAACCAGCATGCCGAGCGTGACGGCGACCAGACCCTCAATGAGGGAGAGGCCGCGCTGGTTGCGCAGCGGTCGGACGAGGTGATGGGGGGTCATGAGCAGGTAGCGGTGCGACAGACGTACGTGGTCGAGCGCAGGGTGCGGGGGATTGGGTCCTTCCAGTCCACCGTCACCACGACCTCCGCAATACCGCGTCGCGGGGTGTTGCCGGTGATCGTCCAGCTGCGGGTGAAGATGCCGCCGGTCTGACCGGTCTCGGTGAGCGGGTCGGAATCGTGGTAGGTACCCGGTTGCAACGCTGCCGGACTGGCGGCCGGGTCGAGGGCGCGCAGCTGCTCCATCTTGTCGTGGATCAGCGAGGCGGCCGCGGTGATATTGCGGCTGGACGAATTCGCCTGGATGGTGGAGATCGTCTGCACACCCATGGCGGCGGCGACGATGGCGAACAGGGTCACGCTGGCCAGGACTTCGATGAGCGACAAGCCCGTTTGATTCGTGAGGCGCACGCGTCACCCTCACCAGTTGCCCATGCTGGTCGTCACCCGCCCGAGCACGTTGTTGTACAGCACCGAGTACGACTCCGCCGCGTAATCGATCAGCACCAGCCAGGCGCCGCTGTTCGCCAGGCCTTGGCGGTTGAAGCTGACGCTGCCGATGGCGTAGCCGGTGGTCGAGCTCGGCAGGGTGACGGCTGGGCCTTCCTGGGTAAACGAGACGCCATCGGTACTGCGCTCGCGTACGTAGCTGTTCGAGCCGATGAAGCGGATGCGCACGAAGGCGTTCTGCCCGATCGCCTGCATGCGGGCGCGGGTGACCTCGAAGCCGAGCTGCCGGGTGGCGTTCTGGAAGGCGTACTGGCGGTAGAGGCGGCTCGCGACCGGCGTACTGACGGCGCCGACGACGAGGGCCAGGGCCAGCGCCGTGATCAGCTCGGCTAAGGTAAAGCCGCGCGCACTGGTACAGCGAGCCCATCGGACGCGATCCGGCATGGTGACACGCGTACGCAAAGTCGGTACCACCGCCCCGCCGGCCGTTTGGCGTTCCCGCTTTCCCGCCCAGCGGCGAAGCCATGACGGCTGGTTGTCGGAAGCGTCGAGAATCTCACGGTTTAGCCGTTCTGGCACAAGCAGCGCCGGGGCTGGAAAAGGGCCAGCCGTGCGCATGCGACTCACCTTGCACTGTCGACTGCGAGCTGGTGCGTAGTTCGCCCGTGTCAGGCCGGCCGCACGAGATACCAGTAAGGCGCCAAGGCCCCGGTATCAGGGGCGCATCTTGACATCAGCTTCTCGTGACATCACGATGCTTTCGTGCGCACGACTTTGACGCTCGACGATGACGTAGCGGCGAAGTTGAAGGACTACGTCCGGCGCAAGGGGGTGTCCTTCAAGGCAGCCGTGAACACCGTGTTGCGTCGCGGGTTCGCGGCCCAGGAGCGTCGCGGAGCGCAGACCAATGCCTATCGCGTGGCCGTGTTCCACAGTCCCTTTTCGCCCGGTGTGGATCCGCAGCGCCTCAATCAACTGGCGGACGATCTCGAGGCGGCAGAAGCGACGACGCACCTGCGCGGATGATTCTCCCGGACATCAACCTGCTCGTCTACGCGCACAACTCCGCCGCGCCCCACCACGAGCGGGCGCGGGCCTGGTGGGAGGATCTCGTGGTGCGGGAGCAGCCAGTGGGCATTCCCTGGGCCGTCACCTTCGGCTTCGTGCGCTTGGTCACCCACCCCGGTGTGCTGGCAGTGCCACTTGAACCCTCGGCTGCGCTCGACCGCGCCGCCGCCTGGTTCGATCAGCCCAGCGTCGAGCCCCTCGATCCCGGACCGCGGCATCTGTCCATCGTACGGACGCTGTTCGCCGCCACCGGCGTAGCCCGACAACTGACCACCGACACCCATCTGGCCGCGCTGGCGATCGAGCACCAATGCGAGCTGCATTCGAACGACCACGACTTCGAGCGCTTTCCCGGACTGCGCTGGCGCAATCCGCTGCGCGGCGCCTAGTCCGTTGAAGAAGACCGCGCTCATCCTTCGACGGGCTCATCCTTCGACTGGCTCAGGAGAGCGGGAGGTGCTTGTACCGCAACCCGTTTTTCAACGGGCTGCTGCCCGTTTGGCAGTCCGTTGAAAAAACGTACGGTGAAGAGGACATCGGGCGCCGGCGGGCGCCGTCACGCGCCGCCGCGCTGTGCTCATTTCTTCCGCGGGTGGTGCAAAATTCCCCGTTCTGGTGTACGCGAGCGCCATGGATCGACCGTCACTCAGTCTGCTCGTCGGCATGTTGATGGCCCTTGCGACCGGCGCGGCGCTGGCCGCCGATTCGCCCCGTAGCGCGCCGGCCGCTGCCGCCGCGACGGCAGCGGGGACGCGCCGCAGTTGCCTTTCGAGCAGCGCGCCGATCGAGGTCGTCAACACCGGCAACGGCTACCGCTTCGGCACCGATGCCGCGCTCAACCCCGAGATCGTCCTCTGCCGCGGACAGACGTACACCTTCAAGGTCGCCGCCCGTGGCCACCCTTTCTGGATCAAGACCAGCGCCACCAACTTGCGTGATGACCCCTTCGACACCGGTGTGACCGGTAACGGGCTCGAGACCGGCACGATGACCTTCGCGGTGCCTGCTACGGCGCCCGGCACCCTGTACTACAATTGCGAGATGCACGTCTCGATGACCGGACGCATCATCGTCGTCGACTAGCCAGCCGGGCGCAGATGCCAGGAACCCGCAGGATCGCGTCGGCAGATGCCGCGCTCCCGGCGCGCGTGGCGGGGAGCCGCAGGTGGCTCGGGTGTGAGCGGTCTGTACGCTTTTCGGCATGATGAGTGATCGCCCGCTCGGCCGACTCCTCGACTACACGCTGCTGCTGCTGGCCCTGGGCGCCGGCGGATATGCCGTTTGGGAGTTGCGCCAGCCCGCCGTCTGGCAGGGGGGAACGACTCGGCTCTGGTGGCTGCTGGTGTTCGCCGGTCTCGCCGGTGGCTTGGCCCTGCGCCGCATGGAGATCTGGCTGCCCGATGGCCAACCTCCGGCGCATCCCGCCGACGTCGCCGATGCCAGCGCCCGCCGCCGCGGACTGATCGCCATCGCACTCGCCCTCGGGCTCACCGCGTTGGTGGTCGTGATGCTGTGGCCCAATTTCCGCGACTGGCAGGGCACGCAGTGGCCTTGGTTTGCGGCCCTGCTGCTGCTGCTCGGCGGCGCGCGGCTCATCGGCGGGCTCGGCGAGCCGGCGGGGGACGATGCCCGCCGCCGCTACCGCGGTGATGCGTCGCCGCCGGTGGATCGCCTGCCGCGCTGGCTCGAGATCACCGCCTTCATCGCCATCGGCGCGCTGGCGGTGTTTCTGCGCACCTACCGGCTGGACGAGATTCCCGCCGGCATCTACGTCGACGAGACCAACGGTGCGCTCGACTCGCTCTACATCCTCGAAGGGCGCGGCGATTCGCCGTTCGGGACGGGATGGTACGAGACGCCGAACGGCTTCGCTTATTACATGGCGCTGCTCTTCAAGCTGTTCGGCGCCAACCGCGACAGCCTGAAAGCCGTTTCGATCATCCCGGCCGTGCTCACCGTGCTGGCCGTCTATCCACTCGGCCGCGTCCTGTTCGGCCCGTCGGCCGCGATTGCCGCGATGCTCTTCATGGCGGTTAGCCGCTGGCATCTGACGATGAGCCGCTGGGGATGGAACGAGGTCGCGCCGCCGGTTTTTCAGGTGCTCGCCACCGTCTATCTCATCCGCGGTCTGCGCGAGCGGCGAGCCTTGGATTTCGCCGCCGGGGGGCTGATCGCCGGCCTGATGGTTTACACCTACCTGAGCAGCCGGCTCGCGCTCGTCACTCTCGGCTTCTTCGGGCTGTACTGGCTGCTCGCCGATCCCGATGGGCCGCTGGTGAGTTGGCGGCGGCACTGGCGAGGCTTCGTGCTGTTCCTGGTGGCGGCGGTGATCGCGGTCGCGCCACTCGCGGTGACCTACATCACCCACCCGTTCACCTTCATCAACCGTGTCTCCGAGATCAACATCTTCAACGAGATGCGCGAGCGCAACAGTTACCAGCCGCTCATCCAGAACGTCGCCAACCACCTCGCATTCTTCCACCAACAGGGCGACAAGAGCGGGAAGCACAATCTTCCCGGAGAACCGGAGACCGATCCGGTCACCGGTGTGTTGTTCGTCATCGGGCTGGGATACGGCCTGATGCGGTTGCGCGACCGGCGGCGCGGGCTGCTGTGGCTGTGGATGCTCTTCGCCATGGTGGCGGGCGTGTTCAGCGTGCTGCACGAGTCGCCGCAGGCCTATCGCACGCTCAACGCCGTGCCCGCCGTCGCGCTGCTGGCCGGCGACGTCCTCGCCCGCCTCGCCCGTGGCGTCTGGTGGCTCGGATCGGCGCCCCGCGCGGCGCCGCGCGGGCGGTGGCGCTCCGCGGTGCGCGGCGCGCTGGCCGCCGTCCTCTTCGCGGCGCCGCTGGCGGCGGCGGGGGCATGGGAGAGTTCGGTCTACTTCGGTCGCCAGGCGAACTCGTCGGCCGTGCAGGGAAGCTTCAACCCGACCGAGACCTGGGTAGCGCAGCAGGTGATCGCGGCGCTCGAGCAGGGGACGGTCGTCTACCTCTCGCCGCGCTTCTACGACTTCTCGCCGCTGCGCTTCCTGGTCTACGGCGTGATGAAGGCGAAGACCGGGGCGAACACGCTCGACGACCGGCCCTATCTGCTGGCCCGCCCGGAGGTGGATCTGCCGGTACCGGACACCGGCCACGACGCGTTGTTTCTGCTCGACAGCTACTACTCGGGGGTCAAGGACTACTTCCTGCAGTTCTATCCCGACGCCGAGTTCGAGATGCCGCGCGATCCCGAAGGCCGCCCGCTCTGTCTGCAAGTGCGGCTGCCGCGCAATGCGCTCGCTGCCGTACAGGGTCTCGATGCCCGCCTGACGCGCGCGGATGGCCGCGTCGAGACCGAGATCGTGCCGCAGATCGAGGTGGACTGGAGCGGGAAAGACATCCACTCCGCGACTTGGAGCGGCGGATTGCGCGTCGAGCGCAGCGGCGTCTACGACCTGCTGCCCGAGGGCGGCCTGGAGGTGGTGGTGGATGATCAGCCGTGGCGTGGGGAGCGCTTTCTCGCCCGCGGCCTGCATGGACTCGAGGTCAGGCAGGCGGATTCCGCCGGCGCGCAGATTGCCCGGCTCAGCTGGCGTATGCCAGACGGCAAGGTGAAGGTGATTCCCGCCAGCGCGCTCTTTCGCGTCGGGCCGCCGCAGCAGGGTCTGACCGCGACCTACTTCCGCGGCGTGGACTGGGGCGGCGAGCCGGTCTTCCACCAGGTGACGCCGTTCCTGTTGCTCTTCTGGGCCGAGGCCGATCCGTTCTACAGCCCCTTCAGCGTTCACTTCGAGGGCAAGCTCCGCATCGAGCAGCCCGGATCGTACGGCTTCATCATCCGGGCCGACGATGGGGCGCGCCTGACGCTCGACGGCAAGGTGGTCGCCGAGGAGCTCACGCCGCTGCGCGTCAACGACCTGAAGGCCTTCGTCGAGCTCGATGCCGGCGAGCACCCGATCAAGATCGACTATTTCCAGGTCGGCGGCAGCAACGTGCTGGAGTTCTACTGGCGCGGTCCGGGGATCGACCCGGGGCCGGTGCCGCCGAGGGTGCTGATTCCAGGCGGATCTCAGGGGGACATTCGCTCTCCGCATACCGATCCGGATGAGCGCTCCTAACAAGGGCGAGTGGTTTACCTCTTGGCTTTCGCTTGGCCGGAATAGCCGGTCGGGGTGCCGTTACGCTGGCATCGCATCCCGGCGCAGGTCAGCGCTCGCTCCACCATCCGAGCGTGCGGCCAGCCGGATCCACCAAGTCCACCACGGCCGGCCCTTCCGGCCGCGATACCCAACCTGGGGTCACGACGATGTCTGCCTGCTCGGGCGTTGAGACGAGCTGCCGGTCGCTGGTGAGTGCACGAAAGGTCTTATCGCCAGTCCAGTGCGCCGGGGCGGCCACGTAGTACCGCACGTCGGGACCCGCGGCGATGAACCGCCCCAGTTCCTGTCCCGCCGAGACGCGGCCTCGCACAACGTAGTCGTCAATCACCGTTGCAGACCACATGAGCTGGAGGGAAACCAACAGCCCAGCCGCCCAACGGTTGGCTGTCCACGTCACCCGCAGTCCCGTTGCGGCAAGCACCGCTACGGCGGGGAGCATGACGGCGAGCCGATAGCCCGCGTCGGGGATGTTCGACAGCGCGACGGCACCCAGCGTGGCAGCGATCCAGATCAGGAGTAGACTGCGTTGTGGCGTAGCGAACACACCGATCAGCGACAAGACCACGAGCAGCGGAGAGATGAGCGGAATCTCCAGCGCCCGGTCTGCTGCGATCCGAGCACCCCCGAGAACGACGTGTGCGACGTTAGTCCACGGCACTGTCCGACCTTCCATGTCGAGCCCGGCGAGCGAGGTCGTGCGCCAGAAACGATCCCAGTAGCCCTCACGACCTACAGGACCCAGCACGGTCAGAAGCGTCACCGACGCGGTTACTGCCAACGTCGTGACTCGTAGCCACGTCTGGCGGGCGAACCCGGGTAGGGTACAGCAACGCCAGAGCCAGTACGCTGGGGCAACCGCGAGGACGATCTTGATCGGGTCGTAGAACGTCAGGGCGAGGCCGAACAGGATTCCGGCAAGTCCGGAGGTCGCCATCCCTGGCCAGCCGAGCAGGTTCTTTTTTGTGCGGCATCGGGAGTCTCCGTTCAGTGCTTGGACCACCACTCCCAACGCGATTGCAGCTCCAAATGGCGCTGCCGAGAAGGCCCAATTGCGCGCCATCAACACCGCCCACGGGTCCACCGCGAGGACGGCCCCCGCAACGATTCCCGTCGTCCGTGATCCCGTCACGACCCGCCCCAACCACATCGTCGCGCCGACCAGCAGCACGCCGAGCGTCGCGCAGTGAAGCCGGCCGGCGAGCAACGCGTTTGGCACGACTTGGCTCCACGCCCATTGCAGCAGCACCTGTGAGCCGGGATTGCCGGTCGCGGTCCGACGAAACGCGGACCAGTCGCCGGCCTGCATAGCACTTACGATGTCGACGGCGTAGGCCTCGTCGAAATGCACGGCCCACGGGACGGACCACAGACACGTGAAGCGGAGCACGGCCGCGAGCGCTACGATGAGCAACGCGAAGGCGCACTCACGCACGCCACCATCCTGTTCGCATCTCACCGTCGGCAATCCCACGAGAGCGCACTTCCGATTTCACGGCCAGCCCGGCTTCAGCTTGGCCGATCGGCAAGCAGATAGCCTACCGGAGCGGCGTATTCGACCTGACAGCGCTCGAGCGCCTTACCGCCCAGACCGGTGCGTTTCGCAGCTGGACCATTTGCCGAGAGATTGCGCTATGAACGCTGCATGGTGCTCCTCGTCAAGCTGTTTGGCATCAACCGCGGCAGTCTGAACTGGTGAACGATTTCGATCTGAGCCTATGGCAGCGCAGGAACAGTGGCCGTCGAAGCCGGCAGACCAGTCGGCGCCAACCGGGAAGCGAACCTGGAGCGAGCTGCAACGCCTATTCTACAACCACAACGTCGAGGACTATGAGCGCGAGCGCAAGTACCGGTTCCGCGCGTATGCCCGCAAGACCAGGATCCTGCGCCGCATCCTCGAGGGTCGCGGCAGCCAGGAGGTTCTCGAGGTCGGGGCAGGCAGCGGTCTGGTGACGACGCTCCTCGAACCTACTCTGGCTGCGCGACGCTACGTCGCTCTCGATCTGTCCCATGCCATGCTCCGGGCTGCCAGGTCCCGCGGCGCCGGAAGCCAGTGCCAGTTCGTGGTCAGCGACGCCTGCGCCGCGGGCCTGGCGGGAGACCGGTTCGACGCCATCGTCGGCGTGGACATCCTCCACCACCTCGACAACCCGGTTGCCGCGTTGCGCGAATGGCGGCGGGTGGCGCGTCCCGGCGGGCATCTCGTGCTGCTCGAGACGAATCCCTATCACCCGGTGAACCTCGCCTTCATCGGTGTGGAGCACGAGCTGCGAACGTTCATGAACAGCCAGGACAACCTCCTCGCTTGGGTGCGGGAGGGCGAGTGGAAGAACGGCGCCTTGCGGGCAACCCCGACGTTCACGCCGTCCGGTCCGCGTCTCCTCGGCCCCGTGCTCGACGCGATCGATCGCGTCGCACTGTGGGTGCCGGGGTCCCAATGGCTGGCGGGGCTGTGGCTGATTACGGCGCAGAAGTAGGCGACGCGACCCCGGCGGTGCTGGGATCGTCCGGATCAGCGAGGAGCGCCCTAGGCCGCCCCGCTGCTGGCAGTCCAGCTGCAAACCAGCGGTTGACCCTCACCTACCTTTCTGTTTTAGGTGACGGCGATTCAGCTTATGGAGCGCCAACCTGTCAGGGTAGTCGTGATCGGCGCCGGGCAGTGGGGCCCCAATCACATCCGCAACTTCCAGGAAATCCCTGGGGCGCGAGTCGTCGGCGTCGCTGATCTGCAGGAGGCGCGCCTGGACCCGATCCGGCAGCGATTCCCCGGCGTAGAGGCGCGCACCGACTACCGGACCTTTCTCGGGCGCAGCGATGTCGACGCGGTCGTGGTTGCGACCCCGGTCTCGACGCACGTGCAGATCGTCTCGGATGCGCTCGAGTCCGGGAAGGATGTCTTGGCGGAGAAGCCGCTGGCAGTTACGAGCGCGGAGTGCCGGATCCTGACCGAGAAGGCACAACAATCCGGACGCGTGCTCATGGTCGGGCACGTGTTCCTGTTCAACGCCGGCATTCTGAAGCTGAAAGAGATCCTCCAGTCCGGCGACCTCGGGCCCTTGTACTATTTCCACGCCACCCGTACCAACCTCGGACCGGTCCGATCAGACACCAACGCCGTCGGCGATCTCGCCAGCCATGACATCGCCATCCTCAACTTCCTCCTGGGCGGCGTACCGACACACGTCAGTAGCACCGGCATGGGGTACTTGCAGGGCGCGCGCGAAGACGTCGCCTTCGTAACCCTCTTCTATCCGAACCGGGTCCTTGCCAACCTGCACATCAGCTGGCTCGACCCGCTAAAGGTCCGGCGTATCACCGTCGTCGGATCGCAGCGGATGGCCGTCTGGGACGACCTGTCTCAGCAGGGGCCAGTGGCGGTGTACTCAAAGGGCGTGGTGCGTGAGCCGGTCCCGCCGAATCTGACCGACTACGGCGAGTTCCAACTCCTCGTCAAGGAGGGCGAGATCAACATCCCGCTCGTGCATCAGGTGGAGCCGCTGCGGGTGCAGGCGCAGTACTTCATTCGGGCTGTGCAGGATCGGTCGTTGCAGATCAGCGACGGGCGCTTCGCCACCGATGTGGTGCGCGTCGTCGAGAGCATCAACGACTCCATCGCTGCATGCGGCGGCCGTGTCGCCGTTCCTAGCTGAACGTCGACCGATCCCCGGGCGGACCGATGCAGAGACCAGTCGGCGTTCTCGTTACCAGTGCGGGGTCTGCGCCGGCGGTTGCCGTCATCAAGGCGCTGCGCCAGCAGACGCGGTATCCAGTCCGGATCGGCGCCGTCGACATGCAACCGCGGTCCGTGGGCGCGTTGCTCGCAGACTGGTTCGCGCTCGTACCGGGTGGCGGTGATGCGGACTATGTCCCGCGCCTGCTCGATGTGTGCCGGACGCACGAGGTCGGGTATGTCTTTCCCATCATCGACGAGGAGCTCCCGGTTTGGGCCGCGAGTCGTGAGCGGTTTGCCAACGCCGGGATCCACGTCTTCAGCAATCCGATCGCGTGTGTAGAAACGGCCGGTGACAAGCACCGGACCGCTGCGTTGTGCCAGCAGCACGGCTTGCCGCATCCGCGCCACTACGATGCGCAGGACCTGCCGCCGAACGCGTTTCCGCTCTTTGCGAAGCCGCGCTGCGGGCGTGGCAGCGTGGACGCGCGGCGCATCGACGTCCCAATGCACCTCGCCGATTTTCTCGCGCATCATCCCGATGGGATTGTCCAGGAATACGTCGCCGGGACCGAGTTCACCATCGACGTCCTGGTGGACGATGGCGGGCGGCTGTTGGCAGCGGTGCCGAAGGAGCGACTCGAAGTGAAGTCGGGCATGGCGACCAAGAGCATCACGCGCGACGCTCCCAACCTCGTCGCCTTCGCCCAGCGCGCCGTCGACGTCTTCGGCGTGCGCGGCGTTGCCAACGTCCAAGTGATGATGCACGACTCCCAGCCAGTGCTGCTCGAGGTGAATCCCAAGTTCGCTGCGAGCTTACCGCTAACCGTGGCAGCTGGCGTCAACCTGCCACTGTGCCTGCTCGAGCTGGCGCGCCACGAGTTCACGCGCCCGACGCCGCTGCCGTTCCAGAGCGACCTCATGATGCTGCGCTGCTGGGAAGAGCACTTCCTCGATCAGGCGGCGCTGCAGCGGCTCGCCGGAGCGGACTAATGAGCCGCGGCCGCATCTTGGTCACCGGTGGGGCGGGGTTCATCGGGTCACAGATCGTCGAGGACCTGGTCGCCGCTCGCTACGACGTCACCGTATTCGACAACTTCAGCAGCGGCTCGGCTGAGAACCTCAAAGCCGTGGCCGACGATATCCGGATTGTCACTGGGGACATCCTCGATGACGACGCCCTGCGCCGCGCCATGCAGGGGCAGCACTTCGTTTCGCACATGGCGGCGCAGCTCGAGATCACTCACTGCGTCAGGGACCCGACGGCCGACCTGCGCTCTAATACGGTTGGCACGCTGAACGTTCTCACGGCAGCGGTTGCGACCGGGGTGGAGAAAGTCGTCAACGCCTCGTCGGCGTGCGTCTACGGCCAAGCGATACACACTCCGCAGAGCGAGGAAGGACACCCAACCAATCCGAACTGGGAGTATGGGGTGAGCAAGCTGGCCGCCGAGAAGTACTGCCGGCTCTTCAACCAAGCCAATCGGGTACGCACGACCAGCCTCCGCTTCGCCATCATCTATGGCGAGCGTGAGTGGTGCGGCCGAGTCATCACCATGTTCCTGCGGCGGGCGCTGCGCGGACTGCCTCCGGTGGTCTTCGGAGCCGGTGATCAAGTGCGGGACTTTACCTATGTCGGTGACGCGGTTCGCTGCCACCGCCTCGCCTTGGAATCGCCCGCTGCCGATGGGTTCAGCTTCAATGTCAGCACGGGGAAGGGCACGGATGTTGCGGCACTGGCGCAGCTATGCTGTGAGGTGACAGGAGTGGGAGGCCCCCCCGTGTTCGAAGCCACACCGGAAGGCGAGCGTTCACAAGCGATGCCGGACCGTGTACGGCTGCCGCAGGAGCTGAAAGCCATGGTGCTCGACCCCACCCGCGCCGAGCACGTGTTGGGCTTCCGTGCCACGACCGCGCTCGCAGAAGGACTTCGCCGCGAGTGGGAATGGTGCCGGACGCACCCCGATCGCTGGCAGTCGGTCTCGATTTGACAGGGCGTCGATCGCAGCCGGATGACAGCCGTAATGCAGCGCGACTTGGAGGCAGTGGCCTCGGAGTATGATTCGCTCCACGACTTCGATCGCTTCGCGATCGAATTTGAAGCCGACCTCTTCCTGGCGCAGTACGATGGCGGAGCCGTTCTCGAACTGGGCTGCGCCCGCGGTGGCATGACGCGCAAGATGGCGGCGATGGTCGATCATCTCGTGGTCGTGGACGGGGCCGAGACGTATCTGAACGAGCTGCGGGCGGAGATGGGTAGTCGCGTCGACTTCATCCACAGCCGGTTCGAAGACTACACGCCGGCGCAGCGTTTTCGACACATCCTGGCCGCCCGCATCCTCGAGCACCTCAGCGAGCCGGTCTCTTTTCTCCGGCGCGTTCGCCGCTGGCTGGAACCCACGGGCATCCTGCACGTGATCGTTCCCAACGCCGCCTCTTTTCACCGACTGCTCGGCCTGGAAATGGGCCTGATCAGGGACATCCACGAGCTGGGCGAGCGCGATCATCGCGTCGGCCATGTCCGCGTCTACGACTCGAAGCTGCTCGAGCGCGACCTACTCGCCGGCGGCTTCGAGGTTCTCGAACGCACCGATGTGATGTTCAAACCGCTGTCGAACGCCCAGATGGAATCGTGGGAACCGGCGATCATCGCCGGGCTCTTCCGAGTGGTGCGGCACTTCCCGGGGCACGGCAACGAGCTCTACTTCCGATGTCGTCCGTCGTGACGCAGCGTTCGGAGGACGTCCCGGAGACGTCTGGCGCGGCGAGCAGTCCGGCGTCGGTGGCGGCCCAGCCGCAGCCGCGGCTCCTCCTCGTCGTCTTCTGTTTCAACGAAGCGGTGAAGATCCAACGCACCCTCGATCGCTTCTGCGGCCACGGCGAATGGGATGTCTGGGTCATGGACGACGGGTCGACCGACGGCTGTACCGACGGGCTCGACGAGGCGTACCGGGTGCGCGTGATTCGTCACCCGACGAACCGAGGAGCCGGGGCCGCCGTCCGGACGGTGTTCACCGAGTTTCTCGCTTCGGCGTACGAGATCGTCGTCCTCGTAGCCGGCAACGACAAGGATCGGCCGGAAGATGTCATGACCGTTGCGGGCCCAGTCCTCGCGGGGGAGAAAGATCTCGTCCAGGGATCGCGCTATCTGGCCGGCGGGTACGCCGGCAACACGCCGGCCTACCGGGTCCTGGCGACGCGCTTCGTCCATCCGCTGCTCTTCAGCGCCATCGCCGGACAGCGCCTGACGGACACCACCAACGGCTTTCGCGCCGTGCATCGGCGGGTGCTGGAGGACGCACGGCTCGATCTCAGCTCACCGCGGCTCGATCAGTACGAGCTGGAGCCCTACTTTCTGTTGCGCACGATCCGGTTGGGATATCGAGTCGGCGAGTCACCGGTGCGCAAGATCTACCCCGAGGGGAACCTCAGTTATACCAAGATGAAACCGGTGACCGGGTGGTGGAGCATTCTGAAGCCGCTCATTTGGGTAGCGCTGGGTGTGTGGAAGTGAGGCTCGTGCGCCCACGCGTCTTGCTCCTCGATCTCGACGGTCCGGTTCTCGACGTGCGCGCCCGTTACTTTGCGGCGCATCAACGCGCCGCGGCCGGACTGAGCAGCCGTATGCTCGACCTACCGATGTACTGGGACGCGAAGCGCCGCCGTGCTTCGGTGGCGGAGATCCTCGGGGTCGGCGACGACCGTCCGTGCGTGGCCGAGTATCGCCTCCGCTGGCGCGAGGCGATCGAAGCGCCGGACCTCCTCGCCCTCGACACGCTGCAGCCATCGGCCGCCGAGGCGCTCGGCCGGCTCGTCGTATTCCCGCAGCGCGTCCTGGTCAGCATGCGTTCCTGGGCTGCTGGGCTGTGGGCGACGTTGCATCGGCTCGCCGTCACGACCTTCTTCACGCGCGTCGAGGTTGTGCCGCATGCGGTCGGTTCCAAGCTGGAGGCGTTCCGCGCCTGTGGTACGCCCGCACGACCGGCTGACACGGTGGTCATCGGTGACACGGAGGTGGACCTCGATGCCGCGCAGCGTCTGCACTTTCCGGCGATCGGAGTGAGTGAAGGCATTCGGACCGCTGAGTGGCTTCGCGCCTTCTCCCCCGCCGCAGTAGTGCCAGACCTGTTGACGGCGGCTGAATTCTTGTTGAGGGGCGATGAACGCGATCCCACTCGTTGACCTCCGGAAGCAGTATCTCGACCTGCGGGAGGAATTGCAGGCCGCGATCGCGTCGGTGCTGGACACCGCGGCGTTCATCAACGGCCCCGACGTGCGAGGGTTCGAGGAAGAGTTCGCCGCTTTTTGCAACACCACGCACTGCGTCGGTGTCTCGTCAGGGCTCGAGGCCCTGCGGCTCATTCTGGCCGCGCTCGGCATCGGCCCTGGAGACGAGGTCATCCTGCCGGCGAACACGTTCATTGCGACGGCACTGGCGGTCAGCGGCGTCGGGGCGCGGCCGGTCTTGGTCGATTGCGAGCCCGACACCGCGAACCTCAGCCCGGCCGGTATTACCGCAGCCATCACGCCGCGAACCCGCGCCATCATCGCCGTGCATCTGTATGGTCAGCCGGCGGACCTCGACGCGATAGAGGCGGTCGCCACGGCACGCGGCATCCCGATCATCGAGGATGCCGCGCAGGCCCACGGTGCGGAGTACCGCGGGCGGCGTTGCGGCAGTCTGGGGCGCGCCGCGGCGTTTAGTTTCTACCCAGGGAAGAACCTCGGTGCGTATGGTGACGCCGGGGCGGTCACCACCAATGACCCCGAGATCGCGACCTTCATTCGGCAGGCCAGCAACTATGGGGAGCGGACCAAGTACGAACACGTGATCAAAGGTGGCAACTGGCGCTTGGATACCGTCCAGGCCGCGGTGCTGCGGGTGAAACTACGCCATCTCCCGGCGTGGAACGCGGCGCGTCGCCGGGCCGCGGCGCGCTACAGTCACGCCCTGCAGGAACAACCTGGGGTCCACGTGCCGACAGTTCGCACCGGCGTCATTCCCGTTTGGCATCTGTACGTCGTCGAAGTCGAAGGCCGCGACCCCCTGCTGGCCGCGCTCAAGCAGCAGGGGATCGGCGCCGGCATCCACTATCCGACGCCGATCCATTTGCAGGCGGCCTATGCGGATCTCGGATACCGCGCCGGTGCGTTCCCAGTCGCCGAGCGCCAAGCGACCCGCGTGCTCAGCCTGCCGCTCTATCCCGAGATCACGGACGATCAAATCGATCGCGTGATTGGCGCGCTCAGAACGCATCGCTGACGCACAGAGCGAGATGTTCGCTCACGGCGCGGTCGCGGCCGCACACCAGGCAGCGGCGGTCCTGCCCCCTCATCTGGCCAGCCTCTGGGTGATCGCTATCGGTGCGATCGTGACGCTGGGGTGGGGCCTGATCGCACGGCGTGGCCAGTTCGTTCGGTGGATCCCGGCAACCCTCTCTGTCGTGACTGCCGCGGGGGCCTTTGCCCCGACGAGGGCGTCCGTTCCATCGCCGGCAGTGTTGATCGCCTTGAGCGCAGTCCTGTTGGCCGTTCATTGCCTGGCGCACCGGCGCGACACCGCCGATCCGCAAATCGAGAGCGCGACGAGATCCCGCTTCGCCCCGCTGCTTCTCGCCTTCGCGCTCGCCGCAACGGCGTCGTTGCTGTTGTACAACCTGGGAACCTACGCCGGCTCGTTGCTCAACTGGGAGACGACGACCAAGGGTTTCGCCGAGTCCTATCTGGCCGGGCAGGGCGTGCTCCGTTACACCGCCGACCGTCTCTTCTGGGACGAGGGCGTCTTCAGCGACGGCCAGACCAGTCTCTTCTATGGGGCTCCGACCTACGCGCTCTTTCACCTCGCCGGCTTCTCGGCGTGGACGCTGCGCCTCGCATCGGTGGTGGCGGCGTTGCTCAGCGTGGTCCTGGTGTACGCCCTGGGACGCCGCTTCTTTGGACCCCTCGTCGGGGCAGCGGCAGCCTTGTTTCTGGGACTGAGCAACTGTTTCCTGTTCTATGGACGCTACGGGAGCTCACCGGCCGGGACGTTGCTGGCCGTCCTCCTGGCCGTGCTGTGTACGTGGTCGTTCCTGCGCGCCGAGCGGCCGGCGTGGTGGCTGGCGCCGGCCTGCGCCGGCAGCCTGTTCGCGGCGACGTTGCAGTACTCCCCGGGGCGGCTGGTGGTCCTGCTATTGCTCGCCTGCATTGCGGTCGTGGTCGGCCTGCAATGGCGCCGGCTCAGTTGGCAGCGGGCGGTGGGAGTCGCGGTCATCGCGCTGAGCGCCGCCGGGGTGTGGTACGCGCAGCAATCGTACGGCACCCAACGCTCATTCCTGTCGGCGCGGGGCGAGCAGTACTTCTACTGCGTCGCGGATCCGCGTTGTGTCGAACGCACGCTGGCACGAGCTCTCCCACCGCAGGGGCCGTCGTTACCCGACAAGCTGGAGGTTCTGTATGCGTTCCTGCGCTCGACCGCCCCGCAGTATGCGAGTTTGATGCGACCGGCCGTGCAGACCGAGCCGCTCAACGACAACCAGTTCGCAGGCGTGCTCCCGCAGTTGTACTACGCACCGCTGGCGATCTTCATCGCCTGGGGCTGCCTGCACTCAGCACGCCGCTGGCGATCCTGGCCCCATGCGTGTTTGTTGTTGTGGCTCGGCGGGGTCAGCGGAGTCCTGTTGATGGCCAACCGCGTCGATGCCCACCGGACGATGCTCCTCGTCGTACCGCTTTCGCTGTGGGGGGGGCTGGGAATCTGGGAGGCGGCTCGCGTGATGCGTGCCGCCGCTCTGCCGCTGTGGTTGCGGTCCGGATTCGGGCTGCTGCTCGCGGTCACCGTCTTCTGGAGCGACGTCGTCCTCCTGCATCGAGTGGAACCGCCGCGCGCGCTCCTCGCCGAACGCCTGGCCGCCGGGGTCAACCAGCTCAGAGCGGTCAGCGACACGCGCGGAGACGTCGTCGTCGGAGCGCTGTGGGGATTTCAGGAGATCTGGGCGCTCCAACTCGCGCTGCTCGACCAGATGTGGCGCGATCCGACCAATGGGCGTGGCAGCATCCTGCCCGGCGATCTGTTGCACGCCATCAAGGATGAAGCAGGCGGCGGTTCAGAGACCCAGATCGCCGCGCTGCATAACATCGTTGGGAACGCGATGCTCATTCTCACGCCGAGCGAATCCTTTCAAACACTGGCAACCAGGTTGAAGCATCGCGGGATGATCGTCGAGGAGCGCGAGGCTGATGGGCTCCGATTCCTCCTCGTTCAACGCGCCGGCCCGGCTGCAAGAGAAGCTGATTGATCAGACTCAGGCACCTCGACGCCATAGCGCCCCCCCGACAGGTATTCGCATTATGGAAGAGACGTGCTTGACACCCACGGCGGCAGGCATCAGCATTCTGTGGTCAGCGACAGGACGAAAGGGAAATGGAGCGGTCATACCCGCTGGCGCTTGGCGCAGGCATCGCATCGGTAGCGATGCTCGGACTGCTGCTGTATTCACGGTCGTCGCCGATCGCAAGCGGCCCACGCCACTCGGAGGGCCCGGAACGGCCGCGCGTCACAAGCGCTGGGGCTGCGCCGTCAGACCCTGGATGGGCTGCGCGACAGACGCGGAATGCGCTCACCGGCCATCGCCCCGGGCCTGGCGAAGCGGAGCGGTCTGGCACCCGCGGCGTTGCCGGTCGATCGTCGATGGCGCCAGGGAGTGATACTGCGCAGGGTGCTTCCAGGCCAAGCATCCGGACCACGCAGACGGAGAGACCGGTCGCCAGCGGCGCGATGGCTCGGGATCCCGCGATCGTCGCAAACGCCGTGCGCGATGGAGCCGTGCGACCAACTGAAGGCCTCCGTGCCGAGGCGCGAACGAGCCAGGGGGCGGGAGCTACCGGGCCTCAGTTCGCACCTGAGGCCCAAACGGACCAACCTCGATCAGACGGCGCGGAGGAGGAAGCCGTCAACGGCGGTGGGGAAGATCTGCTCTTGTCCGTGCCCCTGAATGGCCACGCTCGAACGGAAGGCCTGATCCAACCGACCCTCGAGCAAGACCTCACGGCGGCGGCTACGGGCGAAGGGATGGACTTTCCTGAGCACTCCATCCTTCAATTCCCGGATGCCAGTATGTTCATTCGCGGCGACGGCGGAACGATTGCGCTGGACATTGAGCCGCACTGGACTGTTGCCGAGGAGGGTGTACGAAACAACGCCTTTGTCGAAGTGAAGACCGAAGACATGTGGCAGGGGCGCATGCAACTCATGCGCAATGGAAGCTATCTGCGTTTCTTCTGGTTCGACGATGACGGTGCGGAAATCGGCGTGGGTGTCAGCATCAACGAATGGCAGGCCGGGCAGCGCCATTCCGTCGTCGCGACCTGGGGCGATGCCCTAATGTCGTTGTACATTGATGGCCGACTCGCGGGCCAGACGACCTACTCCGGTCAGCTATCCATTCCGCCTGGAATGCCGATGTTCCTCGGCTCGAATCCCAACAATCACGTGCCAGGGGCAGCGGCGACGCTGGCGAACTTCCAAGCCTACGGACGACCCCTGACCGCCGACGAGATCGCTGCCCGCTGATCGCCTCGCTGGCGAACACGAGGCCTGCGGCCGTTAGCCCTCGATGATCTGAACGAGCGCGGCGTGCCGATCGACGGTCAAGACGGGGGAAGGTGGCCGGAGTTCAGCCTGCACTCATAGCATCGGAGCTCCCTGGAGTTGAGCAACGGGAACGGCTCGAGGATGTGCCCGTACGCCCCGAAGATCGGCTCAAGGCGGGCACGATCGTAGTTCGGCTCGACACACAGCAGGCTCCCTTCCCGACATGTCCGCTCGACGAAGCTAGCTGAAAAATCGACACTGAGGCGTACTGTGTCAGCAACGTGGTAGGCTCGGTCTAAGAACCGGCCTGCTACGGCTCCGCCATGTTCGGGCCGCGAGCCGAGCAGTCGGACTTGCCGTTCGGGAAAGCGCTGCCTCAGCTCGACCAGACCATCAAAGACATTCGAGCCGTAGGTACCCGCTTCGGGGAAGCTGATTATCCACAGGTTCGCGACACCGTAGGCGCAGAGAACCCCGGCACTCACCAGCACCGCGCCAGACCGCCACCAGCGCCAGCGGGCTCCCACGGCGTAGAGCACGTAGGATGGCAGCAGCGCCAGGAACACCTGCAGCGGGATGAGGTTGTAGCACCGTTTGGTGGAGGGGCCGCTGTAAGAGTTGTTGGTCAGTGTCATCAACGCGGCATCCCAGAGCACGAGTCCGAGCAATACCGGCGCGACTGCGGGCACGCGCATGGCGCGCCGCACGGGTGGCAGCACGCCCAGCAGTGCCACGACGCACCCGGCTACGTACAACGTCCCGAGCGGTGCGCGCAGAAACGCTCCCTCAACTCCGATGTTGTGGATTCCCGAGTCGTACGGGAGCCACATGATCGCCGTGAAGATCTCGCGCAAGTAGGTCCAGTCGAAGACCGATTTCGCTTGGCGCGTCGTCATCTCCAGCAGGGTCCGCCACTGAAGACCGACGGGTGTCGCCAACAAGAAAAACGTCACGCCATACACGATCGCGCCCTTCAGGTGCCGCGTGGTCAACGCCAAGGCGCCCAGAAACACCCCGACTGCTGCGACCGCCGACCACGCGGTTTGCGTGAAGTACAGCGAGCCCCCGCCGACGAGCCCACATATCAGCCACGGTCCCAGGTCATCGGGGCGACGCCACACCAGCGTCGCGTACAGCAAGGTCAGGAAGTAGAATACGTGGCTGTCGATGTGCCCGTAACTGACATACGAGAACCACAGCCAGACGTAGTTCACCGCGGTGCCGATGACGACGGCCGCGGCCATCCAGCGGCCCAGGACACAGGTGAAGTAGGCGTAGATCGCGACCAGGGAGAGGCTGCTGACGATCAACTTCCCGACCCGGTGCCAGAACAGGCTTGGCTCGAACACAAACATCAGGCCATTGAAGGTGACCGAGTGGAGGAAGGTGAAGTTCCCATCGACGCCTTGCAGGCTGAGCAGGCTCGTGACGCGCCCGTTGCGCGCGACCGACTCGGCGAAGGCGTACCACACGATGGAGTCGCCGGTGTAAGCCCAGCGCCAGTTGTCGTAAAACGGCAGCCAGGCGATGCAGAAGACGCCGATGATCCCCGTGATCAGTGCGATGTCGGCTCTGCGTGGCCGCGCACTCATGAGGGGGCCTCGATTCCACGATCGCACCTCCCACACCCACACGCCCAACGCACCGATCCAGAGCAGGTCGATCAGATCCTGGCGTTTCGCCGGGTGAAACCAGTGGACGAAGGACAGCAAGAGCGCCACCCCCGCCGCGCGGCGAACCCAGGACAGCCAATCAACCCGTTTCGACGGGCCGCGCTCTGGCATGAGAAGGAGTGATCACGGACTGGGCAGATCCAATGCGTCAGTATCGATCGGCGCGTCCTGCCGAGAGGCTGTGACATGTAGCAGCGGAACAGGCACGGCTTGCCGCGTTGGTGCCGTAATGACGAGCAAGCGATCCCCATCGACCGCGACACCACTCGGTTTCACGATCGTTCCCCCGATCAGCTCGAGCTCCGACTTGGCCGGATCAGCGTGGTACACGACGAACCCCTCGAAGTTCGCGACGTAGGCGTGATTCCGGGCGTCGACGGCCACATAGGGCACGGAATAGGGTTCAACGTGGTCGAGACGCAGCGTCCACCGCCGCACCTCGGTGCCCGTCGAGTCCAGCTCGATGAGCGCTTGCTGCCCCACGTCGCTGACGAAGATGTGGCCGTTGGCTGCGGCGGCGACTCCGTAGGCCGTGCGAAAATCCTTGCCGAGGTATCCGTCGACGGTGCCGTCGCGCTGCACGCGGTGCAAGTGCGACGTATCAGCGTCCGACACCACCAGGTCGCCGTTCGGGAGCAGGCTTACGTCGAGCGGTCGCCGCAACTGCTGCTGGCCATCCGGCGAGCGCACGGCGCGCCACGCAAAGCGGCCATCGGGATTGAAACGGATGAGGCCCGGTGGATCCAGATTCGCGACGTAGACGTTCCCTTCGTCGTCCACAGCCAGCCCATGGCCGGAAGTGATGGCCGCCGTGCCGAAGCTGTAGGACACGCGAATGCGGCGAACGAAGTCTCCGTTGCGGTCGAACACCAGCACCGCGTGCTCGCCGCCGTCGACGACGTAGATATCGCCGCGGCTCGACACCGCCATCCCGCCGAGCAATGCCGGACCCGGCAAGCCGCGAAGCAGATTGGCGTCTGGAGCGCCACGCGGATCGGGCTTCTCGGTCCGCAGCGCCGTGTAGGCCGCCTCCTGGGTCGCCGGATCGAGACGCAACTCTCCGAGCTCGAGCTCCGAGCCGTTCCAGGTGATGAGGTAGGGCGGGTGACCGGGGCGCGCTTGCATGAGGAGGTGATTGCGTCCCTCGATGTGGCGCGCAAAGAGCAAGTCGCTGTTGAGGGTGGCATCGTTCGAGCCGAGGCAGGTCAGCAAATCCTGCCAGCGTGGCAGGTCGGCGACGAAGATCAGTCCATGCGTGATGCCGTGGCGGGCCAGCAATTGCAGCGGCGCCGCGCTGAATCCATTGTAGCCGCCGGGGTAGGTGTATTCCGGCTTGAACCCCTTCGGGTATGCGATGACTATCGTCCCGACGAACAGGGGCACGACGACCAGCGCCATCGGCAGGGCGCCGGCCGCGAATGGCAGCCAGTGCCATTGCGGCGTGCGCCCCGCGGGCCACACCGCGCAAAGGAGCCGCGTGACCAACCGCGGCAGGTATTGCAACACCCGGGCGACGAGGATGAGCTGACCGCCCAGTGACGTGTACCAATAGCGCGGCCCATACATGTTCCCGTGCCAGCCCCAACTGGCGTAGAGGAAGAGCGACAACAAGGCCCACGCGGCGACCAGCCAGTCGGCAGGGGTCTTGGGCATCACCAGAACGCCGAAGAGCAGGATCCCGACGGTCAACATGGGCGGGAGCCCCCCGACACGCACCCAGCCAAACAGGTGGTCGTTGAGCGCCTCGAGCCGGATGCGCGCGGCGTCGATGTTCTCGGGAATCCACCGCATGGTGCTCGCCCCGGTTTGCTGCAGCGTCGTCAGGGCCCCGAGTGTCTCGATCTGCCAGAGCATCAGGATAAGGAACGGCAGCAGTGCCAGCGCCACGACGCAGCCGCCTTGCAGCACCTGCCGGACACCGAGGCGCCGCAGGTTCGCGATGACCACGAGCCCTGCAAAGGCCATGACTGCCGTCCCATCGAAGGGGCGGGTGTTCAGCAGGGCGCCAAACGCCGCCCCGAGATAACAGGCGTAGATGAGCCGGCCGCGCTTCACCCAATAGATGAGAAACAGCATCGACAGGGCGACGAACAGCAGCGTGGAAGTGTGGGTCATCATCGACGCCGCCTGGAAGCGCATGAACGGCGACACGGCACCCAGCGCCAACGCCAGGAGCCCGGTCGTGGTGCCGAATAGCTCCCGACAGATGAGGAAGAGCACCGCGAGCGTGATGGCGCTGGAGATCGGATTGACGATCCACGGCAGACCGATGAGGTATCCGAGCGCCAACAGGGTCGGGTGGCCGGCGAAGTACCAACCCGGCGCGATCGGATAGAGATAGCCTGCGCGATACTCGAGGAAATCGGGATAGCGGAAGAACTCTCCCAACGCCGGGTCGACCGGAATCTTGAGCTGTCCGGTTGCGATCGCCTTCGCGCCCAGCAGATACGACACCGAGTCTTGAACGTGTGGAATGCCCTCGAGGTATACCAGTGCCACATAGGCGCTGAACCCGGCCGCGGCGGCGCACAGCACTGTGACGCAGACGGTCGTGCACACCGCACCCAAGCGCCGGTAGCGGGCGGGGCTGTCGGTGCGCAGCTGGCGGACCTCACCGGCGACGAGGCCGCCGAGAACGCCGGCGCAGCCGGCAAGGGCCGACGCCGCCGCAATCCCCATCATGCCGGCCCCACCCCGCCACCAGTAGAAGCCCACGGCGGCTGCCGAGAAGGCCCCAATACCAGCGGCGGTCCCGCGGTTCGAGAGCCAATCGCGCCGTCGTACGGTCGCGAATCTCTTGCGCACTCGCTGCGGCAGTAAGTAGGAGAGAGCCGCCAGCGCGAGGAGGCCCACGACCCCGGGGGCGGCAGCGCGCGCGTACCAGGCGACGAAGCGCCAGCCGTCGACGTAACCTTCGGCGAGATAGGCGGCGAGTTTCGCCGTGTAGCGATCGTAGCGCTGTTCCAGAGACAACGACGGAAGCAGCCGCACTACATGTTGGGGCGGGCCGATCACACCGTCGCGCTGTTCGTGCCACGAGAGCGTTTCATTCTCCCAGCGCAACACCAATGCGTTGCGCTCGCGCGCGCGAACGAAGAGGTCGAACCCCCGGACATTGATGAGGTCCACCTCGATCACACAGTCGCGGCACGAAGCGCCGTCAATCCACAGCGGAACCGTTCGGTCGGCGACCAAGTGCCCACGGCGGTTGGTGTACCAGCCGCTGGCGGAGTGCCGGCCCGAGAAGCCGCGGCCGTAGTCGTCCTGCACGACGGTGTGCCCGGAGGGCAACGCCCTGACGACCAGGTTGTCGAGGCCAGCCGGCTCGGAGGAGAACTCGGGTTGGAGCACGATCCCAAGGCGCCCCTCGTCCTCCGGCGCCGGCTGCCACGCGCAGAGCGGCGCGTCATCGAACGCCGCGGTTACCGTCGAACCCTGGAGCGTGACGAGGAGGTGGTGCCGAGTCACCGCAGCGCGATCGACCACGAGGTAGAAGAGCGCGTTGACCGCTACCACTGCGACGCCACCCAGAAGACGCCAGCGCCACCGCTGCCAGCGGCGATCCCCAGCCGGCCGCTCCTGAGCGGCCTCCTCGACGCGGGTCATGGTCGGGTTGCTCCGGATGGCGGCGGTTCTGTTTTCGTTCGCGGCCTAATCATGTGGTGCAGGAATGAGCAGCCGGGTGAACACCTGCCGCCCGAGGTTGTCGTGGAACGCCAGCTCTTCGGCGTTCGGGTAGTGGCGCTTCACTGCGGCGATCTGATGGCTCATCTCCGGAAAGACGTAACACACGATCGGGCGCGGATCGCGAAAGGGCAGATAGGCGCCGATCTCGCGTGCGTCCTGCACGTCGACCTCGTAGGCATAGTACGCCACCGTGTGATGCCTACACGAGTGCTCGATGTTGTCACGCGCGACGATAAACACCATGGCGTCGCCGCCGAAGCGCTGCAGGTCGCGTCCCATGATGCCCTGGATCCACTGTGGGTTGACCAACGGGCGGGTCTCACCCCACGGGATGCCGCGCAGGAAGTTGCCGTACAAGGTGAGATTCTGCCATGTGCTCAAGGTGAGAAAGCCCGCCGCGCCAGCGATGGCGAGCGCGCGACCGAGCCGTCCCAAACTGGTCTCGAAGGCGCGACACAGCCATTCCACGACAATGGCGACAACGATGATCGTTGGGACGAACGCGGTGACGAAGCGCGGCCAGAACGGTGGGTCGCGCGTCAGCACGCCACCCACGAACAGAATGACGAAGCCCCACACCACGACCCAGAGTCCCCGCACGTCGCGCGGGCGGAGCGCGGCGGCGACCAGCCCCATGCCGAGCAGGGCGGCGGCCGGGGGGAAGAGCAGCGGGAAAACCGCCCCGTACTGTGTGCTGGCGTCGGTATACAGCCAGGGGGACCCCAATACGCGCGGCAGTCCGTCGAGCAACGTTTGCCGCAGCACCGCCACGTCCACGCTGCCGTTGGGCAGCCACGCGTACTGATCGGCGCGGCCGAACGGATCGGCGCGCCCGCTGAAGTAGATCACGATCTGCGGCCCCAGCATCGCCAGCCCGCAGCCCAGACAGAGCAGGAGGCCCTGCCATCGTTTCACCAGCAGGCGCGGGTACCGCAACACGATCAGGAGCGTCAGCAACGCCATGAGCGGCGGGGTGATCCGCCCGGCGTGATACGTCAGCGCGCTGTACCCGCCGGCGAGTCCAGCCAGCGCAAACCAGCCAAAGCGCCCCGTCTCGAGCCCGACGACGAGCCCCGCGACGCCGAGAACGTGAAACGGAATCGGATCCATGTACGACTGCACTCGACTGAACTGCAGGAAACCGTGATTGACGCCGAGGAGCACCACGGCGATGAGCGCAGCACGCCGCCCGTACATCTGCCGCACCAGCACATACGCGGCGCCGATGGCTACCAGGCTACCGACCGCCGAGGCGAAGCGAGCGCCCGCTAATGATCGTCCCGCGAGCCCCGTCCAGAGTGCGGACCACAAGTAGCCCAGCAACGGAATCTGTGCCCAACCGTTGGCGAACAACGTCTTCGGCTCGCCATCCATCAGCTCGAGGGTCTGGGTGGTCCACTGCGCCATGTCGAGGTGCAGATTCGGCGGGTACTCCTCCAGCCGGTACAGGCGCAGAAACGCCAGCGCGCTCAGCACCAGCAGACCGACCACGCTCGTGACGCGACCGATCGGCGCGGAATGCCCCGGGCGCTGGAGTGCGCCCACTCCCAGCAAGACGAGTCCCGCACTCCACGGTGCGAGCGGCCATTCACCGCTTCTCAACGCCACGCCCGACAAGCCGAGCAACACCAAGCTCGCCCCCAAGGCCCAGAAGAGCCACATGCGTGCAGTCGGAGGCTGCATCGGCGATACCGACGCCATACGCAAGGTCCAGTCGGTCGGCGCCACCGGTGTGCGACGGTGCAGAAGCGTCAGGCAGATGCCGCCGGCAGCAACCAACGCCGCGTAGCGCCATAATTGACCATCGCTGCGCCATTGCTGTTGGTGCGTGGCCGCGACGGTCGCCAGCGCCATCGCCGCTGCGAGGTACGCTCCGATCTCGATCCGACGGGCGACCGACACGGCGGCCCGCTCAGGAACCGATGTGGCCAGGTCGGCTTTGGCGAACAATCCCCGGAACCGGTCGCGAAGGGCACGGCGCTGGACGATCGCCGCGACCAGCAACGACGGCCCTAAACCGGCCGCCAGCCACAGCCAATAGGGCGCGAGCGGGCGACCGGCGCGCTCCGCTGCCGCGCGCGCATTCATGCACGCATGATCGGGTTGGCGATACTCGCTGACGAGCACCGTCCCGTCCGACAACATCTCGGCGTGGTACGGCGGGTAGTCCGAGATGAACTGCCAGAGAATACGCTCCGCCCGTTCCCAGCGGCGGACGACTTGCCGCTCGGGCGCCGCCGTCAGCAGGTCTCCATCGGCCGTTACACTGAGGCCTTCTCCATGGCAGCAGAATTCGAGCAGTCGAACCTCATCGGAGAACGGACGGAAAATGACCACTTTTGGGGTGTCGAAGCCCGAAGTCGCCAGTTCCCCCGACGGTAGCCATAGCAGTGAACGAGGTTGTGCCAGGTGGCGTGTCCCGCTCCATAGGAGGGTTCCGTCGGGACTGAACACATCGACGCTCGACACACCGAACCGCCCCTGGACGACCGCGGTGTTCCCGTCCGGCATGCGGACCGCCCCCGAAGCATCGCGCAACGGTCCACGCAGTTCCCACAGCACCTGCCCCCCGCGGTCGACTTCGACGACGCGCGGCGGATTGTCCAGTGACACCAGAAAGCGGTCAGGGCCGAGCACTTCGAGGCTGCGCGGTCGACGCAGCGGGATCGTCCACGCGATCCGCCCGTCCAGGGTCATGGCCGAGATGCGGTCGCGTTCTTCTTCGGCAACCAAGACCGTCTGGTCGTCGTAGCGGCGCAGCGCGGAGACGCGGCTGAATCCGGTGAACCGTTGTCCTGCCGTCCCATCGGTCGCATACCGCACCAGCATGTAGGGGCCGTCGCCACCGACGCGGATATCCTCGAGTGCCGCGTCTACGCTGGGCGCTTCGACATCAACCGAGAGCACGGCGGGCGCAGGCAGAGCATGCGCCCCCAATGTGGCGGACAGCGTGGCGACGCGCAGAAGAGTAATGAACGGACGCGTCACTGAATCGGGGCGTTCAGACTAGACACCAGCAACTGCATGTCGGGGTGTGGTGAGCTTGGAGGGTAGCCTGGGCAAGGGGGAAAGGTGACCGCGTCAAGCGAGTCGGCCACTGCGTTGTCTTTCGTCGCTCCGGCCTCTCGACTTCCCTGATCGTGCCTGCTCCGACCGCGTTCACGTTGGGCCTCTGCTCGCCTCTCGATTCACCTTGATGCTGCCGCAGCCCCATCGCCACTTCAACCACACACCCGCCGCGGAGGCCGCGCGCCCGTGTCGAGGCTAGGCAGGCGCGCTGACGGGGGCGAAATCGCGCATCAGGTGACGGCCGAGGGCGAGCAGGCGCGCGTCGTCGTGACGGCGGCCGATCAACTGGATGCCGACTGGCAGGCCGCGCGGGCCGACGCCGACCGGCAGATTGAGGCAGGGAACCCCGAGCAGGGTCCAGGTCACCTGGAAGATGGGACTGCCGGTGGCGGTGCCGAGCGGGGCTTCACCGGGCGTGCTCGGGCAGATCAGGGCGTCGAACTGTCCGAAGCAGTCGTTCACCGAGCCGCGGCACTGATCGGCGTAGCAATGGGCCTCGGCGTACTCCTCGGGCGTGGTGGCCTCTCCTTCGGCGATCAGTTCGCGCAGGCTGGCGCTCATCAGCTCTGGGGCGCGGCGGTAATCTGCGGCGAGGGAGCGCGCCACGCCGGCGTACAAGACGCGGCGATGGGCCGCGACCAGATCGTGATAGGCGGACGGCAATTCGCAGTCCGCGACCTCGCAGCCATGAGCCGCGAACTGCCGGGCTGACTCGAAGAGCGCGAAGCGCGATTCGGGCTCGGCGAAATCCCACTGAAAGGTCTTGCACAGGCCGAGGCGCGGGCGGCGATCGGGTGGCCAGGTGGCGGTCTGGTCGCGTTGCGAGACGATGCCGTAGAAGCGCTGCAGGTCTTCGATCGCGCGGGCCATGTAGCCCAAGGTGTCGAAGTACGGCTGCAGGGGCATGATGCCCGCATCGTCGGTGGTGCCGTGCGTGGGTTTGAGCCCGTAGATGCCGCAAAAAGCGGCCGGGCGGATGAGCGAGCCGGCGGTCTGGTTGCCGAAGGCGATCGGCACCATGCCATCCGCTACCGCGGCGGCGCTGCCGCTGGAGGAGCCGCCGGGGGTATGGGCCGGATTGCGCGGATGGCGCGTCTCGTTTGGGGTGAAGAGGGCGTATTCGGTGCTGACGACTTTGCCGAGCAGCACGGCGCCAGCCTGGCGCATGAGCGCCACGCAGCGGGCGTCGTGGCGCGGCCGGCGGCCGCGGTGGATGACGGTGCCGCACTCGGTGGGAAAATCCGCCGTGTCGATGACGTCCTTGACCGCGAAGGGTACGCCGTGCAGCGGCGATCTCGGCGCCTCCCGGTCGGTGCGCGCGGCCTCGGCGAGCGAGAACTCCGGATCGAGATGACAGAAGGCTTTCACCTCGCCGTTGCGCCAGGCGATGTGGTCGAGACAGGCCCGCGTCAACTCGACGGCCGAGAGCTTTTTGCGCGCGATCAAGTCCGCCGCCGCGCAGGCGGTCAGCCGAGTGAGCTCCATTGGGTCAGCAGTTGATTACTAGAGACCTAAGATGCGCACCACGAAGAGCACGAAGACCACGAAGAGCACGAAGACCACGAAGATCAAGGCCGAGAGTCGTGTCTGGCGGAGCGCTTTCAACCCCGCAGACGGCGAGTTGCCCTGCCTGCCTCATAAGACCGGGAGACCCTTGTCCTTCGTGCTCTTCGTGTCCTTCGTGGTTTGAAGAGAATTCCAGCTCTGGAGGGCTAACGACCGAGCAGTTCGCTTAGTTGGCGGTCGATGAACGCGGTGTCCTCGGGGTTGCGTCCGGAGCCGGCCCAATGGCCCCAGTGCGAGTCGATGGGGCGCAGCTCCGCGGCGCGCAGGTGCGAGACTTCGAGGCGGCTGTCCTCGGGGGGGAAATAGGCGTCGGTGAGGCAGGGCATGACGAAGCTGCGGGCTTCGATGGCGCCGAGGGCGCGGGTGAAATCGCCGCCGTACAGCGCGTCGGCGCCGATGTCGGCGCTGCGCCAGGTGGCGATCTGGCACAGCACGTTGTTGGCATCCAGGGCGCAAAAGGTCGCCTCCCAGTAGCGGGCGAGGAAATCGTCGATCGAGGTGTAGCCGAGCCGGCGGTAGAGCTCGCGGCGATAGAAATGCGCCGAGGGTGGCCACGCCGCCCAGGCGCGCGCCATCGTGCCCAGGCCGAGCAGCGGCTGGGTCGCGTAGTGGCCGCCGTTCCAGACCGGATCCGCGGTCAGGACGCCGCGCATACCGCTCAGGAACACGTCGTTGTGAACGGAGATGCGCGCCGCGCCGCAGATCGGGGCCAGCCGGGCGACGAACGGCGGGTACAGCGCCGCCAGGTGGTAGACGTCGATCGCGCCCATCGAGAAGCCGACCGCCAGCGCCAGGCGCTTGACGCCCAGCTCCTCGCTCAGGAGGCGGTACTGCAGCCGCGCGTTGTCGGCGACGCTGACGCGTGGAAACGCGGCGCCGAGGGTATTGCTCGGCGACGAGGACAGGCCGTTGCCGATCAGATTGACGACGACGATGAAGAACGCCCTCGGATCGAGTGCCTTGTCCTCGCCCAGCAGATAGAGGCTGTTCAGGTGCGTGGCGCCGAAATGCGTCGGTATGAGAACGGCATTGTCGCCGGCGGCATTGAGCGTGCCGAAGGTCTGATAGGCGAGGAACGCGCCGGGCAGCGTCTGGCCCGAATCGAGGCCGACGTCGCCGGCGTGAAAGATCCGCGCTGGTTCCGGGTTCATTTCACCGTGACCGCCCAGCAACCGAACGGCTGGGCGCAACGCGCCCGCTCCAGGAGGGGGCCAGGGCGAGGTTCCTCATGGGATCCGACACCCGGCCGACGAACCGCGACGCGATGCACGCCGCGCTCAACCGTAGAGCGGCTGCAGCGCGCGCGCCGCCGCGGCGAGGTCGGGCGGGGCGACGATGGCGCCGCCGTCGATGATCTGCTGGCCATCGATCCAGAACGACTGTCCGGTCATGACGCAGTCCGGGTGGTTCTCGCCGCCGCCCTCCACCCATTGCGGCAAGCCGAGGCCGACGGCGTTACAGCCGACCACCCGTTGGTCCTCGATGAAAGAGGTGCCGGTGAAACGCGCCGCGGGGTGATAGCCGCAGGTGAAGTGCACGATGTTGCCGTACGACCCGTTGCCGGCGCGGCGCAGGGCGCGCTCGAGGATCTTCAACTCGGTGCCGGCGCCGGTCACCGACTGGATCTGGCCGTCGACTTCGAAGCGGCATGGTTCGGTGAGCGCCGTGTAGTACTCGTGAAAGGTGGTCTCGCAGACGATGGTGCCCCTGACCGTCTCGAGCTCGGGCAACACCACGACCGTGCCGGGCACGAAGTAGCCCCCGGGCTTGGTGGCGCGCGCGATGGCCAGGCCTTCCGGATCGGCCAGCGTGAAGCTGACGTCGGTGCCCAACGGGGTGGTGCATCGTGCCGTCTTGCCGGTCGACGCCGCCAGCAGCGCGTTGAAGACCTCCGACACCGCGAACACCCGGTCGAGGTCGGCCTTGCCGAAGAGGCGAACGATCCCTTCACTGCCGATATCGGCGGCCAGGAAGTAACGCGTGCGGCCGTTCTTCATCGCCTGGTCGTAGACCGCGGCGCCGGCGATGTACGGCATGCACAGGTCGACCCAGACATCGCAGTGCTGCGCCGCCGCCGTCACCGGGTCGGGCATGAACTGGTTGGCCAGCCCACCTTGAAACGGCAGGGGCGGCGCCAGCGTCACGGTCGCGACACGGGCTCCCAGCGCATAGGCCGCGTTCTGCAAGGCCTCGGCGGCGCGCCGATCGCTATTGGTATCGGTGGTGATCAGCACGTGCTCGCCATCGCCCACGCACATGACGTCGCGCATGAGCGTCAGCGCCGCACGCGCCAGCTCCGGGCCCAGCGCAGTCGTTGTGTGGGTCATTTGGGCTTTCCCATAGCCCAAGCGATAGGCGGTGTGCCATGGTCACCGAGGCTAGCAGCGGTTGAAAGATAGCAGCCGGTGAAAAACGCGTTCCGCGCGCCCTTCGACCCGCGTTCCACCCACCCTTCGACGGGCTCAGGGTGAGCGGAACGCGGGTCGAAGGGTGAGCGCAACGCGCTGCAGAGAATTGGGTTCGGGCTTCACTCCCTAGGCCTCGTGCTCCGCGTGCTCGGCAGGCTCTGCGGCTCGGCGTTGGATTTCTCTTGTCCGAGGGTCGCCTCGACCCACTGGCAGGTTTGAAGGTGCTTGACGTCGCGGCCCGGCCGTGAGGGAGGCTGGATCGCGTCTCTCTTGGAGGGTTCTATGGCGACCACACCAATCTCGCGCCGGCAATTCGTCACGGCGATGAGCGCGGGGGCCGCGCTGCTGGCCGGCGGCGCCGCCGCAACCCGATCGGCGGCTCGGCCGGCTCCCCCCGGAGCGATTCGCTTCGGCGTCCAGACCCCGCCGCAGCACGTCACCTACGGGCAGATCGCCGAGGTGTGGAAACTGGCCGACGAACTGGGCTTCGACTCGGCGTTCACCTTCGACCACTTCATGCCGATCTTCTCCGATCCGAACGGCCCGTGCCTGGAAGGCTGGAGCTTGCTAGCGGCGCTGGCAGCGCAGACGCAGCGGGTGAAGGTCGGCGTCCTGGTCACCGGCAACACGTATCGCTTCCCGATCGTGGTGGCGAAGATGGCGACCACCATCGACCACATCAGCAACGGCCGGCTGATCCTCGGTATGGGCGCGGGCTGGTTCGCCGCCGAGCACACGGCCTACGGGATCCCGTTCTACACCGTCGGCGGCCGCGCCCGCCGCCTCGGGGAGGCGCTCGAGGTGATGAAGCGGCTGTTCACGCAGGAGCGCAGCAGCTTCACCGGCAAGTACTACACGTTGGCCGGCGCGCCGTTCGAACCGAAGCCGGTGCAGCGCCCGTATCCGCCCATCCTCATCGGCGGCGTCGGGCCGAAGCTCATTCAACCGCTGGTGGCGCGCTACGCCGACATCTGGAACTTCTTCCCCCATCCCGACCCGGCCAAGACCAAGGCCCTGTGCGACCACTTCGATGCCGTCTGCCGGCAAGTCGGGCGCGATCCCGCCAGTATCGAGAAGTCGGCTCTCGTGCTCGGCGGCATGCTCGACGGTCCGCCGAATGAAGTGCGCGCCCGCTTGCAGGCGCAGGCCGACGCCGGCGTGCGCCACTTCATCATCTCCCTCCCTCAGCCTTACGACCTCACTCTGGTGAAGCGCGTCGCCAAGGAGATCATCCCAGCCTTTCGCTAACCCAATCCGAAAAAACCTTTCACCACGAAGAACACGAAACCCGTGCAGACCACGGCGCAGGACAGTGGCGCTTGGATCATTCTCACCCCCATCGTCGTGGGCTTCTCATCTCCCCAGTATGCCGGGCAACCGCAACCCGCGTTGCTTGGCACACTCGATGGCCGTGTCGTAGCCCGCGTCGGCATGGCGCCAAACCGCCGATGCGGGGTCGTTCCACAGCACGCGCTCCAAGCGCTTCGCCGCTGCGTCGGTGCCGTCGGCACAGATGACGACCCCCGCGTGCTGGCTGAACCCCATGCCGACTCCGCCACCATGGTGGATACTGACCCACGTCGCACCGGAGGCACAGTTCACCAGTGCGTTCAGCAGTGGCCAGTCGGATACGGCATCGGATCCGTCTTTCATCGCTTCCGTCTCGCGGTTGGGTGACGCCACCGATCCGCCGTCGAGATGGTCGCGACCGATGACGATCGGAGCGCCCACCTCGCCGTTCTTGACCATGTCGTTGAAGGCGAGGCCCAGACGGTGGCGGTCGCCGAGGCCCACCCAGCAGATGCGCGCCGGCAGACCCTGGAAGGCAATGCGCTCGCGCGCCATATCGAGCCAGCTGTGCAGGTGTTCATCGTCGGGCAGCAACTCCTTCACCTTGGCGTCGGTCCGGTAGATGTCCTCCGGGTCACCAGAGAGCGCACACCAGCGGAAGGGGCCGATGCCCTTGCAAAACAGCGGGCGAATGTAGGCGTGGACGAAGCCCGGGAAGGCAAAGGCGTTCTCGAGCCCTTCCTCCAGTGCCACCTGGCGGATGTTGTTTCCGTAATCCACTGTCGGCACGCCGTCGTGGTGGAAATCCACCATGGCGGCGACGTGGATCTTGATTGAGGCACGGGCCGCTCTGTCCACCGCTTTCGGATCGGCCTCGCGCAGGATGCGCCATTGCGACATGGTCCAGCCCTGCGGCAGATAGCCATTCGTCGGGTCGTGGGCCGAGGTCTGATCGGTGACGATATGAGGTCGAACACCGCGCCGGTATAGGGCCGGAAAGACATCCGCGGCGTTGGCCAAGAGCGCGACCGACTTTGCTTCACCCGCCGCAGTCCAGCGCTCGATCATCGCCAGCGCCTCGTCGAGACTTTCCGTCATCTGGTCCACGTAGCGGGTGCGCAGGCGAAACTCTATCGAGTCGGGATTGCATTCCACCGCCAGG
>CAYYWP010000005.1:0-59641 GCA_964475125.1 uncultured Binatia bacterium (SeqCode) | reverse complement strand
AGCCGTAGCCGCGGGACCTGTGCCCGCCGGCAGCGCGGCGCGCTGCCCGGTGGGGTGGGGCGTGGCAACAGCACTCCGGCGCCAGCGGTCCGGCAGCGGCGGTTGGCTCGGGCCGCGCCCCACACCACTCGGCGACGCGCAGCGTCGCCGGCGGGCACAGCCCCGCGGCTACGACTCGTCGCGGACGCTTCTTGGTAGTCTGTCGAAGGGCGAGTGGAACAAGCGTTTCAACAGACTCTCTGCTCAGCCCCAGCGCTGTTCGACGAAGGCCGTGAACTTCGCCATACCCTCCTCGATGGCGGCGACATCGATGCCGCTGTATGCGAAGCGGACGTAGCGTTCGGTTTCGCCTTCCTGCGGCCGGCCGAAGTGGAGGCGGGAACAAAACGACACCCCGGTGACCTTCAACACCGTGCGACGAAAGCGCTCGTAGTCGTCGAAGCCCAAGTGCTGCATCAGGCGGGTGACGTTCGGGAACAGATAGAACGTCGCCTGTGGGCGGTAGCAGCGGATCCCCGGAATCGCGTTCAGGAGATCCACCAGCACGTCGCGCCGTTCCTTCAGCGCCGCGACGATGCGCCGCGGGCCAGAGGGGTCGCCGGTCAGGCCCTCGATGGCGCCGTACTGAATGAAATGATTCGAACACGACTCGTCGTTGACGTTCAACTTGGCGATGACGTCGATGACCTCTCGCGGTCCGACCGCCGCGCCGAGCCGCCAGCCGGTCATCGCGAACTTCTTCGAGAACGTGTAGAGCAGCACGCTGCGCTCGAGCATGCCCGGTTCGGACACCAGCGAGGTCGAGGTGCCTTCGTAGCGAATGTCGAAGTAGGCCTCGTCGAGCAGCACGGCGAGATGGTGCTCCACCGCCAGTCGCGCCAAGCGGCACCGTTCGGACGCCTGCGCCTCGGCGCCGAGTGGGTTCTGCAGATCGTTGATGATCAGGATGCGCGTGCGCGGCGTGATCGCCCGTTCGATGGCATCGATATCGATGGCGAAGTTGTCCTCGCCTTCGCCATAGGCGTACGGAACGGCGATGCCGCCGTGGAACTCGATCTGCGACTCGTAGATCGGATAGCCGGGATTCGGGTACAGGACCTCGTCGCCCGGATTCATCAGCGCCAGCAGAAACTTGCCGATCACCGGCTTGCCACCCGGCTGAATGGCGACGTTCTCGAGTCCATACGGCACGCCGTGCGAACGACTGATGTCCGCCGCTAGCGCCTCGCGCAGGGCCGGAATGCCATAGTTCGGGCAATAACCGGTCTTGCCGTCGCGCATGGCCTTGATCGCGGCCTCGATCACGTTCGCTGGCGTCGGCAGGTTGATGTCGCCGAGATGAAAGGGATAGACGGTGGCACCGGTGGCCTCGTAGGCCGCGGCCTCGGCCGACACGGCGAACGCCGTCTCGGTGCCGAGTCTGTTCAGGCGTTCGGCAATGCGCATGGTGAGGTTCCTCACGGATTGACGACGTTGATGGGGCGTCCAGCGAGAAAGGCGGCGATGTTGTCCGCCGTGGTCTTCATCAAGCGCCGACGGGCCGCCAGCGCGGCCCAGGCAATGTGCGGCGTGATGGTCATGTTGCGCGCCGCCAGCAGCGGATTGTCCGGCCGGATGGGCTCGACCGACACCACGTCGCAGGCCGCGCCGGCGATGCGGCCGCCGTTGAGGGCGTCGGCGAGATCGCGCTCGTTCACCAGGCCGCCGCGGGCGGTGTTGATCAGGTACGCGTCGGCCTTCATCCGCCCCAGCAGCGCGCGGTTGACCATGCCGGCGTTGTCCGTGGTCTGGGGGCAGTGCAGGCTGACGAAGTCCGCCGCCGCGAACAGCTCGGGCAGCTCGCACCACTGCACGGGATAGGGGGGCGGCTCGCCCCGATACTGGTCGTGCGCCAGCACGCGCATGCCGAAGGCATGCGCCAGCTCGCCGACGCGCCGGCCGATGCGGCCGAAACCGACTAGGCCCATCGTCTTCCCGCGCAGCTCGATGAGCGGAAAGTCCCAAAAGCAGAAGTCGCCCCGCACCGCCCACTGGCCGGCCTGCACGGCGGCCGCATGATGCGCCACGTGATGGCAATGCTCCAGGATCAGCGCGAAGACGAACTGCGCCACGGAGTCGGTGCCGTAGACCGGCACATTGGAGACCGGGATGCCGCGCGTCTTCGCCGCTTCCGTGTCGACGACGTTGAACCCGGTCGCCAGCACGCCGATGAAGCGCAACGCCGGCAGTTGCGCCAGCGTCTGGGCGCTCAACGGCGTCTTGTTGGTCAGCACGACCTGAGCCCCCTGCGCGCGGGTCACGATCTGATCGGCCGGCGTGCGCTCGTGCACGGTCAGCTCGCCGAGCGCGGCCACCTCGGTCCACGGATTGTCGCCGGGGTTCAACGTAAAGCCGTCCAACACCACAATCTTCATGACCTCTTTCCTCGCCCCCTCCCGCGCGCGGGCGCTTCGAAGGCCGGAACCGACCCCGGAAGCCTCGCACTCGGCTCGTCGCCGCACCCGATCAACGCCTCGGCTCCCCGCATTCAGAAACGAGTAGAAAGGTACCTCGCGGTTGGCAAGGGCTGCAAGGAATTTTCCTTACCGTTCGGAGAGTTAGGGGAACCGTCCCACTGCGGGAACGGGAGCTGGGAACGTCCCAGCGCTGGGAATAGCCGGTTGAGCAAACGGTTATCGCAATCGCCGGAATCTCGCCTGTAAGTCTAACCGCGACCGCTGTTTCTGATCCCTCGGTTGGCAAGATGCCGCGGTTCTACTTCAAGTTGGGAGAGCGTCCAATCTGCTTCCGCATGAACTACGTATGTCGCGGCAGGGAGCCATTGGTCTACTCAGAAGATGCAAGTCAGCCACGTCCTGACGCGTCAGCCGTAGGGCGTCACGGACTAACCACAGAAGGAGAGGGTCAGATGATGTTCAGAGGCATACGGGTTTGGGTGGTTGTTGGAGCGCTGGGGGCAGCCAGCGCGGCGTCCGCCTGGAGCGGAGATCAAGAGGCGATGAACCAGGCATCGCAAAAGGTTGGGCAAGACTACATGCAGATGATCATGGGCAAGCCCTACAAGATCACGCCGGGTGAGAAACCCGGCACGTTCAACGTCTCGTGGGGCGACGAGAGCATGGTGTGGGAGCCGAAGCCCTGGAACACCAAGTCGATCAAGGAGAAGGGACCGGCGGTGTACGATCGCTGGATCCAACCCAACGTCCCGTTTCCCTGGGACGACACACTGGCGGTGCGCGAGAAATACAGTGGCGCGCAGTGGCATGACCACGCGTGGACGCCGATCGACTTCAACGAGTTCGGGCGCAACTACATCACGCAGTGGGTGGTGCACTTGACCTCGCCGGACGGCACGCCCCGCAACAAGACCTTTTTCGAATGGAACAACGCCTACCGGCGCGTGAGCGACGGCCTGGCGCCGGAGGAGGTAGGTCAGGTGCGGGCGAAATACACCTTCGTCTTCACGCAGCCGGACGACTATCGCGGCCTCGGCATCAACACCACGATCTTCTTCGGCGACCGGTTCAACGAGGAGTTCCTCTACACGCCGTCGAGCCGCAAGATCCGCCGCCTGCCGATGGCGGCCCGCCAGGACATCATCCCGGGCACGATCGGGCGCTGGGAGGACTTCCCGCAGGTGAAGCCGTTCCCGGACATCGACTATAAAGTGGTCGGCTCGACGCTCTACAAGGGCCAGGCGGACGGGACCATGGGCTGGTCCCAGAACACCGAGGCCGAACGGGTCAACGTCGGCATGGACGGCCAGGGCGAGCCGTCGATCCTCTACGAGGCGGTTCCGCATTCGTCCTCGTACTGGTACGCCAAGAAGCAGTTCACCTGCGGTCTGAAGACGCTGCAGTGCTGGTACGAAACCCTGTATGACTCCAAAGGCGAGCTGGGGCGCACGCGCGTGATTCGGCGGCCCGTCGCCAACGAGGATCCCCGCCTGCAGAACACCTCCTTCCTCGGCGCGGAGGACTCGGTTCCCGACAACCAGCTCGAGGACTGGCAGAGCATGTGGGGCGGTGAGCATTTCACCGAGCCGAAGACCGGCTTCACGATGTCGTGGCACATGGAGAAGTTCTGGATCGACTACCCCACCATGCCGCGTGACATCGTCAACGTGGACAACCTCACGAAGGAACCCGTCCGCAAGATCCTATTTTGGGAATAATCGCCCAAACGTCCTGTTTTTTGCCATAACACGGGCGCGGCGACCTGCGGCTCCCAGGTCGCCGCGCCCCCCCCATGCCAACCCGCCCACGTGACCTTCCTTCCCGCGGGCTTTCCGGCGCCCTGCTGATAGTCCCTTCCCAAGCGGCACTCTTCTGGGGTAGAGAGGCCCGCGCAATCTGTCTCTGTCGCGACCGCGTATCAAGGCAGAGAGGTGTTCCTGAGGAATCGGACCATCAACGCCGTAATGGCCTCTTAAGGGCTGTTACGCCCATTTCTCGAAAGGAGGGTTCGCTATGGATTGGCAATGGAAGGCAGCACGGTCGCTGGTCGCGGCCGGTACATTGGCGGTCGCCAGCGCGGCATTTGCCTGGAGCGGTGATCAGGAGGCGATGAACCAGGCATCGCAAAAAGTCGGGCAGGACTACATGCAGATGATCTGGGGCAAGCCGTACAAGGTCACGCCCGGCGAGAAACCCGGCACGTTCAACGTGTCGTGGGGCGACGAGAGCATGGTATGGGAGCCTAAGCCCTGGTACACCAAGACTGCCAAAGAACTGGGGCCTGCGGTGTACGATCGCTGGATTCAGCCCGACCTGCCCTTCCCCTGGGAAGACACCCTGGCAACGCGAGAGAAATACAGTGGGCCGCAGGTGCACGACCGCGCCTTTACGCCGATCGACTTCAACGAGTTCGGCCGCAACTACATGACCCAGTGGGCGGTGGACCTGACCTCGCCGGACGGTACGCCGCGCAACAAGGTCTTCTTCGAGTGGAACAACGCCTACCGGCGCACCTCCGAAGGCCTGACCCCGGAAGAGGTCGGCAAGGTGCGGGCGAAGTACACCTTTGTGTTCACCCAGCCGGACGACTATCGCGGCCTGGGGATCAACACCACGGTGTTCCACGGCGAGCGCTTCAACGAGGAGTTCCTCTACACGCCGTCGAGCCGCAAGATCCGCCGCCTGCCGATGGCGGCCCGCCAGGACATCATCCCGGGCACGATCGGGCGCTGGGAGGACTTCCCGCAGGTGAAGCCGTTCCCGGACATCGATTACAACATCGTCGGGACCACGCTCTACAAGGGCATGCCTGACGGGACCATGGGCTTCTCGATGAACACCGAGGCGGAACGGGTCAACGTCGGCGTGGACGGCGTCGGCGAGCCGTGCCGCATTTACGAGCAGATCCCGCATTCGTCCTCGTACTGGTACGCCAAGAAGGTCAACATCGTCGGCCTCAAGTCGGGCAAGGTCTGGAACGAGCACCTGTACGACAGCAAGGGCGAGCTGGGCCGCACGCGCATGACCCGCATCCCGTTGGCCAACGAGGATCCGCGCCTGCAGAACACGACGTTCCTGGGCGCCGAGGACACGGTGCCGGACAGCCACCTCGAGGACTTCCAGACCATGTGGGGTGGTGAGCACTTCACCGAGCCGAAGACCGGCTTCACCATGTCGTGGTACATGCAGAAGTTCTGGATCGACTACCCCACGATGCCGCGCGACATCGTCAACGTGGAAAACCTCACCAAGGAGCCGGTCCGTAAGATCATCTTCTGGGAATAGCACCTCAGCGTAACATCCTTCGTTTCAAGCGAGGCGTCGCGGCCCGATCGGGTCGCGGCGCCTCTGTTTTTTTCTCCTCCTCGGCCGCGCCCGCTCAGTGAGTCTTGCCGCTTGCCCTGAGACAACCACCAGTGCGGGCGTTGGTGAGTTGAGCCGCCGAGCGGCTAGGGCTTGTCGCGGATACCGCACCGGTCGTCTGTCGGCGGACCCGGCGCTGGTTTTCAGCATCCGGCTGGACTAGGCAGCCGCTGCGATCATCGAACACGTGGCGGAAGGCGTCACTCATGGCGAGAACCATCGCGGTCATCGGCGCCGGCGTCGTCGGCATGGCGACGGCTTCGTATCTGCGCCGCGACGGGCATGACGTTACCGTCGTCGACCCCCGGCCACCGGGTGAGTATTGCTCGGCCGGTAACGCGGCCATCCTGAGCCCGGCGTCGTGTTTGCCGCTCGGGATGCCGGGCACGCTGAGGCAGGTGCCGAGATGGCTCATGGATCCACTCGGACCACTGGCCATCCGACCGCGGTATTTCCTGCCCGCGCTGCCGTGGCTGTTGCGCTTCCAGGCCGCCTCCCGGCTGGCGCGGGTGAAACAGATCGCCCCGGCGCTGCGGGCGCTCGTCAAGCCGACCTTCGAGGCGTGGGAGCCGCTGGCGCGTTGGGCCGGCGCCACGGCGCTGTTGCGTCAGACGGGTTACCTGGTGGTGTATGCCAGCGAGGAGGGCTTTCGACGACAGGCCCTCGGCTGGCAGATTCGCCGCGACCTCGGTGTGATCTGCGAGGACATCGACGCCGAGACCATACGCGCCATGGAGCCGGCGCTGCGCCACATCTTCGTGCGTGGCGTCTTTCTGCCCGAGCAGGGCTTCGTCACCGATCCGCTGCAGCTCACGCGCGCCCTGGCGGCACAGTTTCAACGCGACGGCGGCACCATCCTGCTGCGCCGGGTCCTCGATATCGACTACGCCGCCGGGGCGCCGCGGGCGTTGGTGACCGACGGCGAGCGCGTCCCGTTCGAGACCCTTGTGCTCTGCGCCGGCGTGCACTCACGCGACTTCAGCCGCAAGCTCGGCAGCCGCGTCCCGCTCGAATCCGAGCGCGGCTACCACGCCACCTATCACGACCCGAGCGTGACGCTGCAGCGCCCGGTGATGTGGGGAGAACGCATGTTCTTCGCCACGCCGCTGGACGCCCGGCTGCGCGTCGCCGGGACCGCCGAGTTCGCCGGGCTCACGGCAGCGCCGAACTACGCGCGCGCCGAAGCCTTGTGCCGCCTGGCCGAGCAGATGTTCCCAGCCCTGTCGGCGCGCTCCGTCACGCACTGGATGGGACATCGCCCCGCGCTGCCGGATTCCCTGCCGGTGATCGGACCGTCACCGCGTTTTCCGAACGTGTACTACGCCTTCGGCCACGGCCACGTCGGACTGATCGCCGGGGCGCCGACCGGCCGCATCATCGCCGACCTCATCGGCGGCCGCCAGCCGAGCATCGACATCGCGCCGTACCGCGCCGATCGCTTCTAGCAGGGTGAAAACCGCGTTCCGCTCACCCTTCGACCGGCTCAGGGTGAGCGGAACGCTTTGTGGCGCACGTAACTCCCGCTCTCCTGAGCCTACCGAAGGCTGAGCCCGCCGAGTGGCGTCTATTCCGGCGTGAACTCGAAGGCGAGGCGGTGTCGCTTGGCGGCATTGCAGGCGCGACAGGCGGGAACGCAGTTGCCCTTGGTCGAGCGGCCGCCGCGGATGATCGGCACGAGATGATCCATGGTGAGCAGCGCGGCACCGACCTGCTGGCCGCAATAGTGGCACACGCCGGCGGCACAGCGCCGCTGCCACCATGACGAGGCGCGCAGGGCGCGCGCCTTGGCACGCTCGCGCTTGATCGTCGCCGCGTCGACGTCGACCAGAAACCCGTCGTCGCTCACGGCATCGAGGTTTAACCCAGTTTGACGACGGGTTCCACGCGGCGCCAGCTCTGCACGAGTGCGGATGAGGCACGAGCTCTCGATAGGGCCGACGGCCCAGGTGGTGATGATCACTCGTCCGTGACGCGGTCAGTTGATGTGGGCGCGGCGACGGTGATCTCGGCGAGCAGGTAGTTGTCGCCCTGATAGCGACCGAGCATGCGGATCGCGGCACCGGCTGGCGCGCCGCGGAACTGGTCGAGTTGCTCGGCTCGACCGCGCAGCAGGAGCTGCTCGGGATGCTGCGCGCTGCGGTTGAACAGGCTCATGCCATCCACCCGCGCCGTCTGAGCGCGGATGACGCCGAAGCGGCGCACGGCCGTGCCGGCGCGGATTCTGATCGTCCCCAGCGTCTCGGCGCCGTCGGCGGGATCGACGATGCCCTGCAAACGCAGGTCTTCTCCCAGGCCGAAAGGCACTGGCTGCGCCGCGGCCACCGCGGCGATGACCAGCAGCGCGGCGGCGGTCACACTGCCCCGCGACCAGCACCGCGAGAGTGGTCGATGGTCGGGTGCTGCCGTCATGGCGGCAGGCAGCGGAAGCGAATCCGATCGGAATCGAGGCGCGTCGGGCTCGACACCCGCATGCGCACGTCGGCTCGCCCGGCGCCGCCGCCGGGAGGCCGCTCGACCACGAACGGAATCGGGCTGCCACAGCGGTCACTCCCCGTGAACGGGAAAGGCGGCAGCGCCGCGGCGATGGCGTCGGCGTTGGCGCGCTCGACCGTACCCGCGGTGGCATTGGGATCCGGCGCCAGCAACTCGATGTGCTCGAGGGCTTCGCCCACTGGACAGGCGCGCAGCAACGGATCGCGCATGTTGAAACACGTCGACAGCTCGAACGTGCAGCGCCCGAGCACGGTGTCGCCGTCACACAGGGGATCGTTGTCGGTGCAGGCCACCGTCGGAGCGGCCTGGGGTCCGACCGCTTCCGGCGGCACGATGCCGAACTCGAGCAGACAGTCGCTCAAGCGGCTGCCGCCGCCGCGCACGAGCTCGGGCGCCTGCATCGACGCCGTGAGCGCGGCGAATGCATCGACGCGCGGCGTCGTTCGGCCAGTGAGCAGATCGGTCACCGGCACACCGGTCTCGGTCAGCAGGGCCAGGACCCGGTCCGCCGTCAGCCCCGGTCGCGCCGACAGCAGCAACACCGCGGCGCCAGCGGCGTGTGGCGAGGCCATCGACGTTCCCGACTGGGTGAACAGGCCGCTGGTCGGGTTGCCGCGCACATCGACACTCAAACCGTCGGAGATGATGCCGACGCCTGGAGCGAAGAGGTCGAGCCCGAGACCGCGATTGGTAAACGGTGCGATGACGTCGGCCCGATCGACAGCCCCGACGGCGACGGCGCGCGAGATGCAGGCCGGCGCATTGAGCAGATTGGTTCGTCGCAGGTTGCCGCTGGCGGCGAACACCATCGTGCCGCGCTGCCAGAGTTCCTCCATCACCTCGGCGTACAGGCGATTGATGGCGCAGCTTTCCGCATCGTCGCAGTTGCGCTCACACTCCTCGCCGAAAAGCTTCTCGCTCACCAAACTCATGTTCACCACCCGCACGTCCGGCCGTTCGGCGGCGATCCAGTCGAGCGCAGCGATCCAATCGGACTGAAACCCGACGTTCTGCCCGTCCAGCACGCGCACCGCTAGCAGCCCCGCCCCGGGCGCGACGCCGACCGCGGCGACGCGACCACGCGACAGCGCGATTCCGGCGACGTGCGGCCCGTGATCGGCAACGCTGGCCGCACTGCCCAGACCGGATTGACGCGCCTGGCCGTTCGGGCAGCAGGGCGGTCGCGAGCGCCCGCCGATGTTGCCGGCGCGGCAGAAGCACTCCTCGTGTACCAACGCCTCGGCGATATCGGGATGCGCGCCATCGACACCGGTATCGATGATGGCAATGACCGTGCCCGTGCCGTCGACGCCTCGCGCGTGCACCCGGTCGCCGCGAATTTGCGGGACGCTGCGGTCGAGGGCCACGGTGCCGATGGCGTCGAGGTCGATCCGCAGCACCTCCGGGTGAGTGGCCAGCCGCTGCAGGGCTTCGGGGGTGACGCGCGCCGCGAACCCCGGCACCCTCCGGTAGGCGTGCTCAATGGTCACGCCATCGCCGGCGGCGGCCAGCACCGCGGCGCTGCGACGCGCCAGCTGCGCGCCGCGCGCCGCGCGACCGGCGAGGCCCGTGCCTGCAGGGGCGGCCGGGGCGCGCAGCAGGACGACCACCGAAGCGTCACCGTCGCGATCGGCACACTCGCGCACCGCCGGGCTGACCATGGCAGCGCCCGCCGGGCCGCCGAGCGCAAGCCAGACGATCCCGACGGCGAGAAGCCGGCTGGCAGGCCGTTGAAAAAGGCCGCGCTCATGCCTCGACCGGCTCAGGGCATGCCCTGGGCCCGTCGCAGAGTGAGCGGAACGCGGCTTCAACCGGCTACTCCTCATTCGAGCATTACAGGGGGCCGACCGCGGCATTGCAACCGAAGTCGAGGGCGGGGCTACCCGGGGTGGCAAACGCGAATCCCCTTCGACCTCTTGCCCTTTGACTTTTGCTCTCTTCTTCGGCCTCGTCAGCGTATCGCCGCCGGTTCCGGGTCAGGATACTGTCCGCGCGGGGAGATCCGCCATTGAACCTCTTCGCCTCTTACCGTCCGGACCGACAGCGCGGCGCCCAGCGCTCGATGGTGCTCGGACGCCAGGGTATGGTGTGCACCGGTCAGCCGCTGGCGACCCTCGCCGGGGTGCAGATGCTGCGCGACGGCGGCAACGCCCTCGACGCAGCGATCACCGCGGCGGCGACGTTGGGCGTGGTCGAGCCGCTGATGACCGGGATCGGCGGCGACTGCTTCATGCTCATCTGGCGCGCCGATGAGCAACGTCTCTACGGCCTCAACGGCAGCGGTCGCGCGCCGCGCGCCGTCACCCAGGCGGCGATGGTGGCCGGCGGTCACACCGCCATGCCGATGCGCGGCATCCAATCGATCACCGTCCCCGGAGCCGTCGACGCCTGGTGTGAGGCCCTGGAGCGCTGTGGCACGCGATCGTTGGCCCGGGTGCTCGAGCCCGCCATCGACTACGCCGAGAACGGCTTCGCGGTCAGCGAGGTGATCGCCGCGCAGTGGCAACGCACGTTTGGCTTTCTGCAGACGCCGGAGGCCCTTCGCACGTTTTCGATCGACGGACGCGCCCCCCGCGTCGGCGAGGTGATGCACGCCCCCGAGCTCGCGCGCAGCCTGCGCAGCATCGCCACCGGCGGCCGCGACGTGCTCTACCGCGGTGAGCTGGCGCGCGCCATGGCCGCCTACTCGCGCGCCCACGGCGGGTGGCTGGAAGAGGGCGATCTCGCCGAACACACCTCCACCTGGGTGGACCCGATCAGCGTCGACTACCGCGGCGTGCGCCTGTACGAGCTGCCGCCGAACGGCCAAGGGCTGGCGGCGCTGCTGGCTCTCAACATTCTCGAGTGCTTCGAACTGGGCGACCTGTCGGGGGCGCTCGAGCAGGCCGTGCACCTGCAAGTGGAGGCCGTCAAGCTCGCTTACGCCGATCGCAACCGCTGGCTCGCCGATCCGGACTACGCATCGATCCCGGTGGCCGCACTGCTGTCCAAGGACTACGCCCAGGGGCGCGCAGCCTTGATCCGCCCGGACCGCGCGCTGCGGCGCGTCGCGCCGGGTGCGCCGGCCTCTTTCGATACCGTGTACGTCACCGCCGCCGATCGCTGGGGTAACGTGGTCTCGCTGATCAACAGCCTGTACATGGCGTTCGGCTCGGGGATGGTGGTCGACGACACCGGCATCCTCCTGCAGAACCGCGGCTTCGGTTTTTCGCTCGATCCAGCGCACCCGAACTGCCTCGCGCCCGGCAAACGGCCGTTCCATACCATCATTCCGGCCATGCTGATGCGGGACGGACGCCCGCTGGTCTCGTTCGGAGTCATCGGCGGTGACATGCAGGCGCAGGGACACATGCAGCTCGTCAGCCAGCTGATCGACGGCCAGCGCAACCTCCAGGATGCCATCGAGCAGCCGCGCTTCAACCTCCTGCCGACGGGACGCGTCGCGCTCGAAACCCCCTTGGCGGAAGCCGTCGGCGCGGCCCTGGCGCGCCGTGGTCACGACGTCGCGGACGAAGCCGCGGCGGTGCTTCACGGCGGTTTCGGCGGCGCGCAGGCGATCGCCGTCGATCCGCTGACCGGCGTGTATTGGGGCGCTTCCGACCCGCGCCGGGACGGCTGCGCCATCGGCTATTGAAGCGCGCGCCCCGGCGCGCGGTTGGTCCGCCGGCCGGCGCGTGCTAGCCGTGCCGACCATGTCGCTGACGCGCGTCTTGCACCGCGGCCGCATCTTCACCCTGCGCCAGGAGGAGGCGACCCTACCGAACGGCAAACGGG
Source organism: uncultured Binatia bacterium (SeqCode) (assembly GCA_964475125.1). GTDB lineage: Bacteria > Desulfobacterota > Binatia > HRBIN30 > CADEER01 > CAYYWP01. The sequence continues at coordinate 47,555 of CAYYWP010000005.1, read as the reverse complement.
TGGGGCTCGAGATCATCCGCCATCCCGGCGCCGCCGCCATCGTCGCCGTCGACGGTGACGACTGTGTCTGCCTCGTGCACCAGTTCCGTCACGCCGCCGGTGGATTCATCTGGGAGGTGCCTGCCGGCACCCTCGGCACGGGAGAATCGCCGCAGGCCTGCGCGCGGCGCGAGCTGCAAGAGGAAGCCGGGCTGGCCGCCGACGACTGGACGGCACTGGGCAGCGTCTTCACCGCACCGGGCTTCTGCGATGAGCGCATTCATCTCTTTCTCGCGCGCCGGCTGCGCGAGGCTCCGGGCCAGCTCGATGCCGATGAAGTGCTCACCGCCAGCCGTGTCCCGCTGGCGGAAGCGCTGGCGATGATTCGCAGCGGCGCGATCTCCGATGCCAAGTCGATCGCCGGACTCTATCGCGCCGCTGCGCTACTCGGACGCATCGGATAGGAGTCCGCCGAGGCCGATAACCGGTCGAGGAGCGGGCGCACGGTCGCCGCCGCCGACGCCGCCCTGTCATCCGATGGCTGGGCGATGGGCAGGTGAAGGCGAAACCAAGCCCCCGCCGCCTGGGTCTGGTCGAGGCTGAGCTTGCCGCCCATCGCGGCGGCAAGGGCATGGGCGATGAACAGGCCGAGGCCCGTGCTGCCGCGCCCGGCGGCGTCGGTCCCTTCCTGAAAGCGCGCGAAGAGCGTCGCCACGCGCTCCGGCGCGATGCCGGGGCCGCTGTCACCCACCACTGCGACCAGGTGGTCGCCGTCGACCAGCACGGCGATGGTCACCACGCCGCCCGCGGGAGTGTACTTGATGGCATTGTCGAGCAAGTTCACCAGACAGCGTTCGGTCTGCAGCGGGTCGATCCACGCCGCGGGCAGCGCCGACGCGAGCTCGAGGTGCACGCACAGCTGCTTGAGCTCGAGCGCCGGACGACACAGCTCGACGAGATCCTGAACGATGCGCTCGAGCGCCACAGAGCGCGGGTGCACCCGCAGGCCGTGCGCTTCCAGCTGCGCCAGGTCGAGAAAGTTGAGCGCCAGCGTCTCCATGCGCTTGAGATTCAGGATCACTTGGGCCGCGCACGTGCGCGGCGCCCCGAGCGCGCTCGGCAACTCGGCATACAACATCGTCGCCGCCTGCGAGGCCAGCCACAGTGGCTGCTTCAGATCGTGGGTGATCGTCGACAGCAACTCGGTGCGCGCCTGGGCGCGCTGTCGCGCCGCCACCGAGGCCCGCTCGCGCTGGCGGACGCGCTCGACGAGAAAGCCGTAGAATGCCCCGGTGAGGAGAAGGAACGGCAGGCGCAGCAAGATGGCCGGCTGGAGAATTCCCTCGACGCCCAGGCGAGTCACCAGGAAGCCGAGGTAGGCCGCGGTAGTGATGATCGGCGCACCGAGATTGAGCCATCGGCGGTCGCTGATCGATGCCAGCAGCACGACGGTGAAATAGAAGACGAAGATGTCGGCCCCGATGTGCGGCGCCAGGAGCAGTGCGGCCGAGATCGCCGCCGTATCTACCAGCACGAGGACGACGTCGAGCGCCACCCGACCAAACCAGCGCGACGGCAGATAAGCGATTCCCAGGTTGCTGGCGATGTAGCCGATGGCGAACAGCATCACCGCCGGCGACGGCGACGGGGTGCTGAAGACCAACAGGTAACCGACACCGAGAGTGAGTCCCGTGCGGACCAGCGTCAGCATGCGCCGGCGCTCGCGGATACCCGCGGAGGGGTTGGCACTGGGCTCGGAGGCGCTCGGTTGCCGTGACGCAGGGCTTGGTGAAGTCGTCAGTTCCGCCGTCATCGTGTTCGACCGCCCATGAAGCAGGCCGCGTGCCGAGCGCTCGGAGCGCAATCACCCGCTGGATCGCTCTTCGCGCGGGAGTGAGGATTGGAATGCCAAGTGCCATGTTTCGTGCGTCTGCGTCGAAACAGTGGCGATTGGACGTTTCCCGGCACGTTGACCGGTCCGAGGGCGCGGGCTAGCCAGGGCGGTATGGATTTGGCGTTCACCGAGGCCGAGGAGCGCTTCCGCGCCGACCTGCGGGCCTGGCTTGCCGCGAATCCTCCCGGCCCGGAGCCGGAAACACTGGATGCGTGGGTAACGCACGGCAAGATGTGGCAACGCCGGCTGTACGAGGCCGGCTGGTGCGGCGTGCACTGGCCGAAAGCGTACGGCGGGCGCGACGCCTCGCTGGTCGAACAGATCATCTTCCAGGAGGAGATGGCGCGGGCGAAATCACCGCAGCTGATCAACCTGGTCGGACTGACCATGGGTGGCCCGGTGCTCATCGCCCACGGTAACGAGACCCAGAAGCGCCGCCACCTGCAGAAGATCCTGAGCGCCGAGGAGATCTGGTGCCAGGGTTTTTCCGAGCCCAACGCCGGCTCCGATCTGGCCGGCCTCCAGACGCGCGCCGTCCTCGACGGCGACACCTTCGTCGTCAATGGGCAAAAAGTGTGGACGAGCTTCGCCCGCTTCGCCGACTGGTGCATGCTGCTCGTCCGCACCGATCCGGAGGCCGCCAAACACCGGGGCATTACCTTCTTGCTCGTCGACATGCGCAGCCCGGGCATCACGGTGCGGCCGTTGCGACAGATCACCGGCGAGGAGGACTTTAACGAGATCTTCTTCGATGAGGTCCGCGTGCCGCGCCAGAACGTCGTCGGCACGCTCAACCGCGGCTGGGACATCGCCATCACCACCCTCATGCACGAGCGCCAGACGCTGACCTTCAGCCGCCAGCTGCAGTCGCGTGTCGCGCTGGAAGAACTGCTGGGCCTGGCCCGGCGCTGGCCGAGCGGGCAGCCGCTGGCCCGCCAGGCGCTGGCCCGCCAGCGCTTGGCGGCGGCCGTGATCGACAGCACGGCGATGAAGTACACCTCGCTGCGCAACCTGACCCGCGTCCTGCGCGGCGGCACCCCCGGACCGGAAGGGTCGATCGAGAAGCTCTTCTGGAGTGAAATGTATCAGCGCATCCTGGAGGACGCGCTCGCTCTCACCGGCCCGTTCGGCCAACTGCTGCCCGGCTCGCCGCACGCGCTCGACGACGGACGCTGGCCCCACCTGCTGCTCTACTCGCGCGGCCGCACCATCGCCGCCGGGACCTCGGAGATCCAGCGCAACATCATCGCCGAACGCGTGCTCGGACTGCCGCGCCAACCGTCATGAGCGGAGCGGCGACCCGCGTCGTCACCGATTCTCTGATCGGGCTGCAGCTGCCCGATGTCGATGTCTGGTCGGAGCGCGTCACGGTCGTGCTCGGGCAGAATCCGGGTCCGTTTACCGGTCCCGGCACCAACACCTACCTCATCGGGACCGGCCGTTGGCCGCTGTTGCTCGACACGGGGCAAGGCGTGGCGCGGTACCTGCCGCTGCTCGAGGGCGCCGTCCGCGAGACGCGGGCCGCCGCCGGCTTGCAGGGCATCGTGCTCACGCACGGGCACGTCGACCACATCGGCGGCGTCGTCGGCATTCGGCAGCGCTTCGGGCCCTTGAGCGTCGCCAAGAAGCCATGGGCCAAACTCGACGGGGATCTGGAGGTGGCGGCCGTCGACGAGGGCAGCGAGATCCGAACCGAGGGGGCGACCTTGCAAGCCCTCTGGACGCCGGGTCACGCGTGGGACCATCTCTGCTGGTACATGCCGGAAGAGCGGGCGCTGTTCTCCGGCGACGTCGTGCTCGGCGCCGGGACCACCGTCATCCCCGCCGACGGCGATCTCGGCGACTATCTGCAGTCGCTGCGTCGCCTCCTGACACTCGACCTGGCGGTGATCTACCCAGCGCACGGACCGCGTATCCGCGCCCCGCACGAGAAGATCCAGGCCTACCTCGCACACCGCGCCCTGCGCGATCAGCAAATCGTCGACGGCCTGCGCGCCGGCGCGCACTCGGTGGCGGCCCTGGTGGCGCGCATCTACACCGACGTGCCAGCCTTTCTCCACGCCGCGGCGGCGATGTCGGTCAGCGCCCACCTGCGCAAGCTCGAGCGCGACGGCGTCGCCGTCCGCGACGACGAGCGCTGGGATCTGGTCTAGCGGCGGCCCGCAGGGCCGCTGTGCGTATCGCTGATCGCCGATCGCCAGCGCCGGGGCGGGGTGGGGTGGACGATAAGCGATACGCGATCAGCGATACGCGCGGACGCGCGCCGCGCGTCCGCTCAGCCTTTCTCCGAGCAACACAGGCGGGCCAATTCGCGCACCTGCCCGGCGGTGGCGTCTTCGAGGTGATGGACGATATCGATCGCCTTTTCCATGCGCTCCTTGCGCAGGGTGTAGCGCGTCTCGCGGCGAAACTTGTCCTCCACCACCTTGCGGCGATCATCGAAGGGCCGCGCCCCGCTGCCCGCCGGTACGAGCTGCTCCATTTCGAAGCTGCGCCCGCCCTCGAGCTCGATGCGCACCCGCGCACCGAGTGCGGTTTTGTAGGCGTTGATGTCGGCGTTGACGAGATCGAAGACGTGCGCAGTCGCTCCATCCTCACCGGCGACGCGCAGCGGCGAGCGCTCCCGGGCGCGTTGCGCCAGCTCGTCGTCGAGCGTGAGCCGCACCTTCGCCGCCATGTCCCAGATCGGCGCACCGGTGATGCGGTCGCGGCTGTACTGGCGCGGCGACAATTCGCGCTCGACCAGGGCCGCAGCCACCGTCCACGCCACCGACTGGGTGAGGGTCGAGGCGGGCGAGGCACCGCGCCGAACAAACGGCGCCAGACGCGCATCCATTGCCAACGTCTGCGGCCCCACGCCGACGTGCGCGGCGTACACCTTGCGCGCTTCGAAGTGGTGTTGCCGGACCAGCTCGAGGGCACAGTCGACCGGCGCCGCGACGTACGGCGAACCCGGGTAGACGGTGTAGCCGAGGCTTTCCGTCAGCCACACCGTTCCGAAGCCGCTCAACGCCCCGGGCAGCGCGCGCGCGCCGAGCGAGTGCAGCAGGCCGCCCTCGCCGCCGAGCACGTCGTAGCCACCTCGCAACCCGTTGGCGGCGAGCTCCGCCGCCTGGATGCCGATCGGCGCCAGCAGGGCATTGGCGGCGATCTTCGCCTCCGAGCCGAAGTACGCCGCCAGCGGCACCGGCCCGAATTGCGTCAGTGCGATGCCCAGGGCGTGGGCCGTCTGATCGGCATCGAGTTTCATCATTGAAGCCGCGAGCGCCGTACTGCCGGCGAGGTGGACGGCACCGGCCAACGCGGCGTCATCGACGACCAGCGCCGACGCCAGCCCGACCCGCCCGCCGATCTCGTTGGCGATCACCTGCGCCAGCAGGAGCTCCGCGCCGCCAACTCCGAGCTTCTCGGCCAGCGCCAAGCTCGCTAGCGCGGCCGTGGTTCCCGTCCGCGCCCCGAACAGATAGTCGTCGTAGTCCAGCGCCATGGCCAAAGCGGCGTTGCCAACCATGGCCGCCGACACGCTGGCCCGCTCGCCCGACGGGATGAGCGTCGCTTCCTTGCCGCCAGTCGCCCACTCCTTGACCGTGCGACTGACCACGCGCCCGGCATCGCTGAAATGTCCGGCGTGCACGGCCGCGAGCATGCCGAGGAGCTGATTCTTCGCCTCCTCGACAACCCGGCGGGGGAGCCCCGATGACGTCGCACCGGCGATCCAGATCGCCACCCGCCCCGTCAGGCTGTCACTACTCATCCCCGATCTCCAACACGATTATCGATCGACTCTAGCCGAAAGCGCGCGCCCTTCGCCAGCTGCCCGCCGGCGCAGGGTTCACCGCGCGCAAACCCCGCGCCGGTCGCGACTGCCGCGCGCGCTGTTGCGCGCCACCCCACCGGAGCCAGCGGGGCGGAGAAGTAGATAACAGGGACGGGCGGTCAAATATTTATGTTTGCAATGACCCGTCAGATATGCGGTCATGTCGTTCTACACAGCTGTACGTATCTTCTGTTCCACAGCTAATCATGTGACATGTGAGGGATTGATGGCGACGACGAAGGGCTACGCCAGACGCGGTCACATCGCTGAAGAGGTTTTTGCGCAGGTGCAGAAGCTCGTCGCCGGCGAGCGCATCGGCCGCACTGAAGCTTTTCGCCAACTTGCAAAGAAGACCGGCCGGAAACCGGGAACGGTGGCGGCCAATTACTATCGCATCGCCCGTCGCAGCGGTGTGAAATTGGCCAGGCGCCGGCGTCATGGCGTCGGCAACGATGCCGTCGGAAGCGTGGTCAAGCGCGCCCTCTCCGCGCTCGATGAAGTGTCGAGCCTGTTTCGGCGCCTCGAAGGCGAGGTCGTGCGCTTGCGCCAAGAAAACAAACGCTTGGCGGCCATCCGGCGTCTGATCGGTCGCTCGTAGCTGCCGGTGGAGCGCGCCGCGCGATATCGAATCTGCGCACTCGTGCCCGTCGCGCGCCACATTCGGTGGGCGATGCTCCGCATCGCCGTGCGCCGCGGCGCGGCGCGCTCCAGGTCGAAAGCGACCCACTCGCCGCCGGCGGTCATCCTTGACGCCGGCCGGGCGACCGATAGGATGCGGTGTCGCCCATGCAGCAGCGCTTGATCCTGTTTGCCGCCTCGGGTGGGTTCGTCGGCTACATCCCTTTCGCCTCGGGAACCTTCGGCACGCTGCTCGCGATCCCCCTGTTTTGGGCTTACGCGCCGCTGTGCGAGAGCCACGGCTGGCTGTCCGTCCTCGGCTATGTCGCGATGGTGGCCGGCGCCTGCTGGCTGGCGGGACGCGCCGAGGCAGCGCTGCGAGAGCACGACAGCCACAAGATCGTCATCGATGAAATCGTCGGCTACCTCGGCGCCACCTTGTTTCTCTCTCCGACGTGGAAGCACACGCTGCTCGCCTTCGTCGTCTTTCGCGCCTTTGACGTGCTGAAGCCGTACCCGGCCGGAGCCATCGACGCGCGCTGGCCGGGAGGCACGGGGGTGGTGCTCGACGATATCGCCGCCGGGCTGTACAGCAATGTGGTGACCCGCGCCCTGGCGGCGTGGGTGATCTAACACCGGATAGCGCGCACACGGGCAATGACACCGAGCCGGGGAGCAATGCGGGCCGCCATCATCAGCACCGGTGATGAGCTCACCACTGGCCGTACCGTCGACACCAACGCCGGCTACATCGCGGACCAGCTGGTCGCCATCGGGATGGATGTCGTCGCCATCCTGGTCGTGGGTGATTACCCGGAGCGCATCGCCTGGGCCTGGCGGCAGGCACTGGCCGAGGCAGACGTGGTGCTCTGCACCGGCGGCCTCGGGCCGACGGCGGACGATCTGACCACCGAAACGGTCGCGCACGTCGCCGGCGTGTCACTGCTCGCCGATCAAGCCGTGGCAGATCGGATTCGCCAGTTCTTTGAGTCCGTGGGCCGGACGATGCCGGCCAATAATCTCAAGCAGGCGTTGTTTCCGGAGGGGGCGACGATCATTCCCAACCCCATCGGCACGGCGCCGGGATTTCGCCTCACCCTGCCGACCGATCACGGCCCCGTGCCGTGCATCGTCATGCCGGGCGTGCCGCGCGAGATGAAGCAGATGCTCGCCACCGAAGTGCTGCCGTGGCTGCGCACCGCGCGCGGCGGTGGCGACGAGTATCGCAGCCATACGTTCCAGACCTTCGGCATCAGCGAATCCGGGCTCGACGAGATGGTCGCCGATGTGCTGGACCCCAGCGAAGCGCGCCTCGCCTTTCGCGCCGCCTTTCCGCAGATGTCGCTGCGCGTCACCGTGCGCGGCCCCGCGCACGAAGTGGACCGCCGGCTAGAGGCCGCCGCGGCGGTGCTGCGCGCTCGCTTGGGCCAGTATTGCTACGGCGAGGGCACCACGACCATGGAGGCCGAGGTCGGCCGGCTGCTGCGCGACCAAGGGGCGACGATCGCAGTAGCTGAATCGTGCACCGGCGGCCTCATCGGCCACCGCCTGACCGACGTGCCGGGCAGCTCGGCCTACCTGCTGGCCGACGTGGTGGCGTACAGCAATGCGGTCAAGCGCGACGTGCTCGGCGTCCCGGCGGAGACGCTGGAACGCCACGGCGCGGTGAGTTGCGAGACCGCCGAGGCCATGGCGCGCGGCGTGCGGCGCCTGATCGGCGCCACCCTCGGCCTGGCGACGACCGGCGTCGCCGGCCCGGACGGCGGCACGGCCGAGAAGCCGATCGGCACGGTGTGCATCGCGCTCGACACCGCCGCCGGCACGCGTAGCCGGCGCTACCAGTTTTGGGGCTCGCGCGATTGGGTGAAGCTCCTCACCTCACAGGTCGCGCTCGACTGGGTGCGGCGCACGCAGCTCGGCGAGGATCCGACGCAGTCGGCGCTGCTGAAACGGTGAGGGCGTCGCGCGCCGGCGATCCGGAGGGTGGGCCGCGGTCGCCGACCGTGCGCGCCTTTCTCGCCGTCGCGGTGCCGCCCGACAGCCACGCCCGCCTGGTGGCGTGCAAGCGCGAGCTGGCGCGCACCGACGCCGCGGTCCGTTGGGTGCGCGACGCGGGCCTGCATGTCACCGTGCGCTTTCTCGGCGGCGTCTCGGAGGCCGCGCTGGAGGCGCTGCATGCGGCCCTGCTCGGCCCGCTCGGCGGGCTGGCGCCGCCGCAGGCGCAGGTGCGTGGGCTCGGGGCGTTTCCACACTGGCACCATCCGCGCGTCCTGTGGGCCGGTGTCGAGTGCGCGGCGCTCGGCGCCGTGGCGGCGACCGTCGCAGCGGCCGCCGTCGCCCTCGGCCTGGCGCCGGACGCGCATCCGTTCCACGCCCACGTCACCCTCGGCCGCGTCAACGGCATGCGCAACTGGCCGTCCCTCGAGCCCCTGCTGCGCCGCCATGCGGGCGACGACTTCGGCGCCGGCGCGCTGCGCGAGCTGATCGCCCTGCGCAGCGACTTGCACCCGGGCGGTGCGCTGTATACGAAGCTCTGGGCGATCCCCTTCCGAGGCTAGAGCGGTGGGGTGGATGCGCGGCCGTCATTGCACATGGGGTGGCGCCGCCCCTATCCGCATGGGATCAGCGGTGCCGCGCCGCGGCGCCACGTAAACGGAAAGAAGGAGACGACCGATGGCCCTCGACCCCAATCGCGAAAGAGCCCTCGATCTCGCCGTCAGCCAAATCGAAAAGCAGTACGGCAAGGGCGCGATCATGAAGCTCGGTGACGACGCCGCTGCGCCCGACATTCCGGTCATCTCCACCGGATCGCTCGGTCTCGATGTCGCCCTCGGCGTCGGCGGCCTGCCGCGTGGGCGCGTCGTCGAAATCTACGGGCCGGAATCCTCCGGCAAGACGACCCTCGCCTTGCAGGTCATCGCCTGCGCCCAACACGACGGCGGCGTCTGCGCCTTCGTCGATGCCGAGCACGCCCTCGACGTGACCTACGCGCGCAAGCTCGGCGTCCGCACCGAGGATCTGCTCATCGCCCAACCCGACAACGGCGAACAGGCGCTTGAGATCGCCGAGACGCTGGTGCGCAGCGGCGCCATCGACGTGCTCGTCGTCGACTCGGTGGCGGCGCTGGTGCCACGGGCCGAGATCGAGGGCGAGATGGGCGAGCCGCAGATGGGCCTGCAGGCGCGCCTGATGTCGCAGGCGCTGCGCAAGCTGACCGGCACCATCTCACGCTCCCAGACCATCATGGTCTTCATCAATCAGATCCGCATGAAGATCGGGGTCATGTTCGGCAATCCCGAGACCACCACCGGCGGCAACGCGCTCAAGTTTTACGCCTCGGTCCGACTCGACATCCGCCGGGTCGGCTCGATCAAGCAGGGTGAGACCGTCGTCGGCAGCCGAACCCGCGTGCGCGTGGTGAAGAATAAAGTGGCGCCACCGTTCAAGGAGGCCGAGTTCGACATCCTCTACGGCGTCGGGATCTCCCGCGCCGGCGAGCTGATCGACCTTGGCACGGATCGTGGTATCGTGGAAAAGAGTGGGGCTTGGTATTCGTATGGCGGCGAGCGGATCGGACAGGGACGCGAGAACGCCAAGGAGTTCCTGCACGAGCACCCGGAGGTGGCCGATCAGATCGACCGCCAGCTGCGCGCCCAGTTCGGTATTGCCGGCGGCACGGAGCCGGCGGCGGCCGGCGAGGTAAAGAAAGCCGGCAAGGCCGCCTCGTAGCGCGAGCCGTCCTCGGGGATGGTTCCGGGCGCGGCGGAGGGAGAGCGAGATGGAGCTGAACCAGATCCTCGCCGAGGCGGTGCGCAACGAAGCCTCGGACGTCTTGCTCAAGGTCGGCGTACCGCCGGCCTTCCGCGTCCGCGCCGACTTCCTACCGCTCGAAGGTGCCGCGGCGCTCGATGCCGGGGCGGTCGAGCGCATCGTCGACAGTGCCCTCGACGACCAGCATCGCCAGCGCCTGGCGAGGGATCTGCAGGTCGACCTCGCCTACGCGCACCCGATGCTCGGGCGCTTCCGCGTCAACGTCTTTCGCCAGCGCGGCTACCTGAGCCTGGTCATCCGTGTCATCCCAGCCCGCATCCGCAACGTCGCCGAGCTCAACCTGCCACCGGTCGTCGAGAGCCTAGCCAAGGAGCACCGCGGCCTCATTCTGGTGACCGGCACCACCGGCAGCGGCAAGAGCACCACCCTGGCGGCGCTGATCGACTACATCAATCGCACCCGCCAGGCCCACGTCATCACCATCGAGGATCCCATCGAGTACGAGCACAGCGACCAGCTGAGCTTCATCAACCAGCGCGAGGTCGGCTACGACGCCGTCGATTTTCCCGCCGCCCTCAAGTCCGCCCTGCGGCAGAATCCCGATGTCATCCTGGTCGGCGAGATGCGCGACCTGGAGACGATCGAGACGGCGATCTTGGCCGCCGAGACCGGGCATCTGGTGATGAGCACGCTGCACACCCTCGACGCCCAGGAGACCATCACCCGCATCATCTCCGTCTTCCCCGACCATCAACGCGACCAGGCGCGCCTCATCCTCGCCAGCGTCCTGCGCGGCGTGGTCAGCCAGCGCCTCATCCCGCGCGCCGACGGCCTCGGCATGGTGCCGGCAGTGGAGGTGCTGGTCGCCAGCGCCCGCGTCAAGGAATACATCGCCGACCAGACCAAGACCCGCGATCTGCGCGACGTCATCGCGCAAGGCCACACCTCCTACGGCATGCAGACGTTCGATCAGTCGCTGATGGCGCTGTTTCGCGCCAACCTCATCACCTACGCCGACGCGCTGGCGCATTGCTCGAACCCGAGCGACTTCGAGCTCAAGGTGCGCGGCATCGCCTCGACCAGCGACAGCCGCTGGGACAACTTCGAGAAGACCGAGGCCGGAGACGAGCGCAGCACCCTGGACATCGAGCGCTTCTGAGCCGCGCCGGCCGGCGTCGACCTGGCCGCGGAAAGCGGCTACAGTGGTGCGTTATGGCCGTCGAGCTCAATGACTTGAACGCACGCTGCGCCACCCTCGCCGAACGCCTGGAAGCGTTCGGGAGGTATCTTTGACGTCGCCAAGCGGGAAGCGCGCCTCGAAGAGCTGGATGCCGTCGCGGCGGCGCCGGATTTCTGGAACCAGGGCGAGAAGGCCCAGACGGTCCTGCGCGAGCGCGCCCAGCTGAGCGCTCCCCTGATCGCCTGGCGCAAGCAGCGCGAGGCCATCGAGGAGGTGCAGCTGTACCTGGAGCTGGCCGCCGACGGCGATGCCGACGCCACGGCCGAGGCCGACAAGGGCTTGGCGGCCATCGAAGCGGCACTCCACCACATGGACCTGGAGCGCCTGCTCGGCGGCGAGCACGACGGTGGCAACGCCATCGTCACCCTGCAAGCGGGGGCCGGCGGCACCGAAGCCCAGGACTGGGCGGAAATGCTGCTGCGCCAATACCTGCGCTGGTGCGAGCGGCGCGGCTATCGCACCGAGATGGTCGACTACCAGCCGGGCGAAGGGGCCGGCATCAAGAACGCGTCGTTCACCGTCGAGGGCCCGTATGCCTACGGCTACCTGAAGAGCGAGGTCGGCGTGCACCGCCTCGTGCGGATCTCCCCCTTCGATGCCAGTGCGCGGCGGCACACCTCCTTCGCCTCCGTCTTCGTCTTCCCCGAGATCGACGACGACGTGGAAGTCGAGATCGACGAAAAGGACTTGCGCATCGACACCTACCGCTCCAGCGGCGCCGGCGGCCAGCACGTCAACAAGACCGATTCCGCCGTGCGCATCACCCACCTGCCCAGCGGCATCGTCGTCGCCTGCCAGAACGAACGCTCGCAGCACAAGAACAAGGCGATGGCGTTCAAGATCCTGCGCGCCCGCCTCTACGAGCTCGAGCTGCAGAAGCAGCGCGAGCAGATCGACGCCCTGCACAAGACGAAGAAGGACATCGCCTTCGGCAGCCAGATCCGCTCCTACGTGCTGCACCCCTACCGCCTGGTGAAGGACCACCGCACCGGCAAAGAGATCGGCAATGCCGACGCCGTGCTCGACGGCGACATCGATCCCTTCATCGAAGAGTATCTCCAACAGACCGCGGCGGGTGGATCGGCCTGAGCGACATCGGCATCGGGCGAAGCTCCCGGTCGTAATCGGCGCACCGGCGCTGCAACGCGTTCCCCTGGGCACGCGGCGCGTTTTCGTCGGACTTTCGCCCCAGTGATGAGCGTGCTAAGGGCGCCCCGCATGCGCGACACCCTGCACGACTACCTCCGCGAACGTCCCTCCGGCGCCACGCCGCGCGAGCTGCTCGATTTGGTCTTCACCCGCCCCGCCGTCGATGCGGAATTCGGCCCGCGCTTTCTCCACACGCTGCTCGATGGCGACGCCCGCTTCGCCTTCGCCAGCGACACCGGCCGCTGGATCGCCACGGCGCACGCCGCGCTGGCCCAGGCGGTTGACGGCGCGACCTTCGTCATCGTCGACCTCGAGACCACCGGCGGTGCGCCGCAGCGCGGTCATGGCATCATCGAGATCGGGGCGCTGAAAGTCACCGGCGGGCGGATCGTCGACCGTTTCGTTCAGCTCGTCGACCCAGGCCGCCGCCTGCCGCCCTTCATCACCGCGCTGACCGGGATCACCGAGGTTGTGCTGGCCGGCGCACCGCGCATCGAGGCGGTGCTGCCGCGCTTCATTGATTTTGCGGCCGACGCCGTGCTGGTCGCCCACAACGCCGTCTTCGACCTCGCCTTTCTGTCCGCCGCTCGCTCAGCTCTGGACGGCGGTCGGTTCGACCAGCCGCACCTCTGCACCGTGCGCCTGGCGCGCCGCCTGCTGCCGCAGCTGCGCCGGCGCTCCCTCGACGCGCTCGCCGGCCACTGCGGAATCGCGCTCGCCGACCGCCATCGCGCCCTGGGCGATGCGCGGATCACCGTCGAAGTGTTCTTTCACTTGCTCGAGCTGGCACGCCGGCGCGGCATCATGCGCCTCGGTGAGCTGCTCGACCTGCAGTACAGCGCCAGCGACGGGCGCCGGTTCGTTTCGCGTCTGCCGCGGGTGCGCGTCAGCGCGCTGCCGGAGGCGCCCGGCATCTATCGCTTGCTCGGCGACGGTCGCCGCCTGCTGTACATCGGCAAGGCGCGCAACTTGCGCCGCCGCGTGGGGAGCTATCTGACCAATGCTGCCGCGCATCGCGGCAAAGTGCTCGACCTGATGCGCCATGCTCGCGATGTCGAGGTCGAGGTCGCCGGCTCCGAGCTCGAGGCCGCCTTGTGCGAGGCGGACGCCATCCGCCAGCACCGCCCACCGTACAACCGCTTGGGCAAACACTTGCCACAGATCGCTTTCCTCAAGCTCACCGCGAGCGACCCGTTTCCGCGCCTGGTGGTCGTCAAGCAGTTGCGCGGCCAGCGCGCGCGCTACTTCGGGCCGTTCCGCAGCCGCGCCACCGCCGCAGCCGCGCAGGGCCTCCTCAGCCGCCTGTTCGGCCTGCGCACCTGCGCCGGGCGGTTGCGCCCCGATGCCGCTGGCGCAGCGTGCCTGCAGGGTCAGATCGGCGCCTGCAGCGCGCCGTGTGTGGCGCGCCTCGACCGCCCCGCCTACGCCGAGCGGGTCGCCGCCGCGGCGCGCTTCTTCGACGGGGAGACGGCGGCCATCGAACGGCAGCTCGCCTGCCGGCGCGATGGACACAGCGCCGCGCAGCGCTTCGAGGCCGCCGCCCGCGCCCAGCGCGATCTCGACTTGGTGCACCGCCTGCGGCGGCGGCAGCGCACGCTGGCTTGGATCGTCGAACGCCAGCACTTCGCGGTCCTGCAACCGGCGAGCGATGGCCCGTACGCTCTGCTCTACGGCGTCGTGCACGGCCGGCTCGTGGCGCGCGCGAAGGTCCGCCAACCCACCGACCTGGCCGACGCGGCGGCGACGTTGCAGGCCGAGTTACTCAGTACCGAGCCACGCGCCCTGCGGCCGGAGGATGTCGACGGCACTGTCATCCTCGCCGCCTGGCTGCGGGGGCGCGGCGACCACGACGGCTACGTCTTCGCACTCAGGGAAGACGCTCCGGTGAGCGAGCAGCTCCCCGCCTGGGCGACCTGCCTGTCCGACGTGCTCGCACGCGACCGTTCGGTGGCAGCCGTCAGTCGTCGACTGTCTCCGGGGTCGCATCCCGCCCCATGAAGTGGAGGGCGATGCGGAAGGCGCGGGCGTCGACCCGCAGACCGCCGGAGAACGGCGCCTGCGTCTCGCGCACCAGCACCAGCGTCGAGGCGATCGTCGCCGCCAGCACGGCCGTGATGGCGAGCTGCGGAGCCAGGCGAGGCATGCCGAACAGGTAGGTGAAGCTGACCGTGGCCACGCCGAAGGCGATCAGAAACGCCCAGATGACGGTTGGCAAGCCCGATCGCATGTAGAAGATCCGTTGGCGGCGCCCGTCGGCGAAGTCGTCGAGCTTGGCGATCGTACTCTGGTACAGGGCGACCTCGCGCGCATCCGCCGGTCGCGCCTCGACCACGGCTTGCCACACCTCGAAATAGCGCCCCTGGGTGACCTGACTCATCTGGTTGCGCGCCATGGCCGGCCACTCGTCATCGACGGTGCTTTGCACATAAGCGGCGACGGCCTGGGCGAGACGCGAGCGCGTCGGCTCGGAGAACGCGGCGGCGTGGCGATAGAGATCGCCAGCCGCGTTGGCCTCGACCTCGGTCTGCTCTCGCGCCGACTCGTAACGCTGCCACGACGAGACGAGCACGAAAGCGAGGATGATGCCGTACAGCCCGCCGACGACCGCGAAGCAGATCCCCGCCACCTCGTGGTGTTCCGCCAGCGTTTCGAGGGCCACGCGGCGTCGCACGACGACGACGCCGAGCATGGACGCGACGACGACGCAGGCGACGGCGAGGAACTCGATGTGCATCGGGTCAGGACGGCGGGACCGCCTGCCCGGAGGTCAGTGACGCCAGGACCTTGGTCAGGCGGGTGGCCATGGAGGTCATGGCGTTTTCGGCGTCGCCCCACTGCCACTGCACCGCCGCCTCCACCGAGCCGCCGCCGGCACGGCGCGCGATGGCAGCCCCGAGGAGCCGGCCGGTGATCGAATCGGTCAGCTTGCCCTCGGCTTGGAGCGCGCCGGCGAACGCGAAGGAGCCGGTGGCGAGGTTGCCCAGGGTGGCGAGCGCGTGCGCTTGCGGCACCACCAGGGACACCGTGCGCAGCACCGGCGTCGCCGCCGAGACATCCGTGATCGCCACCTGCAACCGCATCACGCCGGGCCCGGGCGCATCGACCACCTGGAACTTGGTGGCCAGCTGCTGCCGGAGCGTCTGAGCGAAGTAGGTGGTGAGGGCCTGCGGCGTCGCCGGGGGGACGGAGGAATCGTCGCCGGCCCAGAAGGTCACCGGGTCGACCATGATCTGGTTGTACTGCGTCCACTGCACGTTCGGCGGGATGTAGCGCAGGTGGTTACTGTCCGGACCCGCCGATACCAGCGCCGCGCAGACGGTCGGCCCGAGGGTGGCACACGTGCCCCCTGTGCCAGCCTGGATCGGAGCGGTCTTGGTCGTCGAGCAGCCCAGCGCCCATACCGCCACGACGGCCAACGTCATCGCTCGCGTCATCTCTCCCCCAAGCACGCGGCGCAGATCCTTCGTGCAGCGCACGTCGCGGACCCTACACGAGTCCGGAAAGCCGAGAAACCCACGCCTCACCTCTTGACCACCTCAGCAAGAATGCCATCGGATCGTCGGAACAACGGGGCCGTGACGCGATGCGTGGATGATTTAGCGCGCCTGCAAGCGACCGCCGGCGGGCGTCGGCCCCGAAGCGCGGGCGTCCTCATCGGTCCGCCGGGCGGCTAGCGCCTCCTTGGGCGTGGCCGCTCATGTGAATTCCCACCAAGCGCGCCACCAGAATCGCCAGGTAGAGCTGCCCGGCGATCCCTTCTGCCACCGCGGCGTAACGCGCTTGCAGGGTCAGGGGGATGATGTCGCCGAATCCGATCGTCGAGAGCGTGGTCAAGCTGAAGTAGAAAAAGATCGGAAAGAGCTCTTGCGAGGGCGGGAGCGATCCGCCGGCGAAACCGAAGGCCTGGGGCTGGAGCTGAAAGATCACGATGTACAACAGCCCCCAGGTGAGTCCGAGGAGCAGATAGATTGAAATCGACATGCTGATGGTCTCGCTCGTCACTTGTTTGTGTCGTACCAGGCTGCGCAGTTGGCACGCGGTGACGAAGCTGAAAAACAGCAGCCAGGCGACCGACCCCATCAGCAGGAGCAGACGGCTCGGGGCGAACAACAGGGCCAGGCGTTCGACGATGGCGGGTACTGCGAGCGCCCATCCCACCAACCGTCGTCGCCGCCAGCGCACCTGCAGCGTGTCGCGATCGCCTACCAGCTCGTCGACCTGGGTGGTGTAGAGGGCGACGAGTAACAGGACCAACACGGCGATGCTGAACACAAAGGGGGTAGCCCCGCCTTCGCCGATCAAGGGCCGCACCATGATGGCGGCGGTGATGGCCACGAGCAGCGCCGTGTGGCGGCGCGCGCGCCAATGCTGGCGGAGCGGCTCCGGACCGAAGGTCATCGCCGTGTCAGCGCGCTGCGTCGCCAGTTGCGAATGCTCGGTCGTCGGCCACGGGACTCCATTGCACGGCGATAGCCGCAGAGACCAGCGCGCGGTATCGAGGAGCGGAATGCGCAATGATCATACTAGGGCAGGCCCCCGTGCCCGCCCCGGGGTGGGGGGTGGTGGATGGTAGGGGCGAGCCCCCGTGCCTGCCCCGGGGTGGGGTGGGGGATGGTAGGGGCAGGCCCCCGTGCCTGCCCGGGGGTGGGGGGGTGGGGTGGATCGTCGTCCTGCCGGAGCGGTCAGGGCGGCCACGGGGGGCCGCCCCTACGGTATGAATGCCACGCGCCGGCTGGGGTCGGGTGAGGAAGCGGACGGATTGTCATGGTCGACCGCCCCCGCGCCGGGTTGTCTCGATGTACGGCCGGATGCGATCGAGCTCAGGCCGGGGCGGCTTCGACCTCGAAGCCCATGCGCTCGACCATCTCGTGCGCGTCGCGATAGGCCTGGCCCGGCGTGGTCAGATAGCCATCGACGAAGATCGAGTTGGCGGCAAACAACGCGAGAGGGCGAAACCAGCCGAGGTTGAGCTCACTGCCGCCGGCGATGCGGATCTCCGCCGCCGGGTTGGTGAGGCGAAAGAGGCAGAGGACGCGCAGGCAGCGCGTCGGGGTCAGCTCACGCCTACCTGCGAAGGGCGTACCGTCGATCGGATGGAGGAAGTTGACCGGCAGCGAGTCGACCCGCAAGTCGCGCAAGGCGAAGGCGAGATCGATGATGTCCTCGTCGCTCTCGCCCATGCCGATGATGCCGCCGCAGCAGGTCGACAAACCGGCGCGGCGCACGTTTTCCACCGTGCGCACCCGATCCGCGTAGGTGTGGGTCGTGCAGATCGCGGCGTGATGGCGCTCACTGGTGTTGAGGTTGTGGTTGACGAAGTCGATGCCCGCTCGCTTGAGCTCGCGCGCCGGCTCTTCTTCGATCAGGCCGGGCGAGACGCAGAGCTCGAGGTCGGGATGGTCGGCCTTGATGCGCCGCGCCGCGGCGGCGAAGCGGGCGATGTCGTTCGCGCTCGGCCCGCGCCCGCTGGTGACCATGCAGAAGCGCCGCGCTCCGGCCTCCACGGCCCGCCGGGAGGCGGCCAGGAGCTGTTCGACCGAGTCGAGGCGGTAGCGCGGGATGTCGGCCTCGGACACGGACGACTGGGAGCAGTAATGGCAGTCCTCGGGACACAAGCCGCTGCGCGCGTTGCGCAGCTGGCAGAGCTTGACCCGTCTGCCCCAGTGTCGCTCGCGCACCCGCGCCGTCGCCGCCAGCAGCAGCGGCACCTCGTCGTCCGCCGCCGCCAGGATGCTGCGCGCCTCGGCGCGCTCGATGGCGCCGCCGGCGAGGACGATGTCGGCCAGATCCTCCATCCAGTGCCGCGCCGGCACCGCCGCATCGAGCCAGGTGTGCACGTCCATTCCGCCCCGGCTAGCAGCCGGCGCTGGCCCGGCGCAAGGCCGAAGCGCTGGAAGCCGTCGGGATGCGCCAGGCGCCGTCGCGCTGGCTGACGGCGAATGCCGGCTCACTCGTCCTCCGCGTCGTCGTCGGGCAGTCGCACCCAGACGATCATCCCGCCATCGACGCCGGAGACGTCCGGCCGGCGCTCCCAGCGGCGGGTGTACGGACGGCCTTCGGCGTCGAGCCAGCGCGGCACGACCTCGCGCAGCACGCCGCGCCCGCCAGCGCTGCCGCGGCCCTTGCCGTAGACGATGCGCACCGAGCCGATCCCCTGCGCCTGGGCCTCGCGCAGGAAGCGTTCGGTCTCGCCGAGCGCGTCACGCACCCCGAGGCCGTGCAGGTCGAGGGTCGGGATGATCCCGAAGGTCTCGCGGATCAGCCGTCGGATTTCCTTCAGCGCCATCGGCAGGCGATGACAATAGGCCGCCGACCCCGCGCATTGCCAGGGCCGGGACCCGCCGCGATCCGGCTCAGAGTTGGCTGCCGGCTCCTGTGATCGTCGCGCCCAGCTCGCGCGGGTGGGCGACGACGAATTCGGCGCCGGCGCGCCTCAGCTCGTCGGCGCTGCGCAGACCCCAGGCACAGCCGATGGTCCGTGCGCCGTAGGCGCGGCCGGTCGCCACGTCGACCGCGCTGTCGCCCACCATCCATACCGGCGTCGAGCCGGCCGCGAGCGCCGCGACGACGTAACGGATGGCCGCCGGGTCCGGCTTCGGCGCCGGCACCGTGTCGCCGCCCACGGCGACGGCGAAGCGCTCGGCCACGCCGAGGCCGCTCAGCATGGCGGCGAGAAAGCGCGCCGGCTTGTTGCTGACGACCGCGAACGTGTTGGCGGCGAGCTCGTCGAGCGCTTCGCGCATGCCCGGATAGAGCGCGGTCGAATCGAGGCAGCAGCGCGCGTAGTGCGCCCCGTAGCGCCGGTACAGCTCCTCCAGATGGCGTTCGTCGCTCGTCCCGGTGGCGCGGCGCAGAAGCGCGATGACCCCGTCGCCGATCCACGCCCGCACCGCTGTCTCCTCGGCGCTCGGCAGGCCGACCTCGGCGAGCGTCCGGTTGAGCGCCGTGGCGATGTCGCGCCACGAATCGGCGAGCGTGCCGTCGAAGTCGAAGATGATCAGGTCGCCGCGCACGGCCTGGCAGTGTACCTGGCCAGATTCGAGAAGCGAACGAACCCGTCGGCCACAGTCGAGCACCGATGAACAGCGGCGCGGCAACGGCCGAGCTCATTTTCGGTGTTCCCCTGTGGCGCTGGTCGTCTTCTTGCCTCCCCCGGGAGCCTCTGCCGGGTAGTCCTTTGCAGGCGCCGATCGCGGCGCTACCATGCGCGGCGGTGAAAGCGGTGGGGTCGGGGTCGGCGGCACGCCTGGCGCGGGCGCGACTGCGTGGCGCAAGCAAAGCGGCGCAGCAACGGGTGCGGCCGCGAGCGCGCCTCGGCTGGCGCGATTGGGCGCTGGCCGGCGGCGAAGCGGTGGCGCTCGGCACCGCGGCCCTGATCGCGGTGATCGCCGCGCTCGGTCGCTTCGCCGACTGGTTCGTCGGCGCGGGGCTGTGGCGCCATTCGCTGCCCTTCGCCGGCGCGGTGCTCGGGCTGGCCGTGGTCACCGGGAGCGGATTGTGGACCTGGCTGGCGCTGCGCGCCCGCCTGCACGGGTACGCCGCCTGGGCTCCGCTCGCGGTCGCCCTGTGCGCCAGTGCCGGCGCCGGCTGGTTCGCGGCCCAGCCGGTGTTCTGGGCCGACCTGCGCCATCTGCAAGCGCTGGTCGGCGGCCAGGCGGCAGCGGCCCGGGCCGCGATTGCGCACCAGGTTTTCGCCGCCTACCGGCGCGCGCCGCGCCCCCACCTCGAGCGCATGTTCGCGCGCGCCCAACCATTCGCGGCGACCATTCGCGAGGCCGCGGCGGCCTTCGCGCTCGACCCCGACCTCCTGATGGGCGTCGCCGCCGCCGAGTCGTCGTTTGCGCCGCGGCGCAGTCGCGATGGCGGACGTGGCTTGTTCCAGATCACCGCCCCGCCGGCCGCGGCGCTGCGCGCCGCAGAGGCCGCGCTGGGCAATAGCCAGGTGGATCTGACCGATCACCGCCACAACGCCTACGTCGGCGCCGCGACCTTGCGTCGCTACCTGGATGACATGCGCGGCGACCTGTTTCTCGGCCTGCTCGCCTACAACATCGGCCCGGCCAACGGCGGCCTGCGCGCGATCATCGAGCGCTACGGCGCGCGCGACTTCGTCACCATCCAACCCTACCTGCAGGACCTGCCGCGCGATTACCCGGTTCGGGTGCTGTCGAGTGCGCTCGCCTATCGGTTGTGGCGCACCACCGGGGCGCTCCCGCCCTACGAGGAGGGCAACAACGCCGAGACCGTGCAGGCGGCGGGAATCCCGGGTCTGTCGTAGACCGGGCGGCCGGCTTGCACCGGGACCCCCATGCGGCGCGTTGCGTCGCTGCGCCAAGGCGCGTATTGGCAGCCCGGGAACGGGGGAGGTGTCCGGCATGGCCCAAGCGCAACGCGGCCCGTGGCTCACGGCGTGCACGGTCTTGTTCGTCGTCCTGGCGGTGTCGAATCTGCTCAAACCGTTCCAAATCGGCGGCGACCACACGGGCTTCGTCCTCTTCGGCACGCGCTTGAGCGGCAACGCCAACATCCTCGTCGGACCGCTCTTCGGCCTCTATCTCCTGATCTATGCCTACGGCATCTGGACGATGCGACGCTTCGCCCTCGGCATGGGACACGCCTATGCGGCCTACGTGATCGTCAACTTGTTACTCTGGCAGGCCAACGACCCGACCCCGCGCACCCCGAGGTATGTCGCCTTCGGCGTCGTCTACACCATCGTCGCCATCGGCGTGTCGCTCGGCGCCGCCATCGCCCTGACGCGGCGCAAAGCCGAGCTCGGCTAGCGACTTGCGCGCCAGTCGCCGCCGCACAGTCGCCATCGATCGATCATGCGCATTGTCCGCAGCCTGCTGACGTTCGCCTTTGCCGTGCTCACCGCGGCGATCGTCATCGCCGCCTTGGCGCTCTACCTGGCGGTCACCGGTCGCAACCTGCCCCTGTTGCGCACCGTGGTCAGTGCGCTGGGGCGCAGCATCGAGGGGCAGCGCACCGAGGCGCTGCGCCTGCGGGTGCACCTGCACCCGCGCGAGCGCGCGCTCAGCGCCCAGGCAACCTTGACGGTGCGCGCCGACGGCGCCGGGCGCCGGCGCGCGATCTTTCTGCTCAACGACGGCCTGCGCGTGCGCCGCGCCTGGAGCGAGAACGGCGACGGCACGCGCACGCCGCTCGGGGTCATGCGCCTCTGGCTGCTCGCCATCGTCGAGCTGCCGCGGCCGCTTGCCGCCGGTGAGGTGGCGCAGATCGGCATCGCCTATGACGGCTCGCCGCGGCCCGGCGTCGGCGAGGGCGTCCGCATGGAGGCGGACCAAGTCGTCCTCAGCCCGGAAGACCTCTGGTACCCGTCGGACGTGCAGCCCGGCTTCACCACCGACGTCGAGCTCGTGCTGCCGGCCGAGCTGACGCTGGCCCACAACGGCCGCGAGCGCAGCCGCGTCGTCGAGGGCACCAGTGCGCGCGTGCGCGTCGCCAGCGATGGCCCCGTCAACGGCCTGGCGCTGGTCGCCGGGCGCTATCAGGTGCTGACCGGCGAGAGCGGCGACCGATCGTACCGAGTGCTGCTCGCCGATGGTGTCGACCTCGACGCGCCGCGGTTGCTCGACTCCATGGTCGAGATCGAGCGGAACTTGGCGGCGCACTACGGGCCGTCGGGTTTCGCCTCGGCGACCCTGTGCGTGCCACGCCGCCTGGAGCGCGCCTTCAACGACGGCAGCGGCCTGGTCGTGATCCCGCCGCCGTACTTTGCCGACGGCCGCTACGGCTTCGAGACCATCGCCCACGAGGTCTCGCACAACTGGTGGGGCGGGACCGTGGCCGCCCACTGGTTGGCGCCGGGCACCGGCGGCGAGTGGATCGTCGAGGGCATGGCACAGTTCTCGGCTTGGCGCGCCGTCGGCGAGCGCTTCGGCGAGGCGGCGCTGGTCTACACGCTGGCGCAGAATGCCTTCGACCCGGACGCCACCGGCGCCCTGGTCGACATGTCGGTCCTCGACAACGCCTTCGACCCGCGGGCGCGCGCCACGATTTACCGCAAGGGCGGCTACGTGACCTACATGCTGGCGCAGCAGCTCGGCAACGAGCGCTTCGATACGGCGGCGCGTGCCTTCATCGACGAGTTCCGCCACCGCGCTGCCACCGCGGCCGATCTCGAGCGCGTGTTCGCCGCCTCATCCGGGCTGGATCTGGGGTCGTTCTTCGCCACCTGGGTGCGTTCCAACGCCGCCCTCGATATCGCCCTCGAACCCGTCGAAGGCTCGGCGGTGGTGCGCAACCTGCGCCCGGCCACAGCCCCGGACGCGCTGGCGCTGTGGCGCGTCGGACCCGACGGGGGGCTGGCGACGAGTGAGACGGCGGTCGGTCAATCGCTGGCGCTGGCCGATGCCCGGCGCGTCGTCGTCGATCCGTTGGCGGCGGTGGCCGACATGTTCCGCAGCAACAATGCGCTGCCGCGCCGCGATCCACCGCGCCTGGTCGCCGCCTCGACGCGCGGCGAGGTGATGGTGGTGGACGGCGAGCCGGTGGCCTGGGAGCCGGCGGTCGTGCGCATCCTCGACCCGACTGGGCGCACGCTGCACACCTGGTCGCTCGACCGCGGCCTGGTCGCCGATCCGCAGTGGAGCGCCGACGGCACCCGCATCCTGGCGCTGGAGGGGGGACTCGGCGGTGCCCCGACGTTGGTCAGCCTGAACAGCAGCGACGGCGCACGGCAGACACTCGGCCACCATCACCTCGCGGCGGCCGATGCCGACGGCACCGTAGTGGCGCGCGGCGGACGCCTCATCCGTCTCGGCAAGCGCGGCGGGCGGGTCTTGGTCGAGCACGCCGAGGGCCATGTCGTCGGCCCGCTGCCCGCGCCGCGCGGCGGTGCCATCGCCTACGGGTTGCGGCGCGGCACCGACCTGGAGCTGCGGCTGCTCGAGCCCGGCGCAGCCGCCAGCCGCGTCCTCTTCACCTGGCCCGCCGCGCATCTGCGCTGGCACTGGGCCCCGGACGGCACGCGCCTGTTCGCCGTCCTCCCCGGCAGCTGGGATTGGCAGCTCTGGGAGCTGCCGATCGATGGCACCGCGCCGCGGCCGTTGGTCGAGGAGGCCGCCTGGATCTCCGACTTCGCGGTCGCACCCGATGGCCATCGCCTCGCCGTCATCGCGCGGGCCGAGCTCGACCAGCCGAACGCCCGCAGCGACGTCTTCGTGATCGATAGCCGCTCGAACGAGACGCGCCGCTACGAGCTCGCCGGCCGCACCGGCCTCGGCGTCGCCTGGCTGTTCGCCAACGCCCTGGTCGTCCTCACCACCGACGCCGCCGACCTGGCGCTGCCGCAGCTGCGCGAGCTGCAGCGCCTCAACCTCGACGACGGCACACTCGAGGGGTGGGGAAAATAGCCTGCGCAGCCCTGCGCCCCGGCCCGCATCGGCGTTGCGTCACTGCCGCATCTGACTCGCGGCGGCCGGCGCCGATCACTGCGCAGCCGCGAGCATCGTCCGGAATCTCGCCACCGCCAGGGCGAGAAAAATCACCCCTTCGGCGCCGAGGACCGCCAGATGGTGCCACACGACGTCGAGGCCGGCGGCGCGATACAAGACGGCCTGCGCCAACCTCACGTAATGCACGGTCGGCGAGATCTGCAGCACGACTTGCAGCGGTCGAGGAATGGCTTCGAACGGGGAGACGCCGCCCGACAGCATGTTGAGGATCAAGAAGACCGGGATGGCGAGCAACGTAAATTGCGGCAACGAATTCGCGATCGTGGCGAGCAGAACGCCAAGGGCGGCGATGGCAAAGAGGTACACGGCCGTTCCGCCGAGGAAGAGGCCGACCGATCCCTCGATCGGCACACCGAGCAGCCGTTCGACGACGATCGACAGCGACAGCCCAGTCGCGACGACGATCACCAGGCCGTTGGCCCAGACCTTGGCCGCCGCGATCTCGCTCGCCCGGATCGGCATGACCAGGAGGTGCTCGATCGTCCCGCGTTCGCGTTCCCGGATCACCGCCGCGCCGACGATGAGGATGGACAACATGGTGACGTTCTCCAGGATCGCCCAGATCGCCTGGAACCGGATGCCCTCGAGATTCGGATTGAAGAAGGCGCGAATGACCGTGGACACGGGCGGGGATGCCTCGAGGCCGCGCGAGCGAAGATAGCTCTCGCTTTCCCGCTGCACGATCGCCTGGATATAACTCACCCCCACGCCGGCCTGGGTCATAGCGGTGGCATCGACGTTCAGTTGCAGAGCCGGGCTGCGACCGCGCAGCGCGTCGGCCTCGAAGCGCGGTGGAATGTCGAGCACCAGCGTATAGTCGCCGCGGTCCATGCGGCGGTCGACCTCGGCGCGGTCGATGACGGCGGGGGCGCGGAAATAGGGCGTGAGCAGCGCATCGCGAAGGCGCGCCGACAGCTCGGATCGATCCGAATCGGCGATCGCGACCGGCGCATTGGCGACCTCCGTCTTGATGCCGGTCGCCTGGCTGTAGATCGCGAAGGAGAACGAGTAGGCGACGAAGAAACACAACACCTTGTCGCTAGCGAGGGCGGCGAATTCCTTCAGCCCCAGGCGATACACGTTGGAGAGCCACCGCCCCACCGTCAAGCCTCCTGCTTGCGCAACCAGACGCTCGCCGCCAGCAGGTACACACTGCCGAAGCCGAACAGGATGAGGAATTCAGCGTAGAAGGCGGCGAAGTCGCGGGCCTTGGTAAAGGTGCCGAGACTGACGTTCTGGAACCAGAGCGACGGGAATCCCATGCCGATCAAGCGCCCGGAGCCCTCCAGCGCCGCCACCGGAAAGATGTATCCGGAGAAGTTGATCGCCGGCACGCTGACGATGATGGCGGTCACCACGATGGCGGCGACCTGGGTGCGGACGAACGTGGACACCAGTATACCGAGCGCGGTCGTCGCGTAGAGGTAGAGCAGGGCGCCGAGAACGAGCGCCGCGAATGAGCCTCTGACGGTCACCTGGAACAGCAGATCGACCAGGACGACGAGGCTGAGAAAGCTCACGAAGCCGATGGCGACAGATGGAACCTGCTTGCCGAGAATGAATTCGGCAACCGAGGCGGGCGAGGCGTACAGATTGCTGATCGACCCCAGCTCGCGCTCGCGTACGATCCCGAGTGCGGCGAGCATCGATGGGAAAATCACCAGGAGGATCATGACCAGGCCGGGGGTGATGGCAAACACGCTGCGAAAATCCTGATTGTATCGGAATCGCGGTTCGACCCTGACCGCGTCGGGGTTGGACCGCGCACTGGAGGTTCTGCGCGCGAGATCACGCAGGTAGTGCGTCATCGTTCCTTCCACGTAGCCACGCGTCGTCTCGGCGCGAAACGGCATGGCGCCGTCCAGGAAGAACGCCACCTCGGGGTGGCGGCCGGTGAGGAGGTCGCGGCCGAACCCAGGCGGAATGCTGATGACCATGCGCAGCTCGCCGCTGCGCAATCGGCGATCGATCTCGTCCTCGCTGGACAACGCCGCCTGTTCGCGAAAGTACCTGGAGCTCGCGAAGCTCTCGATCACCTGCCGGCTGTCGAGGCTCTGGTCGCGGTCGAGCACGGCATAGGTCAGCTGCTCGACATCGAACGTGATGCCGTAGCCGAAGGTCATCACCAGGATCAGGGGTCCGATCAGCGCGAAGGCGAGGCGGACGCGGTCGCGCATCAATTCGAGCCGTTCGCGGCGCGCGAAGGCTCTGATGCGGTTCCACGACGCGCGGAAGGTGTCGTGACGGACGGCGGCGCTGACTTCGGAGTCGTTCGGCGGTTCGCCGCGCACCGGAACCGGTGCCGCGCTCGATGCCGCGCCGTCGGCGCTTTCGAGGTAGGCGATGAATGCATCCTCCAGGTGCGCCGCAGACTTCGTCCGGCGCAGCTCCGCCGGTGTCCCGACCACCAGGACCTTGCCGGCATGCATCAGCGAGATACGATCGCAGCGGTCGGCCTCGTTCATGAAGTGCGTCGAGACGAAGATCGTCACGCCCTGCTGGCGCGAGAGATCGCGCAGGATGCGCCAGAACATATCCCGGGCCGCCGGATCGACTCCCGAGGTCGGCTCATCGAGGATCAGCACCTCCGGCCGATGCAGGCAGGCGGCGGCGAGCTGCAGGCGTTGGCGGATGCCGAGCGGGAGCGCGGAGGGCTTCTGTGCGCTGACGGCGGTCAGTTCGAACTGGCGCAAGGTCTCATCGACGCGGGAGGCGACCTCCGCCTCGGGCACCCGGTACAATCGGGCGTGCAGGTCGAGATTCCCCCCGACCGTCAGTTCCTCGTACAGCGAGAAGGACTGCGACATGTAGCCGACCCGCAGGCGGGTTTCGAGATCGCGCGCTTCGACTGGCCGGCCGAGCAACTCGGCGCGCCCGCCGCTGATGCTGAGGAGCCCGGTCAGCATCTTCATCGTCGTGGTCTTGCCGCAACCGTTCGAGCCGAGAAATCCGAAGATCTCGCCGCGCTCGATGCGAAAGCTCACCCGGTCCACGGCGACGAAATCGCCGAACCTCCGGCTCAGGCTCTCCGCGACGATGACCGGCGGCGCGGGCGTGGCCTCTCGTGGAGTCATGACGAAGCGCCGGGCGGGGGTAGGGTCGCAGGCCTGGCGCAGCGCGACGTAGGCCTGTTCGAGGGTGCTGGCGCCGGCGCGCGCGAGCACGTCGCCCGTGCTTGCTGCCGCCAGAACGCGCCCGCCGTCCATCACGACGAGTCGGTCGAAGCGTTCCGCCTCCTCCATGTACGCGGTGGCGACCAGGACCGTCATGTGCGGCCGCTCCCGCTTGAGCTCCCCGATCAGCGCCCAGAATTGGCGCCGCGACAGCGGGTCGATGCCAGTGGTCGGCTCGTCCAGGATCAGCAGGTCGGGATCATGGATCAGAGCGCAGCAGAGCGAGAGCTTCTGCTTCATTCCCCCCGAGAGCTTGCCCGCCGGGCGATGCGGAAACGGATCGAGCCCCGTGGCGCGCAGCAGGCGGGCGATGCGATGGCGGTCCTCGGCGGGCGATTGCCCGAACAGGCGGGCGAAGAACTCCAGGTGCTCATGGACCGACAGGCTCGGATAGAGATTGCGGCCCAGGCCCTGCGGCATATAGGCGATGCGCGGCGAGAGGCGATCGCGGTGCGCGCGCGAGGCGACGTCTCCGTCCAGCGTGCGGATGGTTCCCGACTGCAGGCGCCGCACGCCGGCGATCAGGGCGAGCAGGGTAGACTTGCCGACGCCGTCCGGGCCGACGAAGGCGGTCGACGTATCGCTCGGCACCGCCAGGCTGACGTCGTCGAGGGCCGCTGCCTGTGCGTAACGATGGGTAACGTGGATCACCTCGACGGCGAGTGCGTCAGCCGGAGACATTCGGCAGCCGCGGCGTCAAGTGGGCAGGCCATGACGCATCGGGCGAGAGTTTGACATAAGCCTTTCCAGTCAGGCCGGCCTTGACGTACTCGCGATGGGTTCTGAGCAGTTCCGGATCGCAGGCGAGCTTGATGCGGTACATGAGCTTCTCTCGCTCGTTCGCGGTCTCGACCGTCTTGGGAGTGAACTGCGCTTCGGCGGCGACGAACGAAACGACGGCGGGGAACACGGCGTCCGGGACCGCATCGAGTACGATGCGGGCGTCGGATCCGAGAGCGACCCGGCCGGCCTCCCCGGTTGGAAGGAAGATGGTCATGAACACGTCTTGCAGATCGAGTATCGTCACCAGCCGGTCGCCGGCGGCCACCACCTCGCCGGACTGGACGAGCTTGTACTCGACCCTGCCCGATACCGGTGATCGCAGGGTCATGTCCTCGAGCGTCGCCTGGATCTTGGCGACCTCCGCTTCGGCCACGTCCTGCGTCGCTTTCGCGTCCGCCAGCGCCGCGTCGGCGCCGCGTAGCTCTGCTTCGGCGACGAGATGTTGCGCCGTGCGCTGTTCGAGCTCGGCTTTCGTCCCCACCGATCGCTGTTCGAGCGCGCTGGCGCGGTGCAGCTCGAGTTCGGACAGATTGTGCTGCGCGGCGCGGACCGCGATCTCCGCCTCGGCGCGCTTGATGCTGGCGAGCGCTCGCCCAACCGACGCCCGGGCGGCCGACAGCTGAGCGAGTAGCTCAGCGCTGTCGAGCCGAGCGACGACGGCATCGCGTTCGATGAAGTCGCCCTCGCGAACGCGGATCTCGGCCACGCGGCCGGCGAGTTTCGACGCGATATCGACGCGCTGCACCTCGATGCGGCCGTTCGCCGTCGCCAGGCCGGCGGGCACCTTCTCGGCGAATTGCTGGCGCACGTACAGGTACCCGCCCACCGTGATGACGGTGAACGCGACCAGTGCCAAGACCGGAGGCACACGCACCGCACGAGCCGACATGACGGGCCCCATCGGGGAGTTCAGTGGAGGAGTGTTAGCCGATGGTGGTGACGCCGCTCCCCGACGGGCGGCTATCGCCTCTCCATCCCTACGCGCCTTCACGCTCGCGGGTCTGCTGCAGCTTCGGGCGCGGCGGCAGGTTGCGCACGTCGTGCGGGATCAGCTCGACGAGGTCGACGACGATGTTGCGCATCGTCACCACGCCGGTCGGCCGACCCCGCTCGTCGACCAGCGGGATGCGGCGAAAGCCGTGCTCGCTCATGAGATTGAGCGCGTAGGCGACGTCGTCTTCCTGGGTCAGGCACTCGGGATCCGGACTCATGACCTCGCGCACGGCCGTCGTCGCCGGGTCGCGCCCGCCGGCCACGACCTTGCGCACCAGGTCGCGCTCGGTGAAGATGCCGACCAGCCGGTCCGCTTCGACCACCAGCACGCAACCGACCCCGCCGTCATCCATCACCTTCGCCGCCTCGCACACGGTGGCGGCGGGCGCGACACAGACCAGCCGCTTGAGCGTCGACAGCGAGCGGATCGGCCGCTTCGCCATGGCGGCGCCGAAGCGCGCCGCTTGCAGCGCGCGCTCGTCGGCGATGTCCTCTTCCTCGCGGAGATGCTCGTCCATGGGTCACCTCTGGCGGAAACGCCGCCCGTCCGCCGCGCGACCCAACGTCCCTTCACCCCGCCCCGCGACGTCTGAGCCTGTTCCAGGTTGTCGCACGCCTGGCGCGAGGATCGCAAGGCAAATTCTTCGATCGTGTCGGCCGACCCGGCCCGGTACCGACCACGGCGGCCCTGGGTGACTCGGCGGTGGGCTTGTCGACCTCGGCCTCGGCTGGCTAAGAGCCTTCGCCATGAGTACCGACGCCCCAGCGCCAAAGGCGAAGAAGGCTGCCGACATCGACGTTCTGCGCTGTCTCGATCCGGCCTGCGGTTGGATGCTGGCCTACGAGGTGAGCGCCGGCAACGTCCTCAATCCGGACCTGCACTGGATGGCGCGCCAGGATGGCGCGACGCGCTACTTCCCCTGCCCGGCGTGCCAAGGCCGCAACGTCGTCGAGGAGGTGCGCGACGCCAACGGCGTCGTACGCCACGCGGTGACGCGGTACGAGGCGCCGAAAGGAGTGTGACCAGTGACCAGTGACCGGTCGGCAGTGAACACCGGTCACAGGCGACTGGTCACCGGTCACGCTTTTTTCTATGACCGACGCCGATGATCTGCAGCTCATTCCGCGCCACGTGCGCGACAAGCTCGACCGCGTGGCGATCAAGCTGCGACTGCGTGAATGGGAGCAGTTGACGCTGGCCGAACGGCGGCGTTTGGTGGAGCTGCCGTGCGAGTCCGCCGGCGAGGTCGCCGCATACGCGGCCGCCTTGGATGCGATGGTCAGTGCGCACACCGGCCGGCCTCCTGACCGCATACTGCCGCAATGAGTGCAGCGCGTGTCCCGCACTTCGAGGATGAAACCGCCCGGCTCCTGGTGACTTGAGCCAACCGCGCGTCGCGCTTCGTTAACCTCGATCTGAGAAAAACCTCAACGCTGAGACGCAGAGTACGCAGCGGGCACAGCGGCGGCGTGCATGAGCTCGAGCGCGACCCCATCGTCAGCGTCGATTGGGTCCGGGGTTCACTCTCTAGACCCTCCGCGGTCTCTGCGAGCTCCGCGGCTCTGGGTTGAATTTCTCTTGCCCGATCAAGGTTAGTAGCAGGTCGCGCGCTCAGCGGGACAAGCATCTCCGCACGTTGCCTCGATCCAAGTCTTCATGCGGTCCGCTGCGACGTGGAACTGGTGATGAATCCGCGCTAGACACGCCGGCACGGAGCAGCAGTGAAACCCCTCGTGCGCATCGCCAACGCCAGCGGCTACTGGGGCGACGATCCCGAGGCGCTCTGGCGCCAGGTGGCCGGCGGCCCGCTCGATTACGTCACCATGGACTTCCTGGCCGAGATCACCATGGTGATCCTGCAGCGCCAGCGCGCCCGCGACTCGCGCGCCGGCTTCGCCTACGACTTCATCGAGCACCTCAAGCTGGCGCTGCCGGCGATCGCCGAGAGCGGGGTGACGGTGATCGTCAACGCCGGCGGCATCAATCCCGGCGGCTGCGCCGAGGCGGTGGCGACGCTCTGCCGCCAGGCCGGTGTGGCGCTGCCGATCGGCGTCGTCGACGGCGACGACCTGCTGCCCCGTCTCGATGAGCTGGCGGCCGCCGGCATCCGGCTCGATCACATGGATGGCGAGCGCTCTTATGACGAGATCCGCGGCCGCGTCGTCGCGGCCAACGCCTACCTCGGCGCCGCCCCGGTGGTCGCCGCGCTGCGCGGCGGCGCGCGCATCGTCATCACCGGCCGCACCACGGACGCGGCCTTGATCCTGGCGCCGTTGGTGCACGAGTTCGACTGGGCCTGGGATGACTGGAATCGCCTCGCCGCCGGCACCGCCGCCGGACACATCCTCGAATGCGGCGCGCAGGCGACCGGCGGCAACTTCACCGATTGGCAGCGCATCCCGTCGATGCTCGACGTCGGCTACCCGATCGCCGAAGTCCAGCCGGACGGCACATTCGTGGTCACCAAGCATGCCAACACCGGCGGCCTGGTGAGCGTGCGGACGGTAACCGAGCAGCTGCTCTACGAGATCGGCGACCCGCGCGCCTACGTGACCCCCGATGTGGTGGCCGACTTCACCAGCCTGCAACCGACCCAGGAGGGCCCCGATCGCGTGCGCGTCGGCGGCGCGCGCGGCCTGCCCGCGCCCACGACGCTCAAGGTTTCGATGGTGTACCGCCAGGGCTACCGCGCCGTCGGCACGGTGCTGCTCTCGGGCCCCAACGTGATCGCCAAGGCCGAGCGCCTGGCCGAGATGGTCTGGCACCGCCTCGGCACCGACTTCGCCGATCGCCGCGTCGACTACATCGGCGTCAACGCCTGCTGGGGGGATGTCGCGCTTGCCGAGCGCGAGCCGAACGAGATGGTGCTCCGCTTTGCGGTCGCCGACGGCGATCGCCACAAGCTGACCCGCTTCGCCAACCACCTGCTCGGCTTCGCCCTGCAGGGGCCGCCGGGTCTTGGCGTGTTCGGCGGGCGACCGGATGTGCAGGAAGCGTTCGGCTTCTGGCCCGCGCTCGTACCCCGCGAGCTGGTGACGGCGCGCGTGGCCGTGCGGCGCGACGGCCAGGAGTCGATCACCGAGGTCCCGCTGAGCCTGCCGCCGGGCCGCTCGGCACGCGAGCTCGACCCACCGCCCGAGATCGCCGACGCGCCAGGCGAGGGCGGAAGGGCGCTGCGCACCAGCCGCGTGCGACTGCACACGATCGCGTATGCGCGCTCCGGCGACAAGGGCGACCACGCCAACGTCGGCGTCGCCGCGCGCTCGCCGGAGGCCTACGCTTTCCTGCGCGAGGCGCTCACCGCCAAGCGCGTGCACGATTTCTACCGCGACCTCGTGCGCGGTCCGGTTGAGCGCTACGAGCTGCCCAATCTGCTCGCTTTCAACTTCGTCCTACGCCACGCCCTCGGCGGCGGCGGCACGCTGTCCCTGCGCGTCGACCATCAGGGCAAGACGCTCGCCCAGGGCCTGCTGACGATGGAGCTGGAAGTTCCGGACGACGTGCTGGCGTCGGTCGGCGCGTAGAGCCAGGTGGTTAGCTGTTAGGTTGTTAGCTGTTAGGGATTCAGAGGTTTCTGCCTTTTATTCGCGCTTCTGATCCCCGAACAGCCTAACAACCTACCTACCAACAACCTGCCTCAAAACAGCGCCGCGATGTCCGCCTCCAGCCCGGCGCGCACGCGCGCCACCAGGTCGCGTCGGGCGCGGTCTTTGCTCAAGCGGAAGGCGTCGGCGGGCAGCGCGGCGAGCTGGGCGGCGCGTTGCCGGGCGCTGTCGAGCAGCGCCTCGGGGGCGGCGAGCTCGTCGAGGTAGCCGGCGTCGCGCGCCCCATCGGGATCGAAGATGCGCGCCTGCGTGGTGGCTTGTGCGAACCAGCGCGGCGACAGCCGGTCGCGAGCGAGCTCGAGGATGAACAGCGGCAGCGGCAATTGGATCGCCACCTCGTTCAGGCCGATCTTGAAGGCGCCGGGCGTGCCGAGGCGCAGATCGGCGGCAAGCAGCAGCACGGCTCCGCCGGCCAGCGCGTGGCCCGTACAGGCGATCACGACCGGGCGCGGAAAGGCGTAGAGTCGCAGCGCCAGGGCGGCCAGGCTCTTCAGCAGCGCCTTCGCCGGCTCCGCACCACTGGTCATGACCGACAGATCCAACCCGGCCGAAAAGCGACCCGGTCGACCGCTGAGCAGGACCGCGAGCCGCTCCTGCTCGGCGCGGTCGAGCGCGCCATCCAGCGCCGCGATCACGGCCGGAGACAAGGCGTTGGCCTTGCCGTCGTCGAGGGCAATGGCCGCCACGCCGTCGAGCGCCTCGTAGCGTACGGATTCAATCGACATGGGTCGCGATCCTGGCGTTGATCAGGGTAGAACACAAGAGAGCGAACACCGACACCGCTGCGGCGCGGACGCACGGCAGGAGCACGCGGATACCGACCGACGCGCCTCGTATCCTCTCAGCCGAGATGGAATCCGGGTTGATGGGCAGGTGGCGGGTGCAGCTCCGTGTTCACGCCTGACCCCGTGATCAGCCGATCTGGGCGCGCCAATGCGACTCGAGCGCGGAAGGCGCGGCGCGGCCGTTGCGCAGGGTTTGCAGGTACGACCGGGCGCGCCCGCGTTCGCCGGCGCGAATGAGGGCCACCAGGTAGCTCTCGCGGAACAGCGCGTCTTGGGCATCGCTGCCGCCGACGCGGCCGACCTCGTCGAGGATCGGGGCCAGGGTCTCGCTGCAGCGGCGCGCATCGCCGCGCCCCAAGGCGGCGCAGGCCTCGAGCAACGGCACGCCGACCCGCGCCCAGGCCTGGCCGCGGTCACCGCGCTGTGCAGCGGCGAAACCGCGGGCACTGGCCAGCGCCGCCGCCACGGCGTCGTGCTCGCCGGCGCGCGCTAGGGCATAGGCGAAATGCGCGTTGACGAAGGGGATGAAGCACTCCTGGCAGCGCGGAATGACGTGCGCCGCGATCTCCGCCCAGGCGTCGTCGCGCGGACGGTCGGCGAGGTCGAGGCGCCACAACAGCGCGATGGCATCGAGCTGCTCGGGCACCAGGTCGGGCGCGTAGCCCCAGATGTCCTGGCGGAACAGCTCGTCGACCGCCGCCGTGTCGAGACGCTCCCAATGGAAAAGCGCCAGGTGCCAGGCGTTGTGCGCGTGGATGACGCGCCCGCCGCGGCGCCAACCGGCCAGCGCGGGGGTCAGCCGACGCAGGCCCGTGTCGAGATCGCCGCTGAGCAGATACACGTGTGCCAAGGTGTGGTGCGCCCATGCCATCGACGGGTCGATGGCCAAGGCCGTCTCGGCGATGCGCTGCGCGCTGGCGCGGGCGCCGGTGAGCTCGTGGGCGAAAGCGCGCATGGCGAGGAAGCCGGCGTCGCCGGCGTTCGGGGCGGCGATGGCTTCGACCAAGGCGAGAAAGCGCGCGGCGTTCCACTCCTGGCCGGCGCAGTAGTAATGGAACTCGGCGACCTTGGCAGCGATCAGATCGCGCGGCCACTCGTGGCACAAGGCCTCCAGGTGGTCGAGCGCCGTTTCGTGGTCGCCGTGCGCCCAGGCTTCGGTGGCCTCCAGGTAGCGCGTCTCGCGCCGATTGCACCGCCCGCGCAGCTCCCGGGCGCGGGCGAGAAAAGTCTCCGCTTGCGCCTGTGCCGGGCCGGTTTGACCGAAGAGGAAAAAGGTCGCGGCGTAGGCCTGCAGGAGGGGGAGGTCGCGATGGGCCTCGGCGGCGGTGACGATGTCGCCGGCGCGCCGCCCGATCGCCAGCAACTGGAGACGGAAATCGTCGATCGCGGCGAGGGCGGCGGGATCCGCGCCGCTCACCTCGAGATCGTGCGCGTCCTTCCGCATCGCCCGCGCGGCTCAGCGGGCGCGCTGGCCGAACAGGACCTTGCGGGCTTCCTCGTCCAGGCCGGCGGAGGCGCGCGCTTCGCGAATCTCCTTGCCGACGTCGAAGCCGCGAATCACGGCGGGCCGCGCCTTCATGCGCTCGTACCACGCCTGTAGGTGGGGAAACTCACCGATCTGCTGACCGTGCGCCTCGTGCGGGACCACCCAAGGCCAGCAGGCCATGTCGGCGATCGAGTAGTCGCCGCAGATGTACTCTCGCCCGGCGAGGCGGCGGTTGAGCACCCCGTACAGCCGGTTCACCTCGTCGGTGTAGCGCTGGATGCCGTAGGGCACCTGCTCGAGGGCGTAGAGGCGGAAGTGGCCGGCTTGCCCGGCCATCGGTCCGAGGCCGCCCATCTGCCACATGAGCCATTGCCGCACCTCGTTGCGGCCGCGCACGTCGGCGGGCAGAAAGCGGCCGCACTTCTCGGCCAGATAGAGCAGAATCGCACCGGATTCGAAGATCGAGATCGGCGCGCCGCCGCCCGGCGGATCGTGGTCGACGATCGCCGGCATGCGATTGTTGGGACTGATCGCCAGGAACTCGGGCGCGAATTGCTCACCGCGGCCGATGTGCACGTACACGACCCGGTACGGCAGCTCCATTTCCTCGAGCGCGATAGAGATCTTCCAACCGTTCGGCGTCGGCCAGTAATACAGATCGATCATCCGTCCACCTAGTGTCCTATTGCCGAAGCACAAAGGCGATCGCCGCTCAGCGCGGTCGCCACGGCAGCGGAATGGGGATCATCGAGCGGCTGGCCGCGACCTGCCACGTGCCCGAGTCCTTGATCAGCACGGCGCTGACCAGCCCCTTGCGCGGCGGCAGCGGCTGGCCGTTGGGGTCGAGCGCGTTCAGGACGATGTACGTGCCGTCGACCATGGCCACATCGGCGTCGAGGAACCAGACCGAGTCGACCGTCAGCTTGAGCTGGCTGTCTTTCATCGCCGTCGACTGCTCGGTGGCGAAGTGCTTCTCGACCTCGTCGCGCCCCTTGGCCACCATGCCATCGGGCTCGGTGGTATCGCCGTCGAGCGCCCAGAAGCTCGCCATCGCCTTCGCGTCGTGTCGGTTCCAGGCGGCGGTGAACTGCTCGTAGAGTTTGCGGATCGCCGCATCGTTGGCCAGGTCGGTGCTCGGCCCGCCAGCCCCCGGTCGCGCTTTCGCCGCCGGTGGCGCCTGCGCCTGCGCTGCTCCGGCCGCCACACACAGCATCGCCGCAACCAATAGAACCTGTTTCATTGGCTCCCCCTCGGTCTGCCGTCGATGGCGCCGCGCGGGCCAGCGCTGTGCCTTTCCACTACTGCCACGGCTGTCCGGCGGTCAACAGGGCAGGCGGTTAGCCCCTAATCCGAAATTCCTTAAAACCACGAAGGCCACGAAGCGCGCGGATGGCAAGGGGGGCTCGCGGCGGTGCGAGGAGGGGGAGAGAAGCGCCCAGTTGTGGGGTTCAAGACGATCGAAGCACCGCTGCTCCGAGCCGTGATCTTCGCGGGCTTCGTGGACTTCGTGGTGAGAGGTTTTTTCGGATTGGGGTTGGGGATATGAACCTCTTGATCCCTTAACCGCCCGTTGAAAAACGTGTTCCGTTCACCCTTCGACGGGCTCAGGGTGAGCGGAACACGTTGCGGCACAAGCACTTCCCGCTCATCCTGAGCCCGTCGAAGGATGAGCGCGGCCTTTTTCAACGGACTGCTAACCGCCAAGCCTGACCCCCAACACCTTATTCTGCGTTGACTCGCGTTCAGCGCCTCGGTTAGCTTCGTCACCGGCGGGACGCGTTGCACCTTGAAGTGGACACCACCCAGGATCGGCTCAATTTGGCCCGATGCGTGTCGGCAGAAGTTGTTGCTCGCCGCACTGGCGGAGCCGGAGGAGGCGCGTGATGCGCTGCATGCCTGGGAGGTCGACTTCAGTCCGCGAAACATCGATTACGAGACGTTGACGGTTCTCCCGCTCCTCTACCGCAGCCTGACGGCGCACGGCATCGACTCGCCCCACAGGCAGCAGTACGGGGCCGCCTACCGCTGGTCCTGGTATCGGAACCGCACCCGATTCGCTGTCGCTCGGCAGCGCCTGGCGGCATTGAGTGCCGCCGGCGTTCCGTGCCTCCTGCTCAAGGGGGCCGCGCTCAGTGCCCTCGTCTATCGCGACGCCGGCGCGCGGGCGATGGGAGACGTTGACATCCTGGTGCCGAGCGCGAAGGTCGCGGCGGCCACCGACCTCCTCATCGAGGCGGGATTCACGCCGCTCGACAACGGCAGCGCTCTGGGCGCCTTGCTGCAGTTCCGGCACAGTCTTCCGTTCCGCCACCGCGACGGCATGGAGATCGATCTCCACTGGCATGTGCTGGTGGAGGATACCGGGCCCGGGGACGACGACGGCTTCTGGCAGCGCGCGATCGACTTCGACTTCTTCGGCGTGGCGGCGCGGACGCTCTCTGCCGAAGATCACCTGCTGCACACCATCGCCCACGGCTCGTGGGGTTCGCTCAACACCACGCCGCTGCACTGGATCACCGACGCGGTGTACCTGCTCCGTCGCTTTCCGGGGCTCGACTGGGAGCGAGTCGTTTGCGAGGCGGAGAGCCGGCGGCTGAGCTTCCTGCTGCAACGCGCGCTGCGCTATCTGCGCGATGCCGTGCACGCGCCCGTGCCCGACGCGGTTCTGCAGGAACTCGAGAGCCGCGCCGTGTTGTCGGCCGAGCGGCTCGAGTACTGGTTCAAACGGCAGGGGCCGATGCGCACGCCGTTGGGACGGGCGCCGCACGTGTGGTTCGTCTACGAGCGCATGTGCCGGCGCCGTGCTCAACGGCCTACGCCGCTCGGCTACCTGCGGTTTCTCAAGGGCTTTGCGTGTCTGGACGGGCGCGCGATCCTGGTGCGAATGGTCACCTGGCCGGTACGGCAGGCGTACTGGATGACGTTGGCCGCGGCGCACGACCTCGGGACGAGGAGGGGCAGGGCATGACTTCCCCGCACGATCGATTTCGCATCAACGCGCCCGACGTCGTGAGTGACAACATCGAGGGCGAAACCATCGGCATCAATCTCCAGACAGGGAACTATTACAGCCTACCGGGAGTCGCCAGCCACGTCTGGTCGATGATCGGCCAGCGGTTTTCCGCCGGCGCCATCGTCGAGCGGCTTGGCGCGGCGTACTCGGGCGACGACGCGGCAGACGTCGAGCGGGCCGTCTATGGATTCCTGCGCGACCTTCTCGCGGAGGGGCTGGTGGTGCCGGACGATGGGCCGGCCCCCGCGCCGTGCGCGATGCCGGAGGTGGTGTCGCCGACCGGGCGGTTCGAGCCGCTGAGGTTCGAGCGGTATACGGACATGCGCGAGTTCTTGCTCGTCGATCCGATTCACGACGTGGATGTGACGCAGTGGCCCGAGCCGGGAGCACGCCAGACGAAGTCGTGATCCCGGATCTCGACGCCGCCTTGCGCGAGGCCGCGCGGGAAGAACCGGAAGGATGGCTCGTGCACCATGACATCGCCGGCCACGGGCTCCGATTGCGGTGTTCCGATCCATTCGTCGAAGCGGTCGTCTGCCGTCCGCTGCGACATTTGCGCTGCGCCGAGACCCGCGAGCGCGGCCTCGCCATCGTGGTGTGCCGGGGCCGCGGGATCGCGGATCGCGCGCCGCCGCCGGACGTGCTCCGGCCGCGGGTGCGCTACCGGGGAGCCCGAGGCATGCAGGGGATCGCGTATCCGGCCACGGGTGTCTCGGGGATCCTGGACCCGGCCGCCGGGCAGGCGGTGTGGTGGTTGCCCGAGGGGCCGATCCCACTGGCGGAGAGAACCGGCCCGTTCCGAACGATTCTGCAGTGGTGGCTGAGCCGCGAAGGGCTGCAGATCGTACACGCGTCGGCGGTGGGTACCGACCGCGGCGCCGCGTTGCTCGTCGGGCACGGCGGCGCGGGCAAGTCGGTGACGTCGCTGCTCTGCGCCGGTGCGGGACTATCCTTTCTCGGCGACGATTCGGTGCTGTGCGACGCCAGCGAACGCACGGCGTTCGCCCTGTATGCGACCGCGACCGTGCATCGCGAAGACGTGCGGCGCTTCGGCATTCCGCCGACCGACGTCATCGCCACCCCGGCTGCGGACGACAAGGTGTTGGTGGACATGTCGGCGCGGATCACGCCGGCGTCGCCGATCCGCGCCATCCTGGTGCCGCAGGCGACGGGCGGCAAGGGCGGGCGGGCGCGGCGGATCTCGGCAGCGGCCGTCTTGCGTGCCATGGCCCCCAGCTCCCTGGTCAACCTGCCGGGGGCGGATGGGGAGACGTTCCTGCGTCTCTCGGCGCTGGCTCGCGCGGTCCCGGGGTTCGCGCTCGACCTCGGCGACGATCCGGCGGCGATTCCAGCCGTGGTCGCGGCGTGCATCGAGGCGGGGTAAGGAAGCCGCGCGCATGAGTGCACCCAAGGTGTGCGCCATCGTGCCGGTGCACGACGGCGCGGCGTTTCTCGACCAGGCGCTGCGCAGCGTGGCGGAGCAGGATTATCCGGCACTCGAGATCATCGTGGTGGACGACGGCTCCGGCGACGACTCCGCCGAAATTGCCCGGCGCCATCGAGGCGTGCGGGTCATCCAGCAGGAGAACCAGGGCGTGGCGGTCGCCAGGAACACCGGCATTACCGCCTCGGATGCGGAGCTCCTCGCATTTCTCGATCAGGACGACCTGTGGATGCCGGGCAAGCTCGAAGCCCAGGTCAGGCGTCTGCTGATCGACCCCGGGCTCGGCTACGTGCTTGGGCAGCAAATCCTGATGCTGGAGCCGGGGACCGCGCCGCCGCCGTGGATCGCGGCGGCGCTGTTCGAGAGACACCACGTCGGCTATTTCCCCGGAACGCTCGTCGCCCGGCGGTGGGCCTTCGAGTGCGTCGGGTTGTTCGCTCCCGCCGCGCCGCCCGCCGAGGGCGCCGACTGGTTCGCGCGCGCCAACGACGCGGGGGTCGCGATGGCGATCGTGCCGGAGGTCGTCCTCGCCAAGCGCATCCACGCGCACAACCAATCGCGTGATCTGCACGACGTGCAAGGCGCCGTCCTGCGCGCCCTCAGACGCTCGATCGACCGCAAGCGAGCCAAGGGGGCCTCGTGACCGCGCCGCTGGTGAGCGTCGTTCTCCCCGTCTGGAACGGGGAGCGCCACCTCGCCGAAGCGATCGACAGCGTGCTCGCGCAGTCGCAGCGGAACATCGAGCTGGTGGTCGTCGACGACGGCTCGACCGACCGCAGCGCGACGATCGCGGAAGGATACGCAGGGGTTCGCCTGCACCGCCAGGCGAACGGCGGCACGGCGAGCGCGCGCAATGCCGGAGTGGCGTTGGCGCGCGGACGATACGTCGCCCACATGGATGCCGACGACATCTGGCTGCCGGGCAAGCTCACCGGGCAGGTCGAGGCGCTGGAGAGCGACGCCGGCGTCGATGCCGTGACCGGTCTGCTCGTGGAGTTCCACAGCCCCGACCTTTCCGAGCAGGATCGGGCGCGACTGCGGCCGCCGCGCGGTCCCATGCCCGGGCACTTGTTGCAGGCCATGCTGGTGCGGCGCGCGGCGCACCAGCGCATCGGCCCCTTCGACGAGCGCTGGCAGGTCGCGCAGGACATGGACTGGTACATGAGAGCCATGGAAGCGGGCTTGCGCCTTCGCGTGCTCCCGCAACTGGTCCTGCGCCGCCGACTGCACGCGTCGAGCAAGGGCACGACGCACCGCGTTCACGCCCGGCAGCGCCTGGAGATCCTCAAGGCGGCGATCGATCGGCGCAGGGACGGCGCGTGACTGCGCCGAGCGTGCGCGGCCGATGACGAACGGCGGCATCGCCGGGCACTGCCGGCCCATCTCCGCCCCGGTCTGGACGCTCGCACTCGCCCTCGTGCTGGCGTCGCTGTTCGGCCTGCACGGCATCGACTGGGGTCGCTGGGAGACCTGGCACCCCGATCAGATGGCGTTCCGGGATCTGGGGTACGGCGGCCGGCCGATGAACCCGGATCAATTCGTGCGCCCGCCGCTCTACAGCTACGTCGTCTGGTTCGCGCTGCTTCCACTACGAGCCTGGGACTTCTTCGCGCAGCCCGATGCATCGGCACTGGCGATGGCGCGACTCTTGACGGCGCGGCTTGTGACCGTGCTGTGCTTCCTGCTCGCGATCGGGTCGCTGTTTCGGGTCGTGCGCCGGATCTTCGGCGCGGTGCCGGCGGCAATCGTCAGCCTGCTGTTCGCGACCACCGCGGGCGTCGTCGCCTTCGCGCACTTCCCGACGGCGGACATCGCGTTGACCTGCGCCATGCTGCTGGCGTTCGATGCGGCGCAGCGGGTGCTCGAGCGCGACGTCGTGCGGGACTCGATCGTCGCCGGACTCGCCGTCGGCCTTGCCGCGGCGACCAAGTACAACGGCCTCGCCGTCGGCATCGCTCTGCCGCTTGCCCACGTCCTGCGGGCGGATGGCCGTAGCCTGGCGCAGAAGCTGCGGCTCAAAGGCCTCTGGATGGGGCTGGCGATGATCCCGGTCGGCTTCGTCGCCGGCAATCCCTACGCCGTCCTCGACGCGCGCCGGTTCTTGGAGGACTTCCTGTACAACCTCGCGGTCACGCCCCGCTTTGAAGGCCAGACCGGCGGCGTGAGCTACGGCGCGTTTCTGATCAACGGCGTCGAGATCCTCGGCTGGCCGCAGTCGGTGCTGATGGCCGTCTCGCTGGCGGGTCTCGTCTTCGCCCGAGTTCGCGGACGTCTGGCGGCGCCGCAGCGGCGACATCTGTGCCTGCTCTCGGCCGTGCTGGTCCTGTACTTCTTCGTGATCGGTGGGTTCCCGAGACTGCCGGTGCGCTTCGTGTTGCCGGTGCTGCCGCTGCTCGCGGTGTTCTCCGGGTGGTCGTGGGGACACCTGTCGGCGCGGCGATCCTGGTGTCTCGGGCTTCTCGCGCCGCTGCTGGCATACAATCTCGTCTGCAGCTGGATGGTCGGCGAGCGCTTCCGCGCCGATCCGCGTCACGCGGCACAGGACTGGCTTGCCGCGCATCTGCCCGCCGGCGTGTCCGTCGAGTATACCGCCTACGCGCCGCGGCCCGATGTCGTTCCAGGCGTTCGCGCCCGTGCCGCGCCGATGCCCTGGATCAGCGGTCGCCGGCCGCTGTTCGAGCAGATGCTGGCCGACCGGCCGTTCCTGCGGCCGGCGCTCGATCGTCTCGAGCCGCCGGCCGATGCGGCCTGGTACACGCCGGCGGCGCTCGCGGGGCGCGCCCCGGACTTCGTGGTGCTGGACTCCCTCTTCTACGACCGCTTCGCCAAGCCGCCGGGCCGAGCCGCGTACCCCGAGGTCGCCGGTTTCTTCGACTGGGTCATGCGCGACGGCTCGCCGTACCGGGCCGTGTTCGACGCCGGCACCGCGGCGCCCCCGTCCTGGGCGTATCCGCGCACCATCGACTTTCTCGCCAACCGCGTCACCATCCTGCGTCGGAAGCATTGACGTCGGCGCGCATTGCCGCGCGGCCGTACCGCGAACGGCGACAGTGAGGTCGTCGGCTCTGGGGGAGATGAACTTCTTCGTCCCTAACCGCCAACAGCCTAAACGAACTAACAGTCCGTTGAAAAATGCGGCGCAGGCACTTCCCGCTCATCCTGAGCCCGTCGAAGGATGAGCGCGGCCTTTTTCGACAGACTGCTAACCGCCAACACCCTATCTCGCCGGCAGGTAGCCGCGCGCCAACTCCGTGTACTGGCGCACTTGGGCGTTGATCCACTTCTGGTCGCGGCCGAGCTCTTGCGCCATCAAGCGAGCGGCGGTGGGCGCGGCTTCGATCGAGGCGCGGGCGTCGAGCAGCAGGGCGCGAGTGCGGCGGGCGAGGGCGTCCTCGAGCGTGCGCGCCATCTCGCAGCGCGCCGCCCAGGTGATCTGGCCGCGCACATAGGGCAGGCGCGGGTGCAGCACCGCGCGGCGCGCCGCCTCGCCGCCGAGAAAGGCCAGCACCTCGGCGGCGTCGGCGCCGTACATCTGCAGGTGATCGGCCGCCGGCAGAGCCGGGTCGTCACGCGCCAAGCAGCCGTGCAAACGCAGGCCCTCGGTGACGCACGGGCGTTCGGGCAGGCCGCCGACGGCGATCGCGTCGTTCACCGTGTCCTCGGCCATCTTGCGGTACGTCGTCCACTTGCCGCCGACGATGGTCACCAACCCGGTCGGCGAGATGACCACCACATGCTCGCGCGACACCAGCTTGGAGGCGATCGCCCCCTGGTTAGCGTGGACGAGTGGTCGCAGGCCGGCGAAGTAGCTGAGCACGTCGCGCGCCGACGGATCGCGGCGCAGATAGCGCGCCGCGTTGCGCAGGATGAAATCGACCTCCTCGGCCAGCGGCCGCGGCTCGATCACCGCCTCCGGCACCGCCGTGTCGGTGGTGCCGATCAGGCAGCGCCCGTGCCACGGGATGACGAAGAGCACGCGGCCGTCGTCGGTCTGCGGCACCATGATGGCCGCGTCGCTGGGCTGGAAGCGGCGGTCGAGAACCAAGTGGACCCCTTGACTCGGCGACACCATCGCCTCGGCACGGCGCTCGTCGAGGCGGCGCACGGCATCGGCGAACACGCCGGTGGCGTTGATGACCACCTTGGCGCGCGGCTCGTAGTGCCGGCCGCTCTCGCCATCGACCGCTTGCACGCCGCGCACCATGCCGCCGGACTTCACCAGGCCGACGACCGCCATGTAGTTGACCAGCGTGGCACCGTGATCGGCCGCGGTCTGGGCGAGGGTGAAGGCCAGGCGGGCGTCGTCGAACTGGGCGTCGTGATACATGGCGCCGCCGAGCAGGTTCTTGGTTTCGACGTTGGGGATCCGCTCGATGGTCTGCTTGCGGTTGAGCTGGCGCGACTTGGCGATGTTCAGCCGCCCGGCGAGCACGTCGTAGAGCTTGAAGCCGA
The DNA here is from genome assembly GCA_964475125.1 of uncultured Binatia bacterium (SeqCode). Classification (GTDB taxonomy): domain Bacteria; phylum Desulfobacterota; class Binatia; order HRBIN30; family CADEER01; genus CAYYWP01. Next base: position 3,872 of record CAYYWP010000005.1, on the reverse strand, counting down.
CGCCGTAGAACGGCCCCTCCCACCACTTGTAGCGCGGCACCACGAAGGCCAGGTCGTGCACCAGATGCGAGGCGTTGCGGCACAGCAGGCCGCGCTCCCGCAGCGCCTCGAGCACGAGTGACACGTTGCCCTGCTTCAAGTAGCGCACGCCGCCATGCACCAGCTTGGTGCTGCGGCTCGAGGTGGCCTTGGCGAAATCGTATTGCTCGAGCAACAGGGTGCGGTAGCCGCGCGTCTGCGCGTCGACCGCCACGCCGAGGCCGGTGGCACCGCCCCCGATGACGATCACATCCCACGGCCCGTCGTCGAGCCGCGCGACCATCTGTTCGCGCCGCATCGCCGTCCCAGTCGGCACCCGGCCCCCTACCCGCTCACCGCGCGCGCCAGGCCGGGAAACAGACCGCGTGCGCCGTCAGCCATGAACTGCACCGCCATGGCGACGAGGATCATGCCCATGAGGCGGCTGATGACGTTGACACCGGTGCGCCCGAGGGCGCGGATCAACCCATCCGAGTAATACAGCAGGGCCCAGCAGAGGGCGGCATTGGCGATGATACCGAGCGGCAGGGTGCTCCATTCGCTCCACCGCGCCGCCTGATGGTCGAAGACGATCACCGTGCTCAGCGACCCGGCACCGGCCAGGATCGGCGTGCCGAGGGGCACCACCGCGATCTCTCGCCATTGCGCCGCCTCCGCGGTCTCCGCCGGGGTCGACTTGGCCGGACTCACCTGCCCCTGCAACATCGACAGGCCCATGAGCAAGATCAGGATACCGCCGCCGACCTGAAAAGCCGGCAGAGTGATGCCGAAGAAGGCGAGCAGCTCCTCGCCGATGAACAAGGCCAACACCAGCGCCAGGAAGACGGTGGCGGCGGCGAGCCACGCCACCCGGTGGGTGGTCTCGGGCGTACGCACCGGTACCATGGCGATGTAGAGCGGCACGGCGTGCACCGGGTTGAGCACCGAGAACAAGGTGACGAAAAAGCTCAGCCCGAAGCCGAGCGCGCTCAGCCGCTGCATGACGACCCGATGGCCAGGTGACGCCGAGCGGCCGGCCGCCCTTACGACTGCAGCACCGCCGGATCGTAGTAGAAGCGCTCGCGTACGATCTTGCCGCCGGCGATCTCGTGCACCGCCACTTCATGGAAGTCCACTATCCGGCCCGTCGCCGCCAGCGTCACCCGCCCTTCCCACTCGATGACGATCGTGCGGCCATCGGCCAGCACGCTGCGCGGCCGGAACACCGCGTCGCTCGCCATGCCGCGCCACATGGCGAACTTGTCTCGGATGGCCTGAATGCCGACGCTCGGCGGGTTGTTCGCTTCCTTCGATTCGATCGCGTCGGCATAGAGGCTCATCATCCCGGCGTCATCGTTCGACACCGTCACCGCGACGATGCGCTGGGCGAAGGCGCGCAGCGCCGCGTGCTTATCGACCGTGACGGTGCGGGTGGCCGCACGGCGTGGCGCCGCCTTCGCCGCCGGCTTGCTGCGGCGCGCGGGCGCCTTCTTCACCTGCAATGTTCTCCCGCTTCGCATGCCCATGTCGGCCTCCTGGGGTGGACGGGAGGATGGACCGGGCGATGGTCAACGGTCAAGGGTGTGCGCCTTGCGGTGGGCCATGGCTTGTGGCCTATGGACAGACGAACATGCGCATGCATCCGGGGCGCTGGTGGCGCGCCGCCTGGCTCGTCCCTGCGCTGCTGGCGTTGGCGGCCTGCGCGGAGAAGATCCCGATCCACGTCCAGCCCAACCCGCTGACGGACTTCAGCCTTTACCGGACCTATGCCTGGGCAGCCCCGCCGCCGACCCCGGCCCCGTCGAGTCGCGAGACGGCGGTGGATATCCTCGGCTGGCGGGTGGAGAACGCGGTCGACGCGGCGTTACAGGGCCGCGGCTACCTGCGGGATGATCGCGCACCCGACCTGCTCGTCCAAGTGCACGCCAGGCTGGAGGAACGCTACGCCAACAGCATCGGCGGCTACCGACGCTATCGCGATGCCGGCGGTGAGCAAGGGCTCTTCAGCGCCTACGCCATCGGCTACGAGGAGGCGACGGTCATCGTCGAGGTCTACGACGCGCGCAGCCGGCAGCTCGTCTGGCGCGGCACCACCGCGGTGGCGATGGATGCCAAGCGGCGCGGCGACCGCGCCGCCGCCGGCGTGGCGGAGATGTTCAAGTCGTTCCCGGTCCGCCAGGGCTGAGCCGGTCGCAGCTCGCGGCGCCGAGGGCGGCGGCGAGTAAGGCGCGGGTGTAGTCGGCCTGCGGGGCGGCGAAGAGGGCCTCGGCGGCGCCCTGTTCCACGACCTGGCCGTCCTTGAGGACGACGACGCGGTGGCTCATGGCGCGCACGACGCGCAGGTCGTGGCTGATGAACAGGTAGGCGAGGCCATGACGCGCCTGCAGGGCGCGCAGCAGATCGATGATCTGGGCCTGCACCGAGACGTCGAGCGCGGAGGTCGGTTCGTCGAGGATCAACAGCGCCGGCTTGAGCACGAGCGCGCGGGCGATGGCGATGCGCTGGCGCTGCCCACCGCTGAACTCGTGCGGGTAGCGGTGACGGGTGTCGGGATCGAGGTCGACCTCGCGCAAGGCGTCGACGATCAGCGGCTCGCGCGCCGCCGCGTCGGCGCCGATGCCGTGCACCTGCAAGCCTTCGGCGATGATCTGGCCCACGGACAGCCGCGGGTTGAGCGAGCCGTAGGGATCCTGGAAGACGATCTGCAGCTGGCGCCGCAACGGCCGCAGCGCGCCGCCGCGCAGCTGGCTCAGCACCCGCCCCGCGAACGCCAACTCGCCTCGGCTGTCGACCAAGCGCAGGACCGCCAGTGCCAGCGTGGTCTTGCCGGAGCCGCTCTCGCCGACGATGCCGACCGTCTCGCCGGCACGCACCTCGAGCGTCACGCCATCGAGCGCCCGCACGTAGTCGACCGTGCGCCGCAGCAGGCCCTGCTTGATCGGGTACCAGACCCGCACGGCGACGCAGCGCAACACCGCCGGCGCGCCGGCGGACACCGGGGCGGGCGCGCCCGACGGTTGCGCGGCCAGCAGACGGCGGGTGTAGGGATGGTGCGGCGCCGCGAACACCTCGGCCACCGGCCCCTGCTCGACGATGATCCCCTGCTGCATGACGCACAGGCGGTCGGCGAGCGTGCGCACGATGTTCAGGTCGTGGGTGATGAAGAGGATCGCCATGCCGAGGCGGCGTTGCAGATCCTTCAACAGGGCGAGCAGCTGGGCTTGGATCGTCACGTCGACGGCCGTGGTCGGTTCGTCGGCGATCAGGATGTCCGGCTCGTTGGCCAGCGCCATGGCGATCATCACCCGCTGGCGCTGGCCGCCGGAGAGCTCGTGCGGAAAGGCGCCCAGTCGGCGTTCCGGATCGGGCAGGCCGACCAGTCGGAGCAGCTCGACCGTGCGGGCGCGCGCCGCCGCCGCGCCGAGCCCGCGATGCACGGCGAGGGTCTCGCCGATCTGTCGCTCGATCGAGTGCAGGGGGTTGAGCGACGTCATCGGCTCCTGGAAGATCATCGCCATGCGGTCGCCGCGCACGCGGCGCAGCACCGCGCCGCCGGCGCCGACGAGCTCGACGCCGTCGAAGCGGATGCTGCCGCTCGGATGGCTGGCGTGCGGATAGGGCAGCAGCTGCAAGATCGACAGCGCCGTCACCGACTTGCCCGAGCCGCTCTCGCCGACCAGCGCCAGCGTCTCGCCGCGCCGCAGCTCGAGCGACACGCCGGCGACCGCGTCGACCGCCGCCGCGCCGCGACCGAAGCGCACGCGCAGATCGCGCACCTCGAGCAGCGCCCCATCGGCGAGGCGGCGCGGCGCGAACCGGTCGCTCGTCGCTCGTCGCTCCTCCCGCACCACGCC